>MEQT01000159.1:0-5955 GCA_001770325.1 Betaproteobacteria bacterium RIFCSPLOWO2_02_64_14
GTTCGCCCAGGGCAAACGGGAGCAGGTGAAGCATTCCCACTCGTCCGGCCAGCGTTTGCGTGATGCGGGAGAGCAGGCCGAACTGTTGCGAGCCGGTGAGGATGAAGCGTCCCGGCGCGCGGTCGCGATCGACGATTGTCTGCAGGTAGGAGAACAGTTCGGGGGCGCGCTGCGCTTCATCCAGCACCGCGCCGGATCGGAACTGCGCGAGAAAGGCGCGCGGATCGCGCTCGGCGAATTCACGCACGTCGAGGTCTTCCAGGCTGACGTAGGGTTTGCGCGGGAACGTCGCGCGGGCGAGCGTGGTCTTGCCGGACTGGCGCGGGCCGGTGAGTGCGATGACCGGGTAGTGGCGCGCGAGGCGGCGCAGCGCAGGGGCTGCGGCACGTCTGAGCATGCAGGAAGCGTAGCCGGGATTATGCAGATTGTCAATTGGAATGACAATCCGGCAGCAGCAAGCAGTATTAGGCGCCGCGCCTCGCGGCGAGCAGCGCTTCGATCTCCGCGGCCGGGATCGGCTTGCTGATGAGATAGCCCTGGATCTCGTCGCACTTGAGCAGGCGCAGGAACTTCGACTGCTCCTCGGTCTCGACGCCTTCCGCGATGACCTTGAGGCCGAGCGAGTGGGCGAGCGAGATGATCGTGGACACAATGGTCATGCTGTTGGCGCTCGCCGCCATGGTAATGATGAACGAGCGGTCGATCTTCAACGCGTTCACCGGCAGCCTGGCGAGATAGCCGAGCGAGGAATAACCGGTGCCGAAGTCATCGATCGCGATGTTGACGCCCATGTCTTTTATCGCCTGGAGCTTCCCGATGTTGTCTTCGATGTCCTCCATGATGAGGCTCTCGGTGATCTCCAGGTCCAGGCCATGCGACCCGGCAATCGACCCTTCGAGTGCATTGCGCACCGATTCCACGAAGTCCTTCTGCCGCAACTGCACGGGCGAAACATTGACCGCAATCCGCGGCGGCTGCAGTCCCTGCTCGTGCCAGTGCCGGTATTCATCGACCGCCTTGTGAATCGCCCAGCGCCCGACCTCGAGTATCATGCCGGTTTCCTCGAGTAGCGAAATGAACTGCACCGGGGGCACCAGGCCGCGCTCCGGGTCGTTCCATCGGATCAGTGCCTCGATGCCGCTGACGGTTCCCCGCGCGAGGTCGATCTTGGGCTGGTAGTGCAGCGCGAACTCCTCCTTCTCCAGCGCTTTGCGCAGCTTTCCCTCCAGCGACAGCTTCTCGAGCGCGGCGGCATTCATTCCGCGATTGTAGTACTGGTGGTTCTTGCCCTGCTGTTTGGCGAAGTGCACGGCAGCGCCGGCGTTTCTCAGCAGGCTGTCGGCGTCGTTGCCGTCGAGAGGATGGATGGCGATGCCGATGCTTGCGCTCATCACGATTTCATTGCCGTCCAGATCGAACGGCTGCGACAGCGCTTCGAGGATGCGGCGCACGGCCTTGGCGGTATCCTGCGCCTGCCTGAGGCCGCCGAGCAGCACGGTGAACTCGTCGCCGCCCTGACGCGCAACGAAGTAACTTGCCTCGTCGGGCTCATTGCGCGTGAGGTAATCGGTCTGGCGCAGCGTTTTGGTGAGACGGCTCGCGGCTTCCTTCAGCAGCTGGTCGCCCACCTCGTGGCCCAGCGTGTCGTTGATGCGCTTGAACCGGTCGAGGTCGAGCGAGAGCACCGCCAGCGCTTCGTCGGTGCGCCCGGCCCGCGCCACGGCGTGGCTCAACTGCTCCCTGAACAAGTCCCGGTTCGGCAGGCCGGTCAGGCTGTCGTAGAGCGCAAGCTGGCGAATCTGCTCCTCGGCGCGCTTGCGCTCGGTGATGTCCTGGATGGTCCCCTGCATACGCGCCGGCTTGCGGGCGTCATCGTATTGGACTTCCCCTTGCTCGTGCACGATGCGGGTGGTGCCGTCGGGACGCACGATGCGGAAGTCCACGTTGTACGGCTGTTGCCGGTACAGCGCCGCGTATAGCGCCTCCTCCACGATCGGTCGATCGTCCGCATGCATGATGTCGAGGAACGCCTTCTGCGCGGGGGGCAACTGCTCCGGCGTGCGGCCGGCGATGCGGAAAATCTCCTCCGAGCGCTGCACCTCGTCGGTCGCCACGTTCCATTCCCAATGTCCGAGTTGCGCGATGCGCTGAGCATTGGTGAGCCGCGCCTCGCTCTGCGCGAGATCGAGAAACGCCCGGTTCGCGCGCAGCAGATAGCGCACCCTGTGGACGAGCATGGGCCAGGCGATCGGCTTGGTGATGAAATCGGTGGCGCCGGCTTCGTAGGCGCGGTTGATCGAGTCGGAATCGTCCAGCGCGGTCATCATCAGCACCGGGACGTGGTCGCCGCCCCCGAGCTTGCGTAACGCCGCGCAGGCGCCGAAGCCGTCGAGGATCGGCATCATGACGTCGAGCAGGACGATGTCCGGCCGGAGCCGCTCGAACGCGGACACGCCGGCGCGGCCGTCGTTCGCCTCCTCGACCGCGAAGCCGCCTCCCTCGAGCGTTGCGCGCGCGAGCACACGCATGATGCCGTCGTCGTCGACGACCAGAACGAGTTGCTTCGGGGTGGATGAGGTCATGACTGAGGGTGCGACTGGCAAGACGCTTCCTGGATGTGAGCGCAGCCGGCCGGTAGCGCGGCGCGCACGCGGGCATATTCATCCTCGATCCGGTCGATCCAGTGATCGGCATCCGCGAGGCGCCCCGCGCGCGCCTGCGTTTCCGTTTGCTTGCATAACTCCGAGAGCTCAAGCGCGCCCAGGGTGGCGCTGTCGGACTTGAGGGTGTGTGCCGCGTGCTGCAGCGCGCCGCCGTCCCCGGCGGCGATCGCGTCGCGCATCGACCGCACGAGGCGCGGCGCATCGTCGAGAAAGAGCGTAACGATCTTCTCCAGCAGGTCGGGCGCGCCAGGCTGCTGCAGCGCGCGGATGTTGTCGAGCGCTTTCATATCGATCGCTGCCGCGCGCGTGGCCTCATCCGGGGCAGCCGCGGGTGCGGCGGAACGCGGCGTGGACGGCCGGGTATCTGCGCGCTCGATCCAGTTCGCGAGCACGTTCCTTAACTGCTCTTTCTTGAACGGCTTGGCGAGATAATCGTCCATGCCCGCAGCGAGGCAGCGCGTGCGGTCGCCCTCCAGCGCGTTGGCCGTCAAGGCGACGATCGGGATGCGCGCCGAGCCGGCGCGTGCCGCCTCCAGCTCGCGTATTGCGCGGGTCGCCTCGAAGCCATCCATGTCCGGCATCTGACAGTCCATGAGGATGAGATCGAATCCGCCGCCGTGAGCAGCGGCGACGGCTTCGCGCCCGTTGCGCGCGACCTCGACCTCACAACCAAAGCTCTTCAGCATGACCAGCGCGACCTCCTGATTGATTGCGCTGTCCTCGACAAGCAGTACGCGCGCATCGATGCGCTCTCGCTCCCCGTCCAGGACAGCGGGCTGCGGGGTCTGCGGCGAGGCGCCGACCGCCTCCGAGATGGCGCGACGCAGGTCCGTCTGCCGCACCGGCTTGCTGAGATACGTCACGATCCCCGCGTCGCGCGCCGATCCGACTTCGCCCGGCGACAGGATCGAGCTGAGCATGATCAGTGGCACGCCGGAAAGCGCCGGGTCGGCCTTGATCGCACGCGCCAGCTCGATGCCGTCCATCCCCGGCATTTTCATGTCGATGATGGCGAGGTCGTAGGGCACGCCGCGCGTGACCGCGGCGCGCAGCATGTCCAGCGCCTGCACGCCGTGCTCGGCGCTGCCATCGCTCATTCCCCAGCCGGTCACCTGATTGTGCAGAATCGTCCGATTCGTGGGATTATCCTCGGCGATCAGCACGCGCAGCCCGTCCAGCGCTTCGCGCGGCCCGGCTGCCGCCGGCCCAACATCGTCGGCGATGCCGGCGCGCATGCTGAAGTAAAAGCAGGATCCCTTGCCCGGTTCGCTGCGCAAACCGATCTCCCCGCCCATCATCTCGACCAACTGCTTCGAGATGGCGAGACCCAGACCGGTGCCGCCGTACTTGCGCGTCGTCGAGCTGTCAGCCTGGGAAAACGACTGGAACAGCGACCGGGCCGCCTCCGGCGCGATGCCGATGCCGGTGTCGGTCACCGAAAAATGCAACCGGCAGGCACGCGCGGCGGGTTCCGCGCCGTCTCCGGGCATGCGCTCGACTTCAACGATGACCTCGCCGTGCTCGGTGAATTTCACGGCGTTGCTCACCACATTGATGAGGACCTGGCGCAGCCGGCCGGGATCGCCGTTGATGCGCGGCGGAACCTCGGGATGGATGTTGCAGGCAAGTTCGAGCCCCTTCTTCTGGGCGCGCTCGGCGAGCATCTCCGCCACATCCTGCACGACATCGTGCAGGTCGAAGTCGATGTGTTCCAGCTCGAGCCTGCCCGCCTCGATCTTGGAAAAATCCAGGATGTCATTGATGATATCGAGCAGCGCCTGTCCGGAATGGTGGATGGTCTCGGCGAAGCGCCGCGGCTTCCCGGCGAGTGTGGTGCCGAGCAGCAGCTCGGTCATCCCGAGAATCCCGTTCATCGGCGTGCGGATCTCATGGCTCATGTTGGCGAGAAACTGCGACTTCGCCATGCTCGCGGCCTCCGCCGCCTTCATGGCTTTGTTCAGTTCCTCGGTACGCGCCTCGACCTGGTGCTCGAGCTGCTCGCTGTTGCGCTCGAGTTGCTCGTCGCGCGCCTGGATTTCGGCCAGCATCGCGTTGAACCCGTCGAACAACGTGCCGAGTTCATCGTTGCCGTACTTCGTCACGCGCAGCGAGTAGTCCCGGGTGTGCGACACGGTCTGCGTCGCTTCCGCGAGGCGCAGCACCGGCTCGGTGATGAGCCTGCGGAACATGAGGCCCATGTAGAGCGCCACTGCAAACGACAGCAGCGTCAGTGCGCCGACGATCATGACCTGATACGCGATCTGCTGCCACATCCCGCTCAGGTCGGCCTGGAGCCGAACCGAACCGATTTCCTCTCCGTCCGAGCTGATCTGCCGCTGCAAACCGATCCGCTGCGCCCAGAACGGCGCCGCGCGATAGTCGGGAACCTGCTCTTCAGCCAGGGCGCCACCGGCCCTCGCCGCGGGGGACGCGCCGCTCGCGTCGGGCTGGTAGGTCGCAAACCGCCGGCCCTCCTTGTCGTGGATCTGGGCGCCGACGATGAGCGCGCTCACCCTGAGCGCACCCAGCGTCTCGGCGGCGGCCTTCGAATCGCGGAACAACAGCGTCGGCACGCTGTGGATCGCGGTCGCTTCGGCCAGCGTCTGCAGACGGTCGATGGTCTCGTTGCGCATCTCGTAGATGCCGAGCAGAGCGAAGCCCAGGAAGGCAAGAAACAGGCCCGGCGCAATCGATACCAGCAGCGCTACGACCAGTTTGCGCATCAGCGAATAACTGCGAAAGGCGGTCAGCATGCCGACTCTCCCGTCAACGTTCCTTCACCAGCCTGGCGAGACGCAGGAGCTGGGAACCGATCTTCAAATTGGCGCGCAGCGCGGCCTCGTTGTTGATTTCGAACTGCACGCGGTCATCCGCGGTGATCAGTCCGATCATGCCGCCGGCTTCGGCGAATCCGTCGGTGTCGCCGATGGTCAACACGGGCGATCCCTTGACCGCGCGCAGCAGCTCGGGGATTCGGCGTTCGTCCGACTCGGCGATGAAGATGATGTGGCATGACTTGATCTCGTCCGGGCGCACGCCGCGTCTCACGCGCATGATGCGCCCCTGCACGGTTTTGCCGTCGATCGCGGCAAGCGCCGCGTCATACCGCCCGCCGGCGTAAGCGCACAGCACGAGCGGGCCGAGGGTTGCGCCGGAAGCGGCCCCCGGCCACTCGGTGAATTTGGCGAAGTTGAAGATGAACGCTGCCTTGATGGCGTATTCCGATGCCGCGGCCGGGTCGGCGCCGTAAACGGGCGAGCCGGTGAACGCGTGCCACAGCACCGCGCAGGCG
>MEQT01000159.1:5963-7985 GCA_001770325.1 Betaproteobacteria bacterium RIFCSPLOWO2_02_64_14
CATCTTCGGCTTGCCGGCGTCAATCGATGCGTAGCATTCCATTCGATCCCGCGGCGGGCGCTCGCCCCGCTGTCATCGCGAGTCGTCAGCCGCGAGCAAAGCGTGGCGGTCAGCGACGCGGCGATCTCGCGGCAGGCCGCGGTGGCGTTGCCCGCAACGGGATTGCTTCGGCACCGAGGATGGTGCCTCGCAATGACCAGCATCGTTTCCGCCGTCAATCCGCCGTCTTCGTGCACGATGTCATCTATCCAAATGGCCGGCCGATTACGCAGGTTATTTGCGGGACGGCACGCTAGAAGCGGTAGGTCAGCTTGAAGCGGAAGTTGCGACCGTCCTGCTGGATCACGTCGCGCGCCGGCACGCCGACATCGAACGCCACCGGATCGGCGTATTCCCGGTCGAACAGGTTGTAGACGCTGGCTGAAAGCTCGAGCCCCGGCGCCAGTCTCTCGCTCAACAGCGTGAGGTTGGTCACCAGGAAACCACCGGTTTGCCCGAAGGTGGTGATGCGCTTGCCGGTATATTGCAGCTCGACTCCGGCGCGCAGCCTGTCGTGGAACATCGGGGTCGAATAGTTCAGCTTCGCGAGATGCTTCGGCGAATTGCTCAGCGCCGCTCCCGTTTCGTCGCGCGCCAGTTGGGCCGTGAAGCTCCCCCTGAGCCTCGCCCCGCCGCGCCAGGAATGCTCGGCCTCGAACTCGATGCCCTTCGCGTCAACATTGTCGAGATTCTGGTATTGGAGCAGGACGCCGCCGGTCGCCGGATCGTCAACCGGCACCTGGGTGATGAGATCGTTGACCTTGTAGTAATAGCCGGAGGCGGTGACGCGCCAGTTTCCCGGAAGGTAGCGCTCCAGCACCGCTTCCCACGTCTTGATTTTCTCGGCCCGCAGCGCCGGATTGCCGATCTGCTGGCCGGGAAACGCGTAATAAGATTCGTAGGCGTTGGGGGCGCGGAACGCGGTGCCGTAGAGCGCCTTGACCACGGTGCTTTCGCTCAGCCTGTGGATCAGCGCGAGCCGCGGGCTCAATGTACCGCCTATGGTTGTGTATTTGTCGTAGCGCAGACCCGCATTGAGCAGCCAATTGTCCCGGACCGCGTACTCATCCTGGAGGTACATGCCGATCCGGCTGCTGCTGCGCCTGTCGTCGAGATACGACGCGAACGGTGCCTGGTCGAAGTTCGCCTGGTTCTGGTGCCGGTTCTCCTGGAATTCGCCGCCCATCACGAGCTTGTGCTTCTGGAATACGGTCTTCACCAGCTTCAGTTCCGCGCCCCACCATTCGCCCAGGGCCTGGTCCTTGTTCACGGTTACGGGAGGAACGTCGTAGATGTAATCGCCGTCATACTCGTAGCGCCCGAAGTAAAGCCGGCCGCTCACGTCGATGCCGCTGTCGGTCGTGCGGTAATAAGCGAGGTTGACAAAGGTCTGCTCATCGACGATGCGATTGCGCGGGTCGTTGAATACCGTTCCGGTGAATCCCGTTGGTATTCCCTTGTTGCGCCGCGAATGCCCGGCTTCCAGGGTGAACCCCGAGTACGAGAGCCGGGCGAAGAAATTCGAATCGCGGTCGTAGTCGGTGCCCTGGGTAAAGCCGTTGTTGGTGGCCGGATCGTTGAACTCGGGGAAGAACAGCGACTGACCCCGGCTCCTGAATCCGGTGACCGACACCACCGCGTCGAGGCCGTTCTCGAAGCGGCGCCCGAAGCTCGCGCGTGCCTTTTTGCCGCCGAAGCTGGCCGCTTCCGCCGAGACTTCCGCTCCCTTCAGGTCCTGCCCCGTCTTGGTGATGACGTTGACCACGCCGAAGAAAGCGTTGCTGCCGTACACCGATGAACTCGGCCCGCGCACGATCTCGATGCGATTGATGAGATCGACGTCCAGGACGAATTCGGTGCCGATATAGCCGGTATCGAAGACGGGGTCGTTGACGCGGTAGCCGTCCACCATCACCAGCACGCGCGAGTTGTAATCGCCGGGCCGCGCGAAACCGCGCACGCCGATATAGCTGTAGGTGCGGT
>MEQT01000159.1:8013-8934 GCA_001770325.1 Betaproteobacteria bacterium RIFCSPLOWO2_02_64_14
GCGCAGGATATCGGCGAGCGTGCGATAGCCGTACGTTCTGATGTCGGCGGCGGTGATGACGCTGACCGACGACGGCGCGTTCGAGCCCTTCTGGCTGAAGCGCGATGCGGTGTAAACCGGGGTGTCGAGGAGTTGCTCGATCGAGAGCTGGGTCAGGTCAGGCGCGGATGGTTCCGTAGCTTGCGCGCCGTGCGCCGCGGAACTCGCGAGCGCCAGCAGCCAGGGCAGCAGGGGGCGAGCCGGCCGCCGCGTTTTTTCACCGTGCGCCGATACGCGCGACCTCCTCGACAGGTTCATGGCTTGCTCCATTGACTCGCCCGGAAATCCAGAATACATGAATCCGCGCTATTCTGGCACGACCGGGGCTGCTTGCAGCAACGCGGGAATATCGTCCTTGGGAACCGGCCGGCTGAACAGATAGCCCTGCATCTCGTCGCATCTGAGCGGCCGCAGGAATTTTCGCTGATCTTCAGAATCCACGCCTTCCGCGACGACCTTCGCGGGCCCGGGGTCAGGTCTTGCCTTTTGCCCTTCAGATCGTACAAAAGCATGCTCACCTGGCTTCTGCGTGTGGGTCTGATTGCACAGTAGCGGCGCAGGCGGCGGCCGTCTGTAGGGAGAACAGGACAACCCGCGCCTGTGGCGCGTGCTTGGGGGTCAGGTCTTGCCTTTTGCGTATTTGTCCGTGCGGCAGGGTCGGGCTCCGACGGGCAACCAATGGCGGGGCTTTAGCCGAAAAAACGCTTCGCCGCGGCCTCGATTTCGCGCCAGCCAAAGATAACGGCATGGCTGCGGCGCTGCCCGTCATCTCCGGCGTATACGAGCGACGCCGTCGCATTGGCGGCGATATGCGAAAAGCGTTCCAGCCCGGTGAGATAGTCGGCCGCGATGGTTTTGCCGGATTTCACTTCCAGCGCATGG
>MEQT01000160.1 GCA_001770325.1 Betaproteobacteria bacterium RIFCSPLOWO2_02_64_14
CGATGTGTATGTAGCGCGCTTCCGGGTACATGTAGCCGTTTTCCAGCGTGTGGCGGTTCAAGCTCGCCCCCACGCCGATGACCAGGTCGGCTTCGTGGCACAAATGCATGGCCGGGCGCGAGCCGTACAGGCCGGAGATGCCCGCGTGATACTCGGATTCGTTGAGGAAGGTCTTCGTCAACAGCGTCGTCAGGATCAGTGCGCCGATGCGATCGCCGAGCTTGAGCACTGCCGGCCCTGCGCCCGCCCACTGCGCGCCCCGCCCGACAATGATCACGGGCTTCTTGGCGTTGGCTACCATATCGGCGGCCTGTTCCAACACTTTGGCGTCAGGGTGCACGGCCCCGCGCGTGAAGAGCGTCGAGGACGGCTTGTACTCTTCATCGTCGTCCTCGAACGTCTTCTGCTGGATGTCCATCGGACAGCTCAGCATGATCGGGCGGTTCTCGGTCTTCGCCAGATAGAATGCCTTGCGCACGACGTCATCGGCCTGATCGGGCGAGACGAGGCGGACGAAACCGCTTTCGCAGGCGGCGGCAAAGCGCGACTGGTCCAGAAACTGGGCGTACTCTTCGTCCGTGCTGGGAGCTTCGCCGCAAAAAGCGACCAGCGGCGAGTGGGCGCGGCTGGCGGTCACCAGCGCGGTGGCGAGCTGTGTGACGCCCGGGCCGCAAGTCGCCGTGGCGACCCCCGGGGTATGCGTGGTGCGCGCAAAGCCGTCTGCCATCCCGAGCCCTGCGCCTTCGTGACGTACCTCATGTATCTTGACGCCCATCCTGTCGAGCGCGTAAATCCAGTACATATTGCCGTCGCCCATCATGCCAAACGTCGCTGTAGTGCCTTCCGCCTTGAACGCATGGGCCAATCTCTCATACACCTTCATCTTTGCTGCTCCTCCCTTGGAATCAATCAGAACGCGAAAGCCGCGTCTTTCGGATCGCTATAGTAGTCCGATCGGCGTGGCGCGCGCGAACGTCCGCATTGTGGAAATCCGGCACCCGCGCGTTGTCAGGCGTTCGCTACGCGCAACGGCGGCTTGAGGCCAAGCTCATCTGCCACCGCCTGCTCGACGACGGTGCCCTTGAAGAAGTCCGGGTTGTTGCGCGCGTGCAGACGCGCGGCGTTGGTGAACGTGAACTCCCGGAAATCCTGTTCCGTCACCCAGCCCTTCTCCACCATCTCGAACGCTTCGGGTATCACCTCCCTGAAATCGGGCACGTCGAAATGCGTGAAGTCGGAGCTGAAGACCGGCCGCAGTCGAACGCCCATGCGCGGATCGAAGGCCCACATCGTGGCCCGGTCGTCTGCCTCGCAGCCGAAGTAGAAGTTGCCGGAGAAGACCGCCCGGATATCCTCCTTCGAGTTGACTCCCGACGCCTCGAAATCGTCCGCGACGTGCTCGGGCCGCGCGAGCTCTTCGATGCTGCACTCCGGGCGGAAAGCGTCGAGGCTCCCCATGATCGCGTCGGCGCTGGCTTTCAGTCTCTGATCGCCATAGCGGCCGATCAGCTCGCGCAGCTCCGCGACATTCGTTGCGTTTGGGTGCTGCAGCCCGGCGCGGCGGCGCTTCTCCCAGTGCTCGATCATGTCGGCGCACATCTGGCAGGCCCAGCTCACGCCGCCTTCCATGAACCCGAAATTGAGGCTTGGGTAACGCCGCGCGACGCCGCCGAGGAAAACGCTGCGCGCGAAGGCGTGGTTCGATTCGGCGAAGTGGCCGACGTGGTTGAAAGTGAAGTTGCTGATGGAAGCGCGATCCGACCAGCGGGTGCTGCCTGAGTGCTGGGTCACGGCCACGCCGAAGTCGACGCACCGCTGCCAGAACGGGTCGTAGTCGTATGGGCTGTCGAGGCCGATGGTATCGACGTACCACGCGGCCTTCTGCGGATCGATGCCCTCCGCCGCGCCCGGGATCGGCCGTTCCGGGTTTCCCCGCAGCATGATCGATTTGAAGCCCCGCTGCCCAACCGCGTATTCCAGCTCCGCGATGGCTGCGTCCGGCGTATGCGCGGGCACGATGGCGACCGGCGCAAACCGCGCGGCAAATGGCGTGAACATGTCGGCCGTCATCATGTTATAGGCACGGGCCGCGGCCCGGCTCAGGTCGTCCTGGACTATGCCGTTGATGGTGAGCCCGAAGCTCGGATAAATCACCGCGAAGTCGATGCCCAATTCCGGCAGGCGCTCGTTGAGCAACGCCGGCAGCAGCGCCGTCGCCTTGTCGAGCGTATTGCTGGTCACGCCCCACCAGATCGCGCGGCGGAGCCGCTGGTGCTGGCGTTCCGCCGGGGTGGCCCGGTACCACGCCGCGTTCCGGCGCCAGTTCGCTCTGATCTGGTCGACGGAACCGGGGCCGCCCACTTCCCCGAGGTACTCGAGGAAAACCGGGATCGGCTCCATCCAGTGCCCGTCGCCGTCGATCACCGGGTGCTCCAGCCCGGCTCGGATCTCTGCCGCACGCTGCTCCATGGTCACGCTCCTCTCCCTGATCTGCGTCTCCCAGTGAGGCTATCGTCAACCCGGCGGGCCGTCAATCGATCGCACGAGGAATTCGAACTCATTTTCCTCGACCGCGGCAAAGTCGGGGCGGCCGTGTAAATGCCTTAAAATATTCCGACACGTTCTTTATTGGAGGTTGCCATGCCTGTAATCAAGGCCTTCGATCTCGCTTATGGCCGGCTGCGGTCGCCCGATCTGGACCAGGAAGAGACGTTCCTGACCGATTTTGGAATGGTGCGTGCCGACCGGACCAAGACTGCACTCTACATGCGCGGCACCGATGCGCCGCACCACATACACGTGACCGAACTGGGCGAGCCGCGCTACGTCGGAATCGCCGTTCACGCCACCAGCCTGGAGGACCTCGACAGGCTGTCGCGGGTCACAGGGGCGTCCGCCATCGAGGACATCGACGAGCCCGGCGGCGGCAAGCGCGTGCGCCTGACCGACCCCGACGGCTACCAGGTCGAGGTCGTCCACGGCATGGCGATGCTCGACCCGATCCCGCTCACGCGGCCCGCGGTCAACTCGGGCAACGACAAGCTACGCCGCAGGGGCGAACTCTTCCGGATCGAGCGCGGCCCCTCGCACATCAAGCGCTTTGGCCATTTCGTCATCATGTCGAAGAACTTCGAGAAGACGCTCGCCTGGTACCGGGAGATGCTCGGCTTCCGCTGCTCCGACGAAGTCTATGCCGGCGAGAAGAGCAACGTCGTCGGCTCATTCAATCGCCTCGACCGCGGTGAGGATTACGTCGATCATCACGCGTTCTTCTGCATCCGCGGCGACAAGAGCGGCCTCAACCATCTGTCCTACGAAGCGGCTGATATCGACGACATCATGGTCGGCCACGAGCACCTGCAGGGGAAAGGCTACCAGCACATGTGGGGCATCGGCCGCCACCTGATCGGCAGCCAGTTCTTCGATTACTGGGCCGATCCCTGGGGCCGCGTGCACGAGCATTGGGCCGACACCGACGTGCTGAATGCCAGTACCCCGCCCAACCTGATCGCGCGCGGCGAGGGAACCGCCGGACCTTGGGGACAGCCGATCCCGCAGATCTTCATGGGTCACGCCTCGCCCTGACGGCTGGCGGCTCCTTGCAGGCTGAGCAAGGCGTCGCGCGCGGGGCCGCGCCTGTCCACCGCGCGCACGATGAGCGCATCCACGACGCACGCGCCGGCGCCGCGCTCGAGGACGATCAGCGGATTGAGGTCGATCTCGGCGACTTCCTCGCGAAAGTCGTAGGCGAACCACGACAGCCGTACGATGAGGTCGATCAACGCATCCTTGTCCCGGGGCGCCATTCCGCGTACCCCGTCGAGGAGTTTCGCGCTGCGAAGCTCGCTCACCATATCCGCCGCCTGACGGGGCGTGACCGGCGCGGCGCGATACGCCACGTCCTTCAGCACCTCGACGTAGATGCCGCCGAGACCTACCGCGACGACCGGACCGAATACCGGGTCGCTGACGACGCCGAGCATGAATTCGAGTCCCTTGGGCGCCATCGCTTGGACCAGCACGCCGTTTAGCTTGGCCTGAGGCGCATACCGGCGGGCTGCGCTCATGACCTCACCGTAAGCACTACGCACCGGAGCATCGCCTTCGATGCCGAGGCGTATCGCACCGGCCTCGGTCTTGTGCGCGATATCGGGCGAATCGATCTTGAGCGCGACCGGTGCGCCGATCTCGCGCGCGTGCGCGGCCGCCTCGTCCAGGCTTGTCGCGAGCCGCTCGCGCGTCACCGGAAAACCGTACGCCGCGAGCACCGCCTTGGCCTCGCGCTCGGTGAGCTTGCTGCCTGCGGACTGCAACCGCTCGGCGGCGGTCTGCCTGTCCAGTCCCCGGGGGCGTTCGCAATTCGTGGCGCCGGCCTTGTGTGATTTCACGTAGTCGCCGAAGTCCACTGCCGCCCGGAACGCGCGCATGCACGGTGTTGCGTCACGATATACCGGCACGCCGGCTTTGACGAAATCCCTGCGCGTAAAGGATGGATCGTCCGTGCAGTTGCCGATCCACATCATCGCCGCGACCTTTTCGCAACCGGTCACGAAGTCGGCGCCGAGTTGCAAGTCGTGCCGGGCGATGGACATGTAGATCGGCACCATGACGTGCACGTTCTCGTCCGCGGCGATGGTGTTCAACGCCTGGCGATAGAGGACCTGCTCGCCCGTCGCCACCGAGGTCATGTCGGTCGGATTGCCCACCTTTCCGTATCCCGGGAGGAGCTTCGCAAGCGCGGCTTGCGTCGTCTCGGAATACGGCGGCCAATCGAGTCCGAAGCGGGCTCCGACATCGGCAAGCTGAACAACGTTGCCGCCCGTCGGCGACGCGGCTGCGGCGCCCCGCCCCCGGGGCCATCGGCGCTGGCGCAGCAATACCGCCGTTTCGTAAAGCTGATCGCATTCATCGACGCGGATCACGCCGTACTGGCGGAACACAGCGTCGGTGATCGCGTCATCACCGGCAACCGCACCGGTATGGGATGCAGCCGCACGGCTGCCCGCTTCGGTGCGCCCGAATTTGAGCGCCACGATCGGCTTTTGCCGCTCCGCCGCCTCGCGCGCCACGGCCTTGAACTTCTCGCCGTCCTTGATGCCTTCCACCGCGAGCAGCACCACGTCGGTCGCATCGCTCTCCAGCATGAACCGCACGAAATCCAGCGTATCGAGATCGGCCTCGTTCCCGCAGCTCGCCTCGTAGCTGATGCCGAGCCCGATTTCCTGCGCGCGCCACATGATGTTGATCTGCCCCAGCCCGCCGCTGTGGCTCACCACGCCGATATTGCCCGCGGGCGCCCGGACGCCCTTGACTGCGGCGGTCGAGGTCATCGCGAACCCGTCGACGAAGTTGATGACCCCGTTGCAGTTCGGGCCCATGATGCGCATGCCCGAGCTTTTCGCGAACGCGACAAGCCGAGCCTGGCGCTCGCGGCCCTCGGCCGTGCCGCTTTCGGAGAAGCCCGCGGTAAAGACCGTCGCAAACGGGGCGCCGATCGCGGCGCAGTCGGCGAGCACTTCGAACACGCGCTGCACGGAGACGATGATGCCGACGTGGTCCGGCGTCTCGGGCAGGTCCTTCAGGCCCGGATAACACCGCAGGCCATTGATTTCCCCGAGCCGCGGATTGACCGGGTAAATCTTGCCGGGAAACCCGAAATTCGACATCTGCTGGAACACGCGTCCGCCGAATGATGTCGGGTGATCGGTCGCGCCGACGAGCGCCGACGAGCGCGGCGCGAAAAGCCGCGCAAGGTCGGTGCGCACTTCGCGTGAGGCGCTCTCGTCCATCCCTGCGGTCCGCCTACTCGTTTGCTTCGATCCCGCTCGCCGTGCCGACCATCGTCTTCACGCCGTCCTGGTTCTCGCACCAGACCTCGACGGTGACGCGCGTCCTGTCGCCTTCCGCCTCGCGGCTCTTGACGCG
>MEQT01000161.1:0-5877 GCA_001770325.1 Betaproteobacteria bacterium RIFCSPLOWO2_02_64_14
GGTACCACGGGCTGATGATGCTCATGTCGGCGCCATCCGGGGCGGGTCGTGTAGAAACGTGTCAGGGGCGGTGAGTGTAACTTTTTTCCAGGACGGCCGAGTACAGGCATGCCGGAACTGCAGGATCGTCGGCGTCCGTCACCAGCAGCAGGCGGATGACGTCGCCCTCCACTCGCGCATCGACGCCTTCGACCTTGTGCGGCGGATCGAGCCGGTGCAGGCAGCGCAGATTTCCCTCCCTGTCTGCGACCCCGATCGCAGCCCCCGCGCACGGCCCGTCCTGGTACGCGTCCGGCGTGGCTTCAGCGACGGCCGCGAACACGATGTCACCGTCCGGCAGGGCCGCGCCATCGGTGAAACAGAGCGGAATACCATCCACGCTTCCGAGGTCGAAGGCGTGAACGGAAATTAGCGTGACGGGTGCATTCGATTGGAGGACATCGAGTACCGTGGATAGATGAAACCGGACGATCGCGTTCTGCACCACGCGCCGGTTGCCGCGCTAAAGCAGGCACAGATCGGCACCGCTCACCAAGGCGCCCTCGATGTTAGGCGAGGTGAATCTTTCATCCAGCGCTGTGAACAGGCTCGACAAGTCGCAGATGCGCGCGTCGCCGCTTGTTTCACCGTGTTCGTCGAGCGCGAGCAGGGCGCCCCGGCAGCGTTCGCGCGTCGACCCCGAGCCGAGCGCAAACAAGGCGCCATGCGGGTATCCCGCGAAAGCAGGAAGCCGAGCGAGGGCCTCGAGGTCGGGCTTGCGCGCCTTGCGCGCCCCCGGGGACGCCGGCAGTTCTCCTGCAAAAAGCCGCACCAGATGCCCTGCTTGCGAGTCGGTCGCATGGAACACGCCGAGGTGCAGTTCATCGTCGGCGACCACGTAGAGACATACCCCAGCGCGCACCAGTCCGCTGGCTGCGCTCAGGTGTGGAAGCCGTCCGGTATCGGGTGGCGCCGACAGGTCCAGCTCGCGGACCTTGGTGAGGGTCAGGGTGCCGCTCATTCAGCGGCGAAGTGTAACCCGCGCGCGCTTCGTGCTCGAATCCTCGCTCGTCGTGGTCAAGGTCGATTCTCCGTACCGCACGCTCCGGGATTTCATCGAGGCGGCGAAGACGGAACTGGGAAAACTCAAGCAGTCGGGCGGATTGGTCGCGCGCATGCGCGAGATGCTCAAGGACGCGGGGCTTAGGGTTTACCGCCAGGCCCGCCCCTCAGGCGCAGGCGACGGCGTAAACATCCTCGACCCCGGCGGGCAGCGGGTACTCGCGCCAGGTCGCCCCGGTGTCCTCGGTGCCGAACACCTGGCCGCAGCGCGAGGCGCAATAGACGCACGCCGGGTCGCGTGGATGCGCAGCGACGGCCATCATGGTGCCGCGCGCCGTAACGCCGTGATCGAAGCGGCGCCACGTATTCCCCAGGTCATCGCTGCGGTAGAGCGAGCCGTTGTTGCCGCGGGCAGCGACCGACAGGCACGCGTACATGACGCGCCCATCGTGCGGCGCGACGATCACGTCGCGACAGTAGGTCAGGGGCGAAAAGCGCCCGATTTCGACATCACGCCAGGACACACCCCGGTCATCGCTGCGGAACAGCCCCATGCGCACGGCAAGGAAAGCCGTGCCGGGGGCTGCCGCGCTCACGGCGAAGGCGTGCGAGTCGAGCATGCCCTCCGCGTCGATGTCGCTGCCGATGCGGCTTTTCAGGTGCGGCGCGTCGGCGAGCCGGATGAGCGGCGCGGAGAGGTCCGTCCAGGTTTCGCCTCCATCGGCGCTGCGTATGACGCCGCTCACCTCGAGCGCCGCATACACGTCATCGGGCCGCCCCGGATCGGCGACGATGCGCGTCACCCGCGCGGGAAACCCCATTTCACAGTGGCCGGGCGACCTGGCTCCGGGGAGCCGGCGCCAGGTGTCGCCGCCGTCTTCGCTGCGATAGATGCCGATCGGCGCGACGCCGGCATACATGACTTCCGGGCGCGTGGGATGAAATGCGAGCGACCACACCACGGCGCCGCGATCGGGAAATCCAAGCTGCTCCCACCGCGCGCCGCCATCGGTCGTGCGGTACGGACCGTCCTGCGTTCCCACGTACAACACATCGTGCTCGCGCGGATGCACGGCGAACGCACGCGCCTCGACATTCTCCGGCAAGCCGGCGGTGAGCGGCTCCCATGGCCCATCATCGGGAACGCGGCGGAACAACCCGCCCGGGTGGCGCGTGCCGCCAGACACCCACTGTCCCGCTCCCGCAAAAATACGGGTTACGCGGCGCGCAGCGTTCATGCGCCCTCCGCCGCCGCGGGATTCCACTGGCCCTTGCGCATGCGCGTAACCGTGATATTGGCGAACACGCCGGCCTTGGTGAAGGGATCGCCATCGGAGAACGCTTTTGCCTCGGCCCGGCTTTCCACATTGACGATGAAGAGACTGCCGATCGCCTCCGTGCCGTCGTCGTTCTGCGTCGCCCCGGCGAGCACCAGGATGCCTTTCTGGCTTTGCAGGTAATCGCGGTGCGGCTGCAGGTTCGAAGCGCGGGTTGCCGCGGTGTTCGGTTTGTCGACGCAGGAAATCGCCCAGAGCATGTGTCGTTCCCCTCCAACGTTGATGGTTGGTCAATCCTTGGTAACACCCTCGATGCGAAACGGCTTGCCGTTCACCTCGACCGTGCTGTTGAGCGGAACCGATTGCACGATCAGGCCTTCGGCGAAGCAGCCGTTCTTGGCGTTGCGTATCAGGTGTGCGAGCCTCTCAGGCGGGGCGTCGCTTCCGATGGATAGATGGGTGTCCACCCCATCCCAGCGGTTATACACCGTGCCCTTCAACACCGAGCCGCCGAGGAACTTGCGAAAACGGACCCTCACGCTGGCGTTGCTCACCGTCAGCTTCATCATGTGCGCGTACCGCGCAACCTGGGTGAGCAGTCAGAATCCGGTGCCCATCGCCATATAGGACATCGGCGAGGGGTACTTGTCGGTGCCGCCGATATGCGCCGCCTCATCGCAGAACACCTCGAAGTGGCGAAACGTGCCGCGCTTGAGCTGCCCCGTGCCCACGACGACTTCCGTATAGACCTCGTTGTCGGTGGAGATTCCCTGCGAAGGCAGCTCCGGTTTGTCGATGACGCGCTCGCCGACCACGCGGGGGAGCGCCGCGCCGTCCAATGGCTTTTCCATGCCCTATCCTCGATTGTGTGCGGTGCAGCGGCAATACTACCGTACCCGTTCACGCCGCTATGGCTGCGGTTTCTTTGCCACCGGTATGCGCGTGTCCGTCAACGCCGTCGCGCCGGTTTCCTGGCGGCAGGTTTCTTGCCAACGGGCTTCCTCGCGGTCGAGGGTTTCGCTGCAGGCTTCGCCGCGGGTGGCTGGCGGGCGGCAATGGCAGGGGGCGGCACCCTCTTCGCCCCGCCCGCGACGATGATGTCGTCGATCGGGTACGGCGTCAGTTCCATTCTTCCCGTCTCGGTGATCGCGAACGAGCGCGCGAAGAAAATACCGAACGTGCCGTCGGGATTGACCGGCGTGATCTCGATGCTGTAGGTCGCGCCCGGCTGCATCACCATGTCGTAGTTCTGGCCCTTCACCTCGTCGACCGAAATGAACGGTACCGAGGTGATGAGGTCGAGCCCATGCATGCAGATCGGGCGCGACTGCGCCCCGCGCTCGCGGAACGCGCGCGCAGCGACCTCGCGCACCGCCTCCAACGTGGTCCCCGGCTTCAACGTATCCCGGATCGCCCTGAAGCCGCCCACCAGCACGTTCCTGAAAAAATCCCGGTATGGTTTCGTCGGCGGGCCGACGCTGATGGGATGCCCGATCTTCGCGGAATACCCCATGTAGGACATTGCCAGCTCGCACAGGATGATGTCGCCCTCGGCGAGCACCCGGGCGCACGGATTGGGATTGGGAAAAATGAGCCGTGGATCACTCATCGAAGTCGATGCCAGCATCAGCAGGTGCACGCGTCCGCCGCCGTTCATCACGGCATACGTCGCCGCGGCCTCGAGCTGGTAGTCGCGCACGCCGGGGCGCGCCGCCGCCGCGATCGCCTCGAGCGCCTTGATTGCGAGCGCTCCCGCCTTCTCCATCGCGCGCAATTCCTCGGGACTCTTGCGGTGGGCAAGCTCGTGCAGGAGCAGCGGCAGGAACATGAACATCGCCTGAGGCAGGTAACGGCGCAGCTCGTTGTAGGCGTTCATGCCCATGAATTCCGGCCCGGTGCGATCCGCCGCCGCAATCGCGATGCGGCCGTTCTGCAGCCCGAGTTCGATCAGGCGATCGGCGACCACCTTGCCGTAGTGGCCGTGTTCGCCCCCGCGCACGTCCTTGATTGACACCATCTTGCGCGCAGCCTCGATGTGGCAACCCGGGTGGGGATAGACCAGCGTCGGCTCGCCCGCGCGGGGCAACACCAGGTACTGGCACATGCCGCGCAGATCGAAGAGACCCGAAGCCCAGGTGACGCCGGCGCCGTGGCTGTAGATGTTGGGGCTGCCGGTGAATACGATCGCATCGTAGCCGTCGCGCTCCATGATGGCCCGCGCCGCGGCGTAGCGGCGTTCGTACTCCCGCGCCGAAAACTTCTCGTAGACCGCGTCGGTGTACCACGGCGAATTGCAGATGGCGTCAAAGTGTTCGGAATTATCGAGCTGGTATCGGATGTCGTTCCAGTCATTCGCCATGGTCTGCTCCCGTTTGCGGCGCGGCATCTGCGTTTGAGATCACCGCCTGCTGCGCCGAAATGGTGACAGAAGCGGCGCGCGCATACAATCCCCGCCAACCGCACTCGACGGCACGCAATTGACCGGTCACCCGCGCTGCGCTAACTTCGGCGCTTTGCGCGCGCGTGCCGCGCCACAACCGGAAAGGAAGTCCATGCCCATCTATCCAGAATTCAATGGCCGCGCCGTCGTCGTCACCGGCGCATCGCACGGCATCGGCGCCGTTACCGCACGGGCTTTCGCCGAGCAGAAGGCGCGCGTCGCCCTCATCGATATCGACGAAGCGGGCGCGAAGAAGATCGAGAGCGAGATCGCCGCCGCCGGCGGCACGGCGATCACCGTGCGCACCGACGTGACCGACGAGCAGTCGGTCGCCGCGGCCGTCGCAAGCATCGCGTCGGCGTTCGGCGGAATGGACGTGCTCATCAACTCCGCCGGCGGCTACGGACGGCTCGCCACCGTCGAAGATATTTCGGTCGAAGAGTGGGACCGCACCGTCGCGCTGAATCTCCGCAGCGTGTTTCTCGTGTGCCGCGCGGCGATTCCGCACCTCAAGCAATCGAAGGCGGGGCGGATCATCAACGTGGCCTCGATCTCGGGCCGCACCATCTCCTCGACCACCTCTCCCGCCTACAGCGCTTCCAAGGCGGGCGTCATCCAGTTCACGCGCTTCCTCGCCTTCCAGCTCGGCCAGTTCAACATCACCTCGAATGCCATCGCGCCGATCACGACGCTGACGGCGCGCGTGGTGGCGCTGCGCACCGAAGCGGAGATCGAAAGAATCGCCTCGCAGGTTCCGCTGAAGCGCCTTGCCACCCCCGAGGACCACGCCCAGGCGATGCTGTTCCTCGCCTCCGACGCAGCGTCCTACATCAACGGCGTCGCGCTGGACGTGAACGGTGGGCGCATCATGATGTAAGATCGCAGCTTGCCCGCCTGGCTACGCCGGCAATCTGCGATATGCAGAGATGCCCAAACGCCCGACCGAAGAAGGAATCGATCAAGTCCTACAGGTCCGGAATTCGCAACATGGCGGGGCGTGCGCGTCCGGAATGACGGTGACTGGCCATGCGCCGGCGCTTCTCGGCAAACCGCTAGTCGGCCTTTGCGCCTGTCAGTTCGATCACTTTCTTCCACTTCACGGTCTCGCTCCTGACGAAC
>MEQT01000161.1:5889-6450 GCA_001770325.1 Betaproteobacteria bacterium RIFCSPLOWO2_02_64_14
CTGACGAACGCGGCCAACTCTTCAGGCGTGCCGGGCGAAGGCACTGCGCCTTGCGCTAGCAACCAGGCGTCGGTGGCGGGCGTGCGCAGAATCTCTACCAGGTCACGGTTGAGTCTATCGACGAGCTCCCTGGGAGTGCGTGCGGGAGCAAACATTGCGAACCACGCCGTCGATTCGAAACCGCGCAGTCCGGATTCGTCCGCCGTCGGAATCTCGGGTGCTCCGGAAAAGCGTTTCCTGCTCGTGATCGCGTACGCCCTTGCCTTTCCCGCCTTCACCTGCGGCAGGGCATTGGGCACTACGATCGCCGATACGGGCACCTCACCGCTTATGAGCGCAGTGGTCGCCGCGCCGGAGCCCCGGTACGGGATATGCAGAAGTTTGATGCCCGCGACATGGGTGAGCAGCTCCATCGTCAGATGACTTCCCGTGCCGATGCTGGCGGAGGAATAACTGATCGCGCCCGGGCGTTTCTTCGCGTAGTCGATGAACTCGCGCAGGCTCGTCACCGGCAGCGACGGATGCGCGATGATTATTAGCGGCACGTCTGCGAAGCGCGTG
>MEQT01000162.1:0-6172 GCA_001770325.1 Betaproteobacteria bacterium RIFCSPLOWO2_02_64_14
TCCCGCTCCGCGCGCTTCGCCTGGCGCCGCGCGAGTTCGGCCGTGACCGTGATATAGGCGTTCAATTGCGGATCGAATGCGGCGATGCGATTGAGATACGCTTCGGTCAGTTCCACCGGCGACAGCTTGCGGGCCTTGACGAGCTTCGCGGCATCGGCGACGGTCAGGAAATTGAGGTCGGTCATGCTGGTCTCACCCGTGGGCAATTGCGATGCGATACGGTCCGATGCGGTTTGGGGCCGCGAGCGGGCAACGCGAGATTACATGCGTGGTGCGCCGGAAGCAATCGGCCGGTCGCGCCCGCTATGATTCCGGCGGGCTGCGGGATAGAATCGCCATTCCACGGGAAGGCCGCCTCAACCGGCGCGGCTGCGACGGGGAAACCGAACGGGAGGTGCCGATATGACCGAAGTCGCGCAGCGGGTGCAGCACGTCTACGAGTTCGCGAAGCTCGACCGGGTGCCCGAAGGCCCGACCAGCGCCAAGGTGTCGCCGCGCAAGCTCCTGTCGGGGCCGACGCTCGACAAGGGTAAGTCCTCGACCATGGCCGCAGTCCTCGTCGGCGACAAACTCGCGATCGCGCTCGCGAGCATGGTGCGCGGCTCCGGCGCCAAGGCGCACACGCACCCCAACGAGCAGTTGAACTACATCGTGCAGGGCGCGATGTACTCCGAGGTCGAGGGCGTGCGCGAGGTGGTCACCCAGGGCATGGTCATGCACAATCCGGCGAACGCTGTGCACATGGGCGTGTCGTGCCCCGACGAAGACCTGATGTTCCTTGCGATGAAAGACACGCGCCACGGCATTACCGGGCCGCCGGTGGACGGCAAATACGATGGCCCGGCGTATCTTCCAGGTTTCGGCAAACGCGCGGACGAGAAGGTCGTCACCACCGCCGATCTGGTTGCCGAGCTTGAACGCAATCCGCAACCCGGTGCGATGCGATACATATTCGACGTCACCGCGGGTGCCCCCGCGCCGGCCGGGCCGGCGAGCGCCACCGTGACACCCGGGGTCGCCCTGGCACTGCCGCAGGGGATCACCGGCACGCTCGTCACCGCCGAGATGCTGCATGCCGCAGTGCTGCACCTCGCGCCGGGCGCATCGATTCCCGCCCACGCTCACGCCAACGAGCAATTCACGTTCGTGGTCGAGGGCGCGCTGCAGATCGAACTGGAGGGTGAAAGCGAAAGCGTCGGCCGGCACTGCGCGCTGCACGTGCCGGCGGGACTCCGGCATCGCATCGCCGCTGCGCAGGGCGCGGTCATCGTGACGCTGCAGGATACACGGCATAAGTTCACGGCGTAGGACGCGAGGCGAATGGCGAGAGGGACAGGGACTACGACAATCGGCTTGCGATGAGCTTTCCCTCTCCCTCGGTCCCTCCACCCCTCAAGGGGGTGCTGTACCGAGTCCCGGGGGGAGAGGGAAGCACCAGGCGAACGGACGAAAGGAGCAGGGCATGGCGCAGTTGACATTGAAGCAGGCGAACACCATCGTGGAGAAGGCGCTCGCGAAGGCGCGCGAGATGAAAATCAAGCCGCTGGGCGTGGTGGTGCTCGACGCGGGCGGGCACCTGGTAGCAGCGCAGCGCGAGGACGGAGCGAGCATGTTTCGTCTCGACGTCGCGACCGGCAAGGCGTGGGGCGCGGTCGGCATGGGCGCTTCCAGCCGTGCGCTCGGCAATCGGGCGAAGGCGAATCCCAACTTTTTCCTTTCTCTCGCTGCAACCTCCGGCGGCAAGTTTCTGCCGCAGACTGGAGCGGTGGTGATCAAGGACCAGCAGGGCAACATCCTCGGCGCGGCGGGCGCAAGCGGCGGCACCGGCGACGAAGACGAGGCGTGCTGCGCCTACGGCGTCGAGCAGGCGGGGCTCACCGCCGACGCATCGGCATAACCGCCATGCTCAACGTCGGCATCTACGGCCTGGGCGGGTTTGGCAGGCAGCTCGTGAGCTCGGTCCAGGGCAAGAGCGAGAAGATCAACGTGGTCGCATGCGCCGCACGCACGCGTTCCAATGTCGAGCAATTTGCCCGCGATAACGGCATTGAAATCGTCGATGACTATGCCAAGCTGCTCGCGGACCCGCGTGTGCAGGGCGTGATACTCGCGACGCCGCATTCTCTGCATCCCGTGCACGTGCAGCAGGCCGCGCGGGCCGGCAAGCACGTATTCGTGGAGAAGCCGTTCGCGCTCAGCGCGGCGGCCGCTGCCGAGACGGTGCGCGTGTGCCGTGAGCACGGCATCAAGCTCGGCGTGGATTTCAACCGGCGTTTTCGTCCGGCGATGCAGGAACTGCGGAGACTTGTGACGAGCGGCTCGCTCGGCAAACTCCTGCACCTCGAAGGGCAGTTCTCCGGCGCACCCGGGAACCGCCCGCCCGGCAGTTGGCGCAGCAGCCGCGCCGAGAACCCGGGCGGCAGCATGACCGCCCGCGGCGTGCACGTGGCCGACGGGATGATCTCGATTGCCGGTCCGGTGAGCGAGATGCTGGCCCAGAGCAGCCGCAATGTCACAACCGCCGAGCACGACGATCGGACGTTCATGCTGTTCCGCTTCGCGAGCGGCGTGACCGGGTACCTGGCGACGTTATCCGCGGGCCCCGATTTCTGGCGCGTGCACGCGTTTTGCGAGAATGGCTGGGCCGAGGTGCGCGGCGAACACCTCTTGACAGTATGCGCGCAGCAGGGCACGAAGCCCGTGGTGACGGAGTACCCCGCCACCGATACGCTGAAGGCCGGGCTGGAGGCGTTCGCGGATGCGGTGGCCGGCGGCGCGCCCCACCCGGTGACGCCGGAACACGCGATCAACTCGAGCGCCGTGCTCGAAGGGATCGAGAAATCGGTCGCGAGCGGCGGCTGGGTGAAACTCTAAGATTTTGCGGGGCTGCGGCCCCGCAAAATCTTAAGGCAGGCCGCGCCTGCATATTTCAGAATGGATCTCAAGGGACTGCGATCGCGCCCAAGGGGCAATGTCGCATAGGGGGTTGGGTTCGTGCGATGTTGCGCGCACCTTGTTGTTATGTATTTGCGGGCTGCCTTGTATAAGGATTTTGTCGGGCGGTAGCCCGACAAAATCCTAACGGAAGCGCAGGGCGTCCAACTGCTTGGTCGCGCTCTCGCGCGACCGCGTAGCGTAATCGAGCTGATTCTGCGAGTAGCCCAACTGGCGTTCCAGTTCGTAGCGCCTCATCACGGCGGAGTGGTCCGTCGGGTCACGTGAAAGCGTGCCCAATTGCTGCTGCGTCGAACGCACGTCATGGTGCAGGGTACTCTCGCGCTGTTCGAGAATCATGACGGTCGTCCCCAAGCGGCCGATTTCCGACTGCCGCGCCTGCTCCGCCTGGAGCTCGCGGGCCGCTGCTCTGCGGCGTTGTTCCTGTTCTGCGCGCATCCGCCTGAGTTTCTCGGCCTCTGCTCGTTCCAGCGCCTGCTCTTCTTCGCGCGCGGTGTCCGGCGGGATGATGGCGGCGCCGGTCGGCTCCGGCCCTTGCTCCTCCACGGCATGCGCGGGATCAGGCATGACGAATATCGCCAGCAAAACCGCGGCCCAAACCGCGACGCGAGCCATCGTTCCCGGGTCCATTGTCAGCTTCTTACATGCGGCTGTGATGTTACCGGTAGACTGGAAAAGCGTTGAAATGTTCCCCCTGCAGGCGGCAGGTCCCGCCTCGCAAGTTGACCTGGCATGCCGCGGCCCATATCCTTCGCGGACGTTGGCAAACTCCCGGAGTGCGTGATGTCCACTTACCTGCCGGCCGCCGTTGGCATGCCGCTTGCCGAGGTCGATACACCGGCGCTAGTTCTGGACCTTGGTGCGTTCGAGCGCAATCTCCAGCGCCTGAAGGATTCTCTCGCCGGGCGCAGCGTCAGGGTGCGTCCGCACGCCAAGAGCCACAAGTGCCCGCAGATCGCGCTCCGGCAGATCGCGCTCGGCGCGGTCGGCGTGTGCTGCCAGAAGGTGAGCGAAGCCGAGGCGATGGTTGCGGGCGGCGTGCCCGACGTTCTGATTGCAAACGAGGTGGTCGGTGCAGTCAAGCTCCGCCGCCTCGCGGCGCTTTCGAAGCAGGCGCGCGTAGCGGTGTGCGCGGACAACGCCGGCAACGTGGCGGCGCTCGACGCGGCGGCGCGCGACTTCGATGTGCGGCTCGACGTGCTGGTGGAGATCAACGTCGGCGCGAACCGCTGCGGCGTCGAGCCCGGGGAGGACGCGGTGGCGCTTGCACAGCGGGTCGGCGCGTGCGCCAATCTGCGTTTCGCCGGCTTGCAGGCCTACCATGGCAGCGCGCAGCACATCCGCTCCGTCGCCGAACGACGCGCCGCAGTCGAGTCGGCGTTGGCGAAGGTGAAGCGGACGACGGCTCTGCTCGGACAGGCTGGCATAGCTTGTGAGCGCGTGACCGGCGCGGGCACGGGTACCTATCTGTTCGAGGCCGCGAGCACGGTCTATCACGAGATCCAGCCCGGATCGTACATCTTCATGGACGCCGACTACGCGAAGAACGACTGGACCGAGAGCGGCATCCCGCGCTTCGAGCACAGTCTGTTCGTATGGACGACGGTGATGAGCCGTCCGTCGGCGGAGCGCGCCATCGTCGACGCCGGCCTCAAGGCTTCGAGTGTGGATTCGGGCATGCCGCGAGTGGCGGATGACAGCGTAGTTGAGTACGTCAAGGCTTCCGACGAACACGGCGTGTTGAAACTCAACGGCGCCGCGGGCTACGCGGTCGGCGACAAACTGAAACTCATTCCCGGCCATTGCGACCCGACGGTGAATCTCTACGACCACTACGTCTGCATCCGCAACGGCCGCGTCGAGGCGCTGTGGCCGATCACGGCGCGCGGCGCGGTGTGGTGAGATGCGTCCGTGAAGGCGTGAGGGCGGGAGAGGGAGTAGCTGCAAGGGTGGGTTAGCCGCGGATGCGGCGTAACCCACCGGTCGAGATTCCGGCGGATTACGCGGCGCTAATCCGCCCTACGATCCTTCCCGATCTCCCGACCTCCCGCGCTCACGTATCGTTTCGGCCCGAGGGCCATCACTTTGTGTTCAACGGAGGCATGCAGGATGACTGCAATCAGGAAAATTGGTTTCATCGGCGTCGGCAATATGGGCAGCCCCATGGCGGGACACCTCGTGCGCGCGGGATTCGACGTGTCAGTGTTCGATATCCGCCCCGAAGCGGCGCGGGCGTTTGTCGCTCAACACGGTGGATGCGTGGCGATGTCGCCTGCCGAGGTCGGCGAAGGCGCCGATGCCATCATCACCATGCTTCCTGATGGCAAGGTGGTGCAAAAGGCGGTGCTCGGAGACGGCGTCGCCGCGGTGCTGGAGCGCGGGGCGCTCGTCATCGACATGGGAACCTGCGATCCGACGGATACACGAGCGCTGCACGCGGAGCTTGCGCCGCGCGGAATCGGCGTGATCGATGCGCCGGTAATGGGCGGCGTGGTGTTCGCAAAGGATGCGACGCTCGACATCATGGTGGGCGGTGACGCGGCCCTGGTCGAGCGGGCGCGACCGGTGCTCAAAGCGTTGGGCCGCAGCGTCACGCATTGCGGGGCGGTCGGCTCGGGGCACGCGATGAAGGCGCTCGCCAACTACGTCAATGCCTGCGCGCTCATCAATGCGATCGAAGCGCTCACCATCGGCAAAAGCTTTGGGCTCGATCCGAAGATGATGGCGGACGCGTTGCTGGCAATGTGTTCGGGGCGCAACCATCCGATCGAAAAGAAAGTGATTCCCCACATCCTGACACGCAAGTTTGGCACCGGCATGGCGATGAGTTTCATCGCGAAGGACGTGAAGATCGCGGTCGATACTGCGCACGCCCTGGGCGCCGCCGTGCCCTTGGGCGAGAAAGTGGCCGAGCTATGGGCGGCTGCGACCGCGGAGCTGGGCGGCCAGCTCGATCAGACCGAGATCGCGCGCTACTGGGAAGAAGCTACTGGCGTGCGCCTTTAGCTTCTTACGTTTGCCGCCGAGGCGGCAGGAAAAACGGAAATTGAACCACCAATAGCTGCCGGTCAACACTGGCAAATCGAGCGGTGACTGAACAGATGGATTGGAAGTTATTGATTTTCACGCCACCTGATTTCTGTCAATCCATGACTTGCATAAGGAGTTTGTCGGAGCTGAGTCCGACAAACTCCTCCGTCATTCGATCTTGATGCCG
>MEQT01000162.1:6189-6511 GCA_001770325.1 Betaproteobacteria bacterium RIFCSPLOWO2_02_64_14
AGTTTGTCGGAGCTGAGTCCGACAAACTCCTCCGTCATTCGATCTTGATGCCGGCAGTCTTGATGACCCGCGTCCAGCGCACCGTCTCCTCGCGCATGTAGGCCGTGAGCGCCTGTGGCGTGCTGCTCGCGGGATCGCCGCCCTGGCTCTGGAAACGCTGGGTCAACTTCCGGTCAGCGAGCATGCGCACGATTTCGGCATTCAAGCGGCCGAGAATTGGAACTGGTGTTCCGGCCGGAGCAAAGATCCCGTACCAGGTGGTGTACTCGTAGCCCGGAACGCCGGATTCCGCCACCGTCGGCACGTCGGGCAGCGCCGGGGT
>MEQT01000163.1 GCA_001770325.1 Betaproteobacteria bacterium RIFCSPLOWO2_02_64_14
TCACCCTCAATCCCTCTCCCGGGGGGAGAGGGAAGCAGAACGCCTGCCCGTACCTTGGTCTCGGCGGCTTCGCGTCAGGCGGCCTTCGTATTTGCGGAGACACTACAGGCGCGTAATGGGCGGCGTGTCTTTCGCGGCGACCAGCGGCGCCTGCCGAGCGCGTATCACCACGGTGCCGGCCACCTTGTCGCCGAGCCGCTGCTTCTTGTCCGAGCTCCAGACGATGATGGCGCCGACGAGGTAGAAGAAGAATCCATCGATGAGCCGCAGCAGGTTGCGCGAGAGCGAGGCCTGCCAGTCGATCGGCCCGCCGCCTTCGAGCTTGACGACCCTGAGTCCCACGACACGCTTGCCGAGGGTCGCGCCAGACTGGGCTTCGAGCACGATGTAGTAGCCGACCCCGATGACGAGCCAGAGAAGCATCGGCACGCCCTCGAGCTGGAACCCTGCCGCCGTGGTGCTGTCGGTCGCCAGTGCGATGAGATAACCGATCACGATCAGCAGGAACGTATCGATGATGGTTGCCACCGCCCGCAGCCCGACGCCGACGTATTCCATGACGGTTCCCCCCAAAGGCGGCACTTCGTGAACCAGCGGCGGGTTACGGCGCTTCCCGCCTAACCCGCCCTACGATTGACGGTGCTGTTCACGCCGCGGATTTCTTGCGCGCGGGCGCGGCGTCCTTCTTCGCCCAGTAGTCGGGCGCGGCTTTGGATTTCGCGAGAGCCTCGGCGCTCTCGAAACCGGGGGCCATCGAGGCGCCCGTGCCGACCATGACCTGGTGGTGCTCGATGTTGAGCAGGCGCAGCCAGCTCTGCTGTCCCATCGTGAGCGCGATGAAGCAGCCCAGTTCGACCAGCTCGGGCTCCGGGAAATGCTTGTGCATGCGCGCCCAGAATGCGTCGTCGGTATCGAGCCGCCAGGTGATCGCCTCGGCATAGGCGAGCGCCGCTTTCTGCCGGTCGGTGTACTTCACCGACTTTTCGAAATTGATCAGATCGTCGGCCTGCGCTTCCTCCAGCTTGCCGCTGAACGCTTTGATCGAGCGCTGGTTGCCGCAGAACTCGCACTTGACCGAGCGCGACACGTAGAGGCGGGCGAGTTCCTTGACGGCGTGGTCGCACACGCCGGTATGGAAAATGTCGCGCCAGGAATTGGCGAAGGCCCAGAAGGCGCCCGGCACGTGCGCGCGCACCGCGGAACTTTCGGGCCGCGGCGTGCCTTCGCGCGCGCAGCGCTCCATTTCGGCGCGCATCTCGGGCGTCATTTTTTCCAGCGGGACGTAGCTGATGCGTTGCTTGCTCATGGTGGCGGGCGCTCCTCGAAAGGTTTCGGCCCGTATTCTATGCCTGTTGCGGGAAGTCTTGGTATTTGGCGGCCAACGGACATGTGCCGGTCGTGGCGCGGACGGTTAAGAGGCGCACTGAGGATCAAGCCGCAGGATCGGTTGCCAGCTTGCCCGTCGCATGCGTCCAAGCGTATCATCGAAATTCAAAAGCGGCCCTTAAGGCAGGGCAAACCCAGACGGAAGGAGACCCTATGAAGCTTCAGATCGAGCGGGTGGCCACGGGGCTGAACGTCTGTATCGATGACATGGCGGGGCATGAACGGACGTTGGTCGAGAGGATACGCCGGTGCAGGCAGACCGCCTGGGCGTGTCCATCGGGCGAATGCTCAAAAATCGGAACGATGGAGGACCGCGTTGGGGAAGGGCGGCTTTTTCTGACGTTGACTCCCCGGCCGGGCGAGCAACTCAGCGCCGCCGCCATGGAGGAATGCCTGGGCTACATGCTGCACCCGTACCTCAAGGAGTCGCAGTAACGAGGACCGCTTCCGCCATCGCCGGAACGCCGGGAATCGTCGGACAGCGCCGCTCCCTTTCCTGCCGCGCGCCGCACAAGCCGAAACGAGATGCGGCTGTTACGCCGCACGTTTCTCAGATGGTTACGGGGCGTGCTGCGCCGATCGCGGAGCGCAATGCGAGGCACAGCGGCAGCGTCAGAAGGACGGCGCATCCCAGAACGAGAATCGCGGTTTCAACGCCCGCCAGGTCGCCGATCATGCCGTAGATAAGCGGCGCGGCGATGCCGCAGATCGAACCAACCGTGTAGAAGAGCCCGAACGCGCGCGGCAGGCGGTGCTGCTCGACGAGGTCGCCGATCGTTGCGTAGAGTACGGAGGAGGTGCCCTGGAGGACGACGCCCACCAGCGGCAACACGAAGAACGCCCCGACCGCCGGCAGCGCGAGGCAGAGCAGAATGCCCGCCGCGGTGGCCGCCTCCGTGATAACGATGGTGCGGACGATGCCCAGGCGCTCGGCGAGAAACCCGCAGGCGAGCTTTCCGGCCATGCCGCCGACGAGTATCAACGGCACGGCGAGCACCGCCCAGCCCTCGGGCAGCCCCTTCGCGATGAGCAGAAACGCGATGAACGTGAGGAATCCCGTGCGCGTGCTCGAATCCAGCACTTCGATCGCGCACAACGCGGTGAAGCCTTCGCGGCTCCTGATTCCCCAGCCCGCCATCCTTTTCGCGGGCGCGGGAGTGGGAGCGTGGGACGCCGGTTTCGCCGTCCGGGTATCCGCGATCCAGAGGAAAATCAGCGCGGCGATGGCCGTGCCGAATACGCCATAGCCCACGATCGGCACCTGCCAGGCGAGCCCCGCCACGAGCAGCAGGCTCATTGTGCCGCCGAACGCGAACTTGCCGACGTCGCCGAAGAAGTTGTAGGTGCCGAGCGCGGCGCGCCGCCCGTCGCCGGGATAGGCGTGCGAGATGATGGTCGAGCACAGCGGATGCTGGACCGCGGAGCCGACCCCGGCGAAAAACAGCGTGATCAGTATCGGCCAGAAGCCCTGAACGTAGCCGAGGGCGACGAAGGCGCAGCCCGCGATGAACGTGCCCAACGCAAGGAGATTGCGCTCGCCGAACTTTTCCGCCACCAGGCCCGCGGGAATCTGGAACGCGGCCATCGCGGCGCGGTGCGCGGAGCGGACGAGGCCGACCTGCGACAGCGAAAGACCGAAAGCCTGCGCCAGCACCGGCAGCAGAACGTAGGTGATGTCGGAGAGCCCATCATGCAGCGTATGGGCGGCGCAGCAGGTTGCGAGCGTGCGTTTGCGGCTTTTCGGCACTGGCTGGCCCGGAGAAAGTTTGCGACAATCATAGCAGGGGTGCGCCGGCCGGTGTTCTCGCATAGACGAATGCGTGTATCGAGCGGCGATGCGGTTCGGCGCGCTCCGGAGTGTCAATGGAAATCGTCATCTACATCATTGCGGGATTGTTCCTGCTGCTTGCCGCGGGGCTCCTGTTAGGCTACTACCGCACGCACCATCCGGGCCTGGTGCTGATGGCGAGTTGCTACGGTACCGCGTCGGTGCTGTCGGTGATGCTCATGCACTGGTGGCCGCTGGTGGGAGGCTTCGTGCTGGCGTGGATGCTGCGAATGATGGGCCTCGACCCGGGGCCGGGATCGAAGGAGCGGTGACGATTGAGGAATGATGAATGATGAATGATGAATGGTGAATGATAGCGCTGTCATTGCGAACGAAGTGACGCAATCTCGTGGCAAGCCACGCCACGCGCGCGCTGACAACCGCGGCCGGCCGCGAGATCGCCGTGTCGGCCTGCCTCCTCGCGATGACACCCTAGCCTGCGCCTGCCACGAGGTTGCTTCGTCGCAGCCCGCCACGCTTCGCTCGCGGCTGACGGCTTATCCTCGCTACGACATATCCCTAGCAATTATCGATTCTCTTTGTCATTCAGAAGTACCGTAGCCGCCGCCGCCCGGCGTTTCGATCACGAAAACATCGCCCGCTTGCACTTCGGTCGTATCGCAACCCTTCAGTTCATCCACCGTGCCGTCGCCGCGCTCGATGCGGTTACGGCCGACTGTCCCGGGCGCACCTCCTGCCATGCCGTAGGGCGGCACGCGCCGATGACTCGAGAGGATGGCGGCGGTCATCGCCTCGCGGAAGCGCACGCGCCGCACCGCGCCGCCGCCGCCGCGCCAGCGGCCCGCGCCGCCGCTTCTGCGCCGGATGGAGAAGTCTTCGAGCAGCACGGGAAAGCGCCATTCCAGCACTTCGGGATCGGTGAGGCGTGAATTCGTCATGTGCGTGTGCACGCAGTCGGCCCCGTTGAAACCTTCGCCCGCACCGGAGCCACCCGCGATCGTCTCGTAGTATTGATAGCGCTCGTTGCCGAAGGTGAAGTTGTTCATGGTTCCCTGCGAGGCGCCCATCACCCCGAGCGCGCCGTAGAGCGCGTCGGTCACGCACTGCGAGGTCTCGACGTTGCCGGCGACCACGGCGGCGGGATAGCGGGGATTGAGCATCGAGCCTTCGGGAATGATCACCTCGAGCGGCTTCAAGCAGCCTGCGTTCAATGGAATGTCGTCATCGACCAGGGTACGGAAGACGTAGAGCACCGCTGCCATGGTGACGGCGGACGGCGCGTTGAAGTTGGATGCAAGCTGGGCCGAGGTGCCGGTGAAGTCGATCACCGCACTGCGCGCCGCGCGGCTGATGCGGATCGCGACGCGGACTGTCGCGCCGTCGTCCATCTCGTACGCAAAAGCGCCGTCTTTCAGAACGTCGATGACGCGCCGCACCGACTCCTCGGCGTTGTCCTGGACGTGCCGCATGTAGGCGTGCACCACGTCGAGGCCGAAATGCCCGACCATGCGGCCAAGCTCGGTGACGCCCTTCTGGTTGGCGGCGATCATCGCACGGAGATCCGCGAGGTTCTGGTCGACGTTGCGCGCGGGATAGCGTGCGCGCTCGAACAGCGCGCGCGTCTCCGCCTCACGCAGCCGCCCGCCTTCGACCAGCAGGAAGTTGTCGATGAGCACGCCTTCCTCCTCGATCGTGCGGCTCGCCGGCGGCATCGAGCCCGGCGTGATGCCTCCCACGTCGGCGTGGTGGCCGCGCGCGCCGACGTAGAACAGAACTTCGTTTCCCCGGTCGTCGAAAACCGGCGTGATGACGGTGATGTCCGGCAGGTGCGTGCCGCCGTGATAGGGATTATTGAGCATGTACACGTGGCCCGGGCGCATGTATCCCGCGTTGTCACGTATCACGGTGCGGACGCTTTCACCCATGGAGCCCAGGTGCACCGGCATGTGCGGCGCATTGGCGATGAGATTGCCGGCCGCGTCGAACAGCGCGCACGAGAAATCGAGCCGCTCCTTGATGTTCACCGAGTAGGCGGTATTGGCGAGAGTGACTCCCATCTGCTCGGCGATCGCCATGTAGAGGTTGTTGAATATCTCCAGCATCACCGGGTCCGCTTTCGTGCCGATGGCGGCGCGTTGCGGGCGCGGCGTGGCGCGCGTCAGCACCAGGCCGCCGGGCGCCGTGATCTGCGCCCGCCAGCCGGGCTCGACGACGGTGGTGGCATTGGCCTCCGCGATGATCGCAGGACCGTTGATCAGCGATCCGGGTGGCAGCGATTCGCGGCGATACAGCGGCGTATCGTGAAACGCGCCGCCGCTGAACATCTTTACGCGTGCGGCGACGTCTATTCCCTCATCCCCAGCCCTTCTCCCGGGGTAACATGAGTCAGCTGCCTCCCTCACCCCTGGCCCCTCTCCCGGAGGGCGAGGGGAACGTTGCGCCGCTGATGCGGAATAGATCGACGGAGAGGGGAACATTGTGCCGCTGATGCGGGACACGGGATCGAGAGGGGAACGTCGTGGCACTGATGTGCTGCCACTGGATGGAGAAGGGAGTGCTGTGCTTCCCTCTCCCGGAGGGAGAGGGGAACATCGTGGCACTGATGTGCTGCCACTGGATGGAGAAGGGAGCGTCGTGCCTCCCTCTCCCCCCGGGAG
>MEQT01000164.1:0-4504 GCA_001770325.1 Betaproteobacteria bacterium RIFCSPLOWO2_02_64_14
CGCTTCCGGCCAACAGCTGCGGCATCGCCAAGCTGGCCGCGCTCACGACCGGCGCCTATGGCCGCGTGCGCATCCAGTTTCGCATGCCGATCGGCAAGTTCGAGGGGGTGGAGGAGGCGCTCGCCCGCATCGGCGGCCACACCTACATGATGGACGCGGCGCGCGTGATGACGGCCGGCGCGATCGACATCGGCGAAAAGCCGGCGGTGATCTCGGCAGTCGTGAAATACCACCTGACCGAGCGCGGGCGCATCGTCATCAACGATGCGATGGACGTGCACGGCGGCAAGGCGATTTGCATGGGCCCGCGCAATTACCTCGGGCGCTCCTACCAGCAGATCCCGATCGCGATCACGGTGGAAGGCGCGAACATCCTCACGCGCAGCATGATCATCTTCGGCCAGGGGGCGATCCGCGGCCATCCGTACGTGCTGCGCGAGATCAATGCCGCGCGTGAGCCGGATTCGGCGAAGGCGCTTGCCGACTTCGACGACGCTTTCTTCGGCCATATCGGGTTCGTCGCGTCCAATGCCGCACGCGCGCTGTTTCTGGGGCTCACCGGCGCCGCGTTTGCGCGCGTGCCGGGCGATGCGGATACGCGCCGCTATTACCGGCAGCTGACGCGCTACAGCGCGGCGTTCGCGTTCGCCACCGATCTCGCCATGCTGCTCATGGGCGGGCAGTTGAAGCGCAAGGAGAAGATATCGGCGCGCCTCGGCGACATCCTGAGCCAGCTCTACCTGTGCTCGGCGGTACTGAAGCGCTACGAGGACGGCGGGCGGCAACGCGCTGAACTGCCGCTGCTCGAGTGGTCGATTGAGGACGCGCTCTACCGGATGCAGGCGGCGTTTTCCGGACTGGTGGAAAACTTTCCCCATGCGCTCGCCGGCTTCAAGCTCAGGCTGGTGACGTTTCCACTGGGGCGCCGGCTCGCGCCGCCGAGCGATGAGCTCGGGCACAAGGTGGCGGCCCTGCTGCTCGAGCCCTCGCCCGTGCGCGAGCGCTTGACGAACGGTGTCTACGTTCCGGCGAACCCGGACGAGCCAGTCGCGCAACTGGAACAGGCGTTGCGCGCGGCGCTTGCGGTGGAGCCGGTCTACGCGCGGATCTACGCTGCGGCAAAACGCAACGAGGTCAGCGGCCGCACGCCCGACGACCTCGCCGCGCACGCCGAGCAGCGCGGCATCATCACGCGCGACGAACTCGACGCCATCGCGCGCTCCAAGGCTTTGCGGCGCGCGGTCGTCATGGTGGATGATTTCCCGCCGGATTTCGGCAAGGAAAGCGCGAGCCCGCAGCCCGCGCCCGGCGTGTCCGCGGCGGCCGTGAGAAAAACCGCATAGCAGGACAAGAAAATGGACAAGCGTGAACCGTGATCCGAGGTGCCGACGACTGGAATGCGTGATCCGTGATCCGACAAGACCGTGATCCGGCTGGCGCAAGTTCGACTTCGTCGGTTCACGGCTCACGCCTTTGCTCTTGTCGGCCCTAGTCGATTCACGGCTCACGATTCACGGCTCACTAAGTGATCGAAGGAGGGGCGATGGCACAACAGGAAGGCCTGGCTCACGTCGTGCCGGCCGCGGTGGCGGGGACGCTCGACGGCCTGTTCCGGGAACGCGTCAAGCTCACGCCCGATGCGGTCGCGTACCGTCATTTCAACGAGCCACACGCCAACTGGCGTGACTACACCTGGGCCCAGATCGACCACCAGGTCGCGCGCTGGCAGGCCGCGTTCGAGCGCGACGGCCTCAAGCCTGGCGACCGGGTCGCCGTGATGCTGCGCAATTCGCCGGAATGGGTCATGTTCGACCAGGCGGCGCTTGGATTGGGGTTGGTGGTGGTGCCGCTGTACACGCAGGACCGGCCGGAGAACGTCGCCTATATCATCGGCGACGCCGGCTGCAAAGTGCTGCTGTTCGAGGGCCCCGAGCAATGGCACGAGCTCGAGGGCGTGCGCGGGCAGTTGGCGAGCCTCACGCGGATCCTGTCGGTCATGCCGCTTGGGGGTACCGACCACGATCCCCGTCTGCAATCCACTGGAGAGTGGTTGCCCGATGAAGGCGGCGACACGCGTCACCTCGCACGCGATCCCGCCGCGCTCGCGACCATCGTCTATACCTCGGGTACGACGGGGCGTCCGAAGGGCGTCATGCTCTCGCACAACAACATCCTGAGCAACGTGGCGGCGTGCCTCACTGTGCTGACCCCGCGACCCGACGATGTGTTCCTGTCGTTCCTGCCGCTGTCCCACACCTTTGAACGCACCTGCGGCTACTACCTGGCGATCATGACCGGCTCGACCACGGCGTACGCTCGATCGGTGCAGCAGCTGGCGGACGATCTGCAGTCCCTGCGCCCGACGCTGTTGATTTCAGTGCCGCGCATCTACGAGCGGGTGTACGCCGCCATTCGCGCCAGGCTCGACGAAGGCCCTGCGTTGCGGAAAAAGCTGTTTCAGCTCGCGGTCGAGGTCGGTTACGCGCGCTTCGAACACGCCCAGGGACGCGGGCCATGGCTGCCGTCGTTCCTGTTATGGCCCCTCCTCGACGCGCTGGTGGCAAAGAAGATACTCGCGCGGCTCGGCGGGCGGGTGCGCGCGGCGATCTCCGGCGGAGCGGCGCTGCCGCCTGACGTCTCACGCGTGTTCACCGGGCTCGGCCTTATTGTGCTGCAGGGGTATGGTATGACCGAGCTGAGCCCGGTCGCGTGCGCCAACCGGCCCGACGACAACCTGCCGGCGAGCGTCGGGCGCGCGGTACCGGGGGTGGAGGTGAAGCTCGGCGACAACAACGCGCTAATGGTCAAGGGGCCCAACGTGATGCAGGGCTACTGGAACAATGCGGAGGCGACGCGGCAGTTGATCCAGGCCGATGGCTGGCTCAACACGGGGGACACCGCGCGCATCGATCCCCGGGGCCATGTTTTCATCACCGGTCGGCTGAAGGAGATCATCGTGTTGTCGAACGGCGAAAAGGTGCCGCCGGTCGACATGGAAGCGGCAATTGCGCGCGACCCGCTGTTCGAGCAGGTCATGCTGCTGGGCGAGGCGAGGCCGTATCTGAGCGTCATGGCCGTGCTCAACGCGGAGCACTGGACGAAGTTCTGCGGCGAGCACCGGTTGGACGCCGGTGCGGCGGGCATTCTGCAATCGAAACAGGTCGCGGACATCGTCCTGCAGCGGGTCGCGGTCCAGATCGGACATTTCCCGGGTTACGCGCAGGTGCGCCGCGTTGCGCTCACGCTCGAGCCGTGGAGCGTGGAGAACGGCATGCTGACGCCGACGCTGAAGCTCAAGCGCGCGAAGGTGATCGAGAAGTTCCACGCGGAGGTGGACCAGATGTATTCAGGGCATTGATGGAAAAACCGGACGCGGATCGCGGGGTGCGGCAGGAACGGCGTTACCTCGACGCAACTCTCGACAGCCATTCTATCGTGATGGCAATGACGTTCGGATCCACGAGGACATCCCAATGCCCGATGTTTTCGATGGTTCGGACCTCGGCTTGCGGGGCGATCGCCTGGAACGCCTCGGGGTACGCGTTTGCAAAGAAGCACTCGTCCCGATCTCCGGCTACAACCAGTATTGCCTTTTTGCCGTCGATGCCCTTCGCGTGCGGCGTCCAGCAGCCCGGGCCCATGGCGAGAAGCGTGTTGAATGACCAACTTGGCGTATATGACTGACGGTTCGAGCAGGCCGTCAAATCGAATGAAACGACCGTAGTGTTATTGAAACGCGTGATGCCGAGCACGCTCGCCAGGGACACGGCACGTAAGCGGCTCGCGCGTACTCTTACCCAGCCGCCGAATAGCGGTCGTATCGTCGGCGACCCAATCCCCAGATAAGGGGCAAGAAAAAGGCAGGCGGATATCCTGCGCCCGGCGGGGCTGCGGCAAAAGCGCAGGACCAGGCCTCCTCCTGCTGAATGCCCGCCAAGTATGATTCGTGCGCCCGGCGATACTCGGTCGAGGAAGCCGATGAACTCGGCGATGTCTTCGCACGGCTGTTCAACGTGAAACACGGCATGGCCTGCCTTGCCGCCCGACATGCCATGTCCGCGCATGTCCAGGGTGTACACCTGCGCTTCCCCGCTTGCCGCGATGGCGCTGGCGAGGGCGTGCAACTGATCCCCGTATCCCGCCGAGCCGTGTATCAGGACGACGATTGCGCTGGCGTCGCTGCGCCCGACGTAATGCCGGTAAGCGAGTCTACAGCCGTCGGAAGCGGCAAGGGTCGCGGGGGCGGGCAGGTTGGATACGTCCAGCGCGGACAGCCGGGCGAAACTGCCGCGCGGGAGGATTACGGGAGGAGTCGTCGTAAATTCCGACGCGGCGCGATCGTACTGGCGCAGCGTCGACCAGTTCAATCCGGTGACACCGTCGCCGGCCGCGGGCGAGCGGGGCCGGAACAAACCGGACGTGCGTACCCAGTTGGCTAGACGCATCCCCCAGGAAGTTGTTCCGACCATCAAGCGGCGTGGCGCGATCACCGATCTTCGCCAGC
>MEQT01000164.1:4510-9891 GCA_001770325.1 Betaproteobacteria bacterium RIFCSPLOWO2_02_64_14
CACGCCGGCGACGATGAAAATAGTCGCCCCGCCAAGAAAGCGTCCGGTGCGCCGCCGCTCCTCGAAATCCGCGAGCCATGAACGCGCTTCCTGCGCGTCGAGTTTCCCCTTCTCGATCATGGTTTCGATGGCAGCGCCAAACCTGAGAATATTGTCTGCGGATTGCGGGTCGGTCAACGCGACCGGGCGCAATAGCAAACGAACGTCGACCAGCCCGGCATCCAGGAAATGGTGGTACAGCTCCCGGGCCGCGAACGGGCGCTCACATGAGTGGGCGATCGCCTGCAGGATACGGGTGCTGGTTGCGTGATGCGCATTGTTTACCCAGCAGCCCAGCATATCCGGTTCGCTCACGACCACGCGTCCGCCCGGTTTTACGACCCGGACCATCTCCCGCAGCGCCGCCATGGTGTCGGGCACATGCGTGAGTACCCGATCTGCCCGAATCGCGTCGAAGCTCGCCGAAGCTGCCTTGAGCTCATGGGCGGGGGACTGAATGAACTTGAGATTCGCGGTCGCGGCATCGTGTCGACTCCGGGCCTCTTTCAACATTGCCTCGCTGATATCGAACCCGACGACGAGCCCGGATTCGCCTACGAGTTCGACCATTTGCCGGGCATCTTCACCCGTGCCACATCCTACGTCCGCGGCGCTGGCTGCGGCACCAAGCTGCATCAGAGCGAAGGTTTCCCTCTTGTAGGAACGAAAAAACTCAAGCGCGTGCATCGTGTCCAGACGGCCGACCAGTTCGGCGGGGTTTGCCTGGTCCACGTTCGCAAAGTTGCCCAGGAATCCTCGGGACTTGGAGTCTGCTGTCGACATGACCGCCCTCGCTGCATCGCCAGCATTGCCGGCACAATTGGACTCGATCGAAACGGGTAATGGCATTCGAGCTGATTCTCTTACCAAACCACTCCGGCCACAAGTGGTTCGCGCGGCAGCATCCTGCCGCACGCGACCCTTGCACCGCGTTTTTGAGTATGCTCTTCCTTCCGCCACCTCTCAAATCCCGCCATGTCAGACTCCATACCTGATGCATCAGCTCACCTGCCGACGGGCAGGGAACCGGCGCTGCGCGTCGTCCCCATGCCCGCGGATGCCAATCACACGGGCGACATCTTCGGCGGCTGGATCATGGCGCAGGTGGATATTGCCGGCAGCATACCCGCCGTACGGCTTGCCAGAGGCCGGGTGGCGACCGTGGCGGTGAATTCATTCCAGTTCAAGCAACCCGTATTCGTGGGTGACCTGGTGAGTTTCTACGCCGAGGCGGTGCGGGTCGGACGGACTTCGATCACCGTCAACGTCGAGGTTTACGCGCAGCGCAAGCCGGAGCGGGAGGAAGTCGTGAAGGTCACGGAGGCGACCCTCACTTATGTGGCCGTCGATGACAATCGACGGCCGCGTGTTGTGCCGGTGCGTCAGTAAACGATAATTTTGATGGCGATGGTTAAAAGCATGCAAGCTCAGGGTAAGATAGGTACGAAATTCGCTGTCGGGCATATCGGATACAGGAATACAGTCGCCTTCGTAGAAAATGGAGAGACATCATGAAAACCGATACGCCGATCCGGTACGCGGTTGCTGCTGCTCTTGCAAGCTTCACGGTCGGTGCACAGGCTACCGGCTTCCAGCTTGAACAGAACGCGAGCGGCCTGGGCAACGCCTATTCCGGTCAGGCAGCCGCAGCGGAGAACGCAAGCACTATTTTTTACAATCCGGCGGGCATGACCCGGTTGCCGGGCACGCATGCGGGGATGGTGTTCACTTTCATCGGCCCGGCCATAAAATTTTCCGATACGGGTGGCTCGACCGCGCCCGGTGGATTACCGTCCCCGGGCGGGAACGGCGGCGATGCCGGCGGCTGGACGTTGGCTCCCAAGGGCTATTTCTCGTATCAGCTCAACAACCGGGTGTGGCTCGGGCTCGGCCTGTCGGTGCCATTCGGGCTCAAGACCGAATACGCCGAGGGCTGGCTCGGCCGCTTTCAGTCCCGGCGCGCGGAACTCAAGACCATCGATCTCAATCCGAGCGTCGCCTTCAAGGTGAGCGACGCCGTGTCGCTCGGGGCGGGTGTCAGCTACCAGAAAGCCGATGTCAAGGTGGACCGCTCGACTTTTCTCGGTATCGAGATTCCGACCAAGATCACCCTGGAAGACGAGAGCTGGGGTTATAACCTGGGCGCGTTATTCACCCTGTCTCCCGCGACCCGTATCGGCGTGACCTACCGCTCGAGGATCGAGCATGATCTTACCGGAAGCGCAGTCGTCGCCGGTGCGGCTGCGCCGTCGGTCCGTGCGACCGCCGAACTTCCGGACACGATCTCATGGGGCATCGCGCACCAGTTGAATCCGAAATGGGAGCTCCTGGGCGACATCACCTACACGCGCTGGAGCAGCATCAAGGGCGTGCCGATCGTAGCGACGAGCACGTCGGCCCTGGGAATCGCGGGCACCACGCTCGACACTTTTAACTTCCAGTTCAAGGACTCGTACCGCATCGGGGTCGGAGCCAACTGGCAGTGGCGGGATGATTTCGTGCTGAAATTCGGTGTGGCATACGACAGGAGCCCGGTGGAGGACCGGTTCCGGACCGTGGTGTTCCCCGATGACGATCGCATCTGGCTGGCGCTCGGCGGCAAATACCGCATGTCAAAACGGTCGGTGCTCGATTTTGGCTACGCGCATTTGTTCATGAAGGACACATCCATCAGCCAGCTCAGGGGTCTGGGCATTGGCGGACAGGGTAACGTCGTGGGCGATTACGACAACGCGGTCAACATCTTCTCGATCCAGTATTCGCACGCTTTCTAGACGGAAGGAAAGTACGAGCAAGACCTGGCGATTATCCCGGGCTGTTTATTTTTGGCCGACGGGTGCGTGCTAGAATGACCCCAACATCCCTGGGGGTTGATTCGTGACCGCAAACTCGCCCTTCGCCGTGCGCAAGGCGGCCGTTCTCGGCGCCGGAGTAATGGGGGCGCAGATCGCAGCTCACCTCGTCAACGCCAACGTCCCGACGCTGCTCTACGAGTTGCCGGCAAAGGACGGCGATCCCAACGGCAATGTTCTCAAGGCCATCGACAGCCTCAGGAAGCTGGAACCGAGCCCGCTTTCGGTTTCGTCGAAAGCGGGCTTTATCGAACCCGCAAATTACGGTCAGCACCTCGAAAGGCTCAAGGATTGCGACATTATCATCGAGGCGATCGCCGAACGGATGGACTGGAAAGCCGACCTCTACCAGAAAGTAGCTCCATATGTCGGCGCCAGCGCCATTCTTGCCAGCAATACCTCCGGTCTTTCGATCAGTAAGCTTTCAGAATCGTTGCCGCAGGAACTCAGGCAACGATTCTGCGGCGTGCACTTCTTCAACCCGCCGCGCTATATGCACCTGGTGGAACTGGTACCGGGCGCCGCAACCAAGGTGGATATTCTGGATGGCCTCGAAGGCTTCCTCGTTACCACGCTGGGCAAGGGCGTGATCCGCGCCAGGGACACGCCCAACTTCATCGCCAACCGCGTCGGTGTGTTCTCTCTGCTTGCCACGATCCACCATGCCGAGCGGCTCGGCATCGGCTTCGACACGGTGGATGCGCTGACCGGAACGCTCATCGGGCGCCCGCGCAGCGCGACCTTTCGCACCGCCGACGTGGTGGGGCTCGACACCTTTGCCCACGTCGTCAATACCATGCGCGACACGCTGCCCGCTGACCCCTGGCACCGTTATTACACCGTGCCGGCCTGGCTCAAGACGTTGATCGACCAGGGCGCGCTGGGGAGCAAGACGAAGCGCGGGGTGTACCAGAAAGTGGGGAACGACATCCAGGTGCTCGATCTTGCAACCAGGAGCTACCGTTTATCAGACGCCAAGGCTGACGAAGCGGTGGTCGAGATCCTGAAGAACACCGACGTCGCCGAGCGGTTTTCGCAACTGCACGCGTCGAGCCATCCCCAGGCGCAGTTCGTGTGGGCGATCTTCCGCGATTCATTCCACTACTGCGCGGTGCACCTTGCCGAAATCGCAGACAACGCGCGCGATCTCGACCTTGCGATTCGCTGGGGTTTCGGCTGGGAACGCGCGCCCTTCGAGATCTGGCAGGCCGCCGGTTGGCAGCGGCTCGCCGCCTGGATCAATGAAGACGTCGCCGCAGGCAAGTCCATGGCCGATGTACCGCTGCCGGCGTGGACGGTCGAGAACGGGCGCGCCGGCGTGCATGGCGCAGAGGGCTCTTACGCGCCTGCCGGCAGCTCATATCAGCCCCGGTCGAAGCTCCCGGTGTACGGGCGGCAACCATACCCGGACCGGTTGCTGGGCGAGCAAGTGCGCTATGGTGAGACGATGTTTGAAACCGACGCCGTGCGCTGCTGGCATGCCGGTGACGACATCGCAATCGTCAGTTTCAAGAGCCGCATGCACACGATCGGCGACGACGTGCTCGATGGCGTGCTGCAGGCGATCGACACCGCGGAGCGCGGCTGCCAGGGACTCATCATCTGGCAGACCGAGCCACCGTTTTCCGTCGGAGCGAATCTCAAGAAGACCCCGGCGGGGGGTGCGCAACCGTCACAGCCCTCCGCGGCGGGGAAGCTTTTCAGGCGCTTCACGCGCGCGGCGCAATCCGCCGTGCTCAAGGCCGCCCATGCGCTGAACGTGGCCGATGCGCTGATGGCGGGAAAGCTCGCCGAGGTCGAGCGGCTGGTCGAGCAATTCCAGGAGACGACCCAGAGCCTGAAGTATTCGATGGTGCCGACGGTCGCGGCGGTCGACGGCCTTGCGCTCGGCGGCGGCTGCGAGTTCATCATGCACTGCGACCGCGCGGTCGCTTCGCTGGAGAGTTACATCGGGCTGGTGGAGGTCGGCGTGGGCCTGCTCCCGGCCGGCGGCGGGTGCAAGGAATTCGCGTTGCGTGCCGTGGCGGATGCGAAGGGCGGCGAGATCTCGCCGTTCCTGCAGAAGTACTTCAAGGCGGTGGCGATGGCCGAGGTCGGGAAGAGCGCGGAGCACGCGCGCGAGATCGGGTATCTGCGGCCGGCGGACACGGTCGTGATGAACCGCTTTGAACTGCTGGAAGTCGCCAAAGCGGCGGTACGGGCACTGGCGGCGGCTGGCTATCGTCCGCCGCTCAGGCCGGTCGCGATTCCGGTCGCCGGCCGCAGCGCGATTGCGACCATCAAGGCGTTCATGGTGAACATGCTCGAGGGCGGCCACATCTCGGCGCACGACTACCTGATCGGATCGAAAGTCGCGACCGTGATGTGCGGCGGAGAAGTCGAAGCGGGGAGCCTGGTTGACGAACAGTGGTTCCTCGACCTCGAACGCACGCACTTCATGGAACTGATGGCGACGCAGAAGACGCAGGAACGCATCGAGCACACGCTGAA
>MEQT01000164.1:9902-27261 GCA_001770325.1 Betaproteobacteria bacterium RIFCSPLOWO2_02_64_14
AACGCATCGAGCACACGCTGAAGACCGGAAGGCCACTAAGGAACTAATGATGAATGATGAATGATGAATGATGAATCACGGCAAGTAACCCGGTCATCATTCCGCATTCCGCATTCATCATTTGTCGGAAGGTAGAGTATGACCAAGCAGATCGAGGATGCGTATATAGTTGCTGCGGTGCGCACGCCGGTCGGCAAAGCGCCGCGCGGCATGTTCCGGGGCACGCGCCCGGACGATCTCCTCGCGCACGCATTGAGGTCCGCGCTCGCGCGCTGCCCGGGTCTGGACCCGGCGCTGGTGGACGACGTGATCGTCGGCTGCGCCATGCCGGAAGCCGAGCAGGGCATGAACGTCGCGCGGATCGGCCTGCTGCTCGCGGGTTTTCCCGACAGTGTGTCGGGCATGACGATCAACCGTTTCTGTTCGTCGGGGGTGCAGGCGGTCGCGCTGGCGGCCGATCGCATCCGGCTCGGCGAGGCCGATGTCATGATCGCCGCCGGCGCCGAGAGCATGAGCATGGTGCCGATGGGCGGCAACAAGCCGAGCTTCAGTCCGGCGGTGTTCGAGAAGGACGAGAATGTCGCGATCGCCTACGGCATGGGGGTCACCGCGGAAAGAGTGGCGGCGCGCTGGAAGGTGAGCCGCGAGGATCAGGACATGTTCGCCGCGGAAAGCCATCGGCGCGCGATATGGGCGGGCGACGCCGGCGAGTTCAGGGAGGAGATGGCGCCCTATACGGTGATTGAACGCACGCCGGACCTGAGGACGCGCGAGACCGCAGTGCGCAGGCGCGAGGTCGCGGCGGACGAGGGCCCGCGGCGCGATACCTCACCCGAGGCGCTGGCACGATTGAGACCGGCGTTTGCGGCAACAGGCAGCGTAACGGCGGGCAACAGCTCGCAGATGTCGGATGGCGCCGCCGCGGTGGTGCTGATGAGCGAAGCCGCGTTGAAGCGCGCCGGTCTCGCTCCCATGGGGCGGTTCCTCGGTTATGCGGTGGCGGGCGTTGCGCCCGACGTCATGGGCATCGGGCCCGTCAAGGCGATACCCAAGGCGCTGCAGCTGGTGGGTCTCAAGCTTGCCGATGTCGACTGGATCGAGTTGAACGAAGCGTTCGCGGCGCAGTCGCTCGCCGTCATCCGGGAACTCGGTCTCGACCACGCGCGCGTCAACCCGCTGGGTGGTGCAATTGCGCTCGGCCACCCGCTGGGAGCGACCGGCGCGGTGCGGGTCGCGACCGTGATGCACGGCCTGCGCCGCCACAAGAAGCGGTATGGGATGGTCACCATGTGCATCGGCACCGGCATGGGCGCCGCGGGAGTTTTTGAAGCGCTGTGAAAATCGCGAGGGGAGGGGAGACAGGCGTGAGGCGTGAGAAGACAGGCGCGTGCGCGTCAACGAGGCGCATTGCAGCGCGGGCGGCCCTGATTGCCGCGGCCTTGTTGTCGGTTGGCGCGGGAGCGGTCGAAGTCGAGGGCGTCAAGATCGAGGACCGGATCCGGCTCGGCAAGGGCGGGCCGGAACTCGTGCTGAACGGCGCCGGCGTGCGCCACAGGATGGCGTTCATCCAGGTCTACATCGGCGCCCTGTATCTCACCGCGAAGGGAACCAACGCGGAGGAGATCATCGAGGACCCGGGCGCGAAACGCGTGCTGATGCATATCCTCGCTGACGAGGTCACGGCCAGGGAATTCATCGCGTCGCTCAACAATGCTCTCGCTGCCAATCACATTCCCGCGGAACTCGCGCTGGTCGAGAGCCGCATCCGTGCTCTCAATCGGATGATGAACGACGTTGGCGCGCTCAAGAAGGGCGGCGTGGTGCTGCTCGACTATCTCCCCGGCACCGGCACGCGCATCACCGTGAACGGGCAGGAGAAGATCATCATCAAGGGCGAGGATTTCTTCCAGGCGCTGCTGCGCATCTGGATCGGCAGGAAACCGGTCGACGGCCGCTTGCGCGACGCCATGCTCGGGGGCGGCAGCGGGTTCCGGTTGTTCTAATGTCGCGCCCTACAGGAAACCTTCAGTGATGAGCGACGGACATGGAACCCGGTGTCATCGCGCGGACAGCCGACAGCCGCGAGCGAAGCGTGGCGGGCCGCTGACGAAGCGATCCCGCGGCGGACGCGGTGGCGTTGCCTGCAACGGGATTGCTTCGGAGACCGCCACGCTTTGCTCGCGGCTTCGCCTCACCGCAATGACAGGGCTTACATGTTCGGATAGTTCGGGCCGCCCCCGCCTTCGGGCGTGATCCAGACGATATTCTGCGTCGGGTCCTTGATGTCGCAAGTTTTGCAATGGACGCAGTTTTGGGCATTTATATGCAAACGGGGATTTTCCCCGTTTGCATCGCGCACGATTTCGTACACGCCGGCCGGGCAGTAGCGCTGCTCGGGCGCATCGTAGAGCTCGAGGTTGACCTTGATCGGCACCGTGGCATCGTGCAGGGTCAGGTGCACCGGCTGGTCTTCATTGTGGTTGGTGTTCGAGATGAAAACCGACGACAGCCGGTCGAAGGAGATCACACCGTCGGGTTTGGGGTAGGCGATCGGCTGTGCCTCCTGCAGGGTCATGAGCGTCTCGTGGTCGGCGTGGGCGTGGTGCAGCGTCCACGGCGCGCGGCCGCCGAGCGCGACCTGGTCGATGCCGACCATCAGCGTGCCGGTGAAGAGCCCGCGGCTCATCCACGGCTTGAAGTTGCGGGCGCGGTGCAGTTCATCGTGGAGCCAGCTCGCACGGAAGGCCTCGGGATAAGCGGCAAGTTCGTCGCCGGCGCGGCCAGCCTTGAGCGCGGCAATTGCCGCTTCGGCGGCGAGCATCCCGGACTTGATCGCCGCGTGGCTGCCCTTGATGCGCGAGGCATTCAGAAAACCCGCGTCATCGCCGATCAGGCACCCGCCCGGGAACGTGAGCTTGGGCAGCGACTGCAGCCCGCCCGCTGAGATCGCGCGCGCGCCGTAGGCGATGCGCTTGCCGCCTTCGAGAAACGGGCGAATCGCGGCGTGCGTCTTGTAGCGCTGGAATTCCTCGTACGGGCTGAGATACGGATTTCTGTATGCCAGCCCGACCACGAACCCGATCGATACCAGGTTGTCTTCGAGATGGTAGAAGAACGATCCGCCGTAGGTGTCGTGGGCGAGGGGCCAGCCGGCGGTGTGGATGACGAGGCCCTGCTGATGTTTCTCGGGCCGGATCTCCCACAGCTCTTTCAACCCGATGCCATAGACCTGGGGATCGACGCCTGCGCGCAGTGCGAAACGCTCCTGCAGCCTCCTGCCGAGATGGCCGCGGCAGCCCTCGGCGAAAAACGTATACTTGGCGTGCAGTTCCATGCCGGGCTGATAGGCGTCGGTCGGCTTGCCGTCGCGTCCAACGCCCATGTCCCCGGTCACCACGCCCCAGACGCGTCCTTCTGCTCCATAGAGCACCTCCGCAGCGGGAAAGCCGGCGAAGATTTCGACGCCGAGTCCTTCGGCCTGCTGAGCGAGCCAGCGGCACACGTTGGCGAGGCTCACCACGTAGTTGCCGTGATTGCGGAAGCACGCCGGCAACAGGAAGCCCGGCACCCGGTAGGACTTCTCCTGCGTAAGGAATAGAAACCGGTCCTCGCTCACCGGCGCGTTGAGCGGCGCGTCGAGTTCCTTCCAGTTCGGGATGAGTTCATCGAGCGCCCGCGGGTCCATGACGGCGCCTGACAGGATGTGCGCGCCGACTTCCGATCCCTTTTCCAGGACGCAGACGCTCACTTCGTGCTGCTGCTCGGCCGCGATCTGCTTCAGGCGTATCGCTGCTGCGAGACCTGCCGGCCCGCCGCCGACGATCACCACGTCGTATTCCATCGACTCGCGTTCGGCCACGTGTTCTCCTCAATGAATGCTGGCGGACATTATAGAATGCGTCGCGGTCTGATGCGACGGTGAAGGCGTGACTGATAGGGCGTGACGCGACAAAGCGCCGTACGGATCACGCATCACCACTCACCGGTCACGCTTTACCGGTCACGCTTCGTCTGTCACGGTTCACCAGTCACGCTCTACCAGTCGCGCTCCACCAGTCACGGTTCATCTGTCACGCCTTTCCAAGGACGATATTGGCGGCGTTGATGCCGCTCCTTACCGCTGCTTCGAGCGTGGCCGGGTAATCGCTCTCCGTATAGTCCCCCGCCAGCAGGAAGTTGCGCAGCGGTGTGCGTTGCGGTGGCCGCGCAAGTCCCGGGGTGCAGGAAAATGTGGCGCGCTTCTCGGCGATCACCTGCGTCCAGGACGGTGCGGGGAGCGGGCCCAGGTGCCGCTGCAGCTCTTCGTGCACCGCGCGGGCGAGTTCGTCCTGCGCGAGCTGCTGGTGCGGCCCTTCGGCGCTGATGACAGCGCCGATGACGCCCGCCTGACCGCACAGCGCTTCGCGGTCGAAGGCCCAGTGCACGAGCGCGCTGTCGAAGCCCAGCATCGGCGCCGTGAGCCGAACGCTCCGCGGGTAGCCCAGGTAAACCGAGTAGATCGGCTGGAAGGTGAGGCGCTCGACGATCTCCACGATCTCCGCCAGCGCCGAAATGCCGATCAGAAACGCGTTGATCTGGTGCGCCGGCAGCGCGCAGACGACGTGCGTGAAAACGTCCTGCCGTCCTTCTGCGGCCACGCTGAATCCGCCGTCGCAAACTTCGATGGCGGTGACCCGGCATCCGGTGCGCACGCTGCCGCCGCGCGCCGCGACGTAGGACGCCGCCGGTTCGGGAAACAGGGCGCTCAGGTCGGTTCGCGCCAGGATCAGATCGCACTGGTCGCGGCCGGCTCCCAAGGTATCACGCAGTACCCGCAGGAACACGCGCGCCGAGGCGCGCCGCGGCGGCGTATTGAGCGCCGCTACGCACAGTGGGTGCCAGAGCACACGGCGCACGCGCGCGCTCTGGTCGAAACGGTCGAGCAGTTCGTCGACCGTCAGGTCCCCGGCAAGCCGGAAGCGGGCGAATCGCATCCTCAGCATGAAGCGCAGCGCTCCGAGGCGCTCGGTGAACGAGATGCCCTGCGCCCGCAGCAGCCCGACGACGAGATGCCATGGGGCGGGCAGCGCCGCCGAACGCAGACGAAACTGCCGGTGGATGACCCAATCCAGTGGCAGGCGCATCAGGGCACGCTTGCCGGCGGGATGGATGCGCTCGATCAGACGCAGGGTTTCGCGGTAGGCGCCGATCAGGATGTGCAGCCCGTTGTCGAGGGCGAGACCGTGCGCCTCGACGCGCCGCGCGCGGCCGCCCGGCAGCCGGGCTGCTTCAAAAACCGTGACCGGAATTCCGTGATCGGCGAGCGTCACCGCGGCAGCCATGCCGGCGTAGCCCGCGCCGATCACGGCCACCTTCATGCGTCGAGTGGAACGCGCGGAGGTGGGCGGCGTTACGCGACCCTGGCCACGGATCGCGGGGATGCGCTGGCGGCCGCCGGGCGCGCGCCGCTCCAGACCGTTTCCGGCACATGGACGTAGCCGTCGAAGATACGGCGCGCGGTGCGCACGAGCGCGGCGCGCCGCAGCACCTGGCGGCCGCCCGTGAAATCGGCATCGAGATCGATTGCGATCATGCCCGAAGGATGCTCGATCGTGATCATGCCCTGCGGCGGAGGCGGCAGCGTAACGAGTTGCGAGGCGACCGTTCCCGGTATGGCGCAGGCCGACGCCACGCATACTGTTCCCGTGACGGCGTGGGCCTTGTGGCAGGCGTACGGCACGAAGTAGCGCGAGCTGATGGTTCCGCCATGGTGGGGTTTCGACAGCAGGCCGATCTTGGGCACCACCATTTTTGCTACGTCACCCATGCCCATCAGTTCGCCCGCCTCGCGGCGGATCGCCTCCATGCGCCTGAAGAGTTCCTTGTCGGCGTCGAGTTCCGCCGCGGACTCGTCGCCCGATTTCCCGAACTGCTCGGCCCGCATCAGTATCATCGGCATCGCCACGTCGACGCAGCTCACATCCACGCCGTCGATCACGTTCAGCGGTCCGCCCGTGGGCAGCAGTTTCCTGGTGACCGATCCGATCGCGCTGGTAAAGTTGATCCCCACCGGCGCCGCCCTGCCCGGCACGCCGTCGATAGCCGCGTTGCCTTCGTAGGTGACTTTGCCGCCGGGCGTCTGGACGATGGCCTCGACCAGCGCCTGCGTGTTCACGTTGAAAATGCGCACCGTGGTTTCGCCGTTCTTCGCCGGCACCAGCCCGGCCTCGACGGCGAACGGGCCGACGCCCACCAGCATGTTGCCGCAGTTGGGTTTTGTGTCCACCCGTTCCTGGTCGATCAGCACCTGCGCGAAAAGGTAATCGACGTCGGCGTCAGGCCGCTTCGATTTGCCGATCATCGCGACCTTGCTGGTGAGCGGATTCGCCCCGCCGATGCCATCGACCTGGTACTCGTGCGGGGAACCCATCACCGCCAGCAGGACCACATCGCGCGTCTCCGGATCGGCCGGCAGATCGGAAGCCAGAAAAAACGGTCCGCGCGACGTGCCGCCGCGCATGATGACGCAGGGGATTTTCGTTTGCATGACAGGATGCTCCGGCACAATGTGTGCGTGCCTGATTATACCCCCCACTCTCATGCGGTCCGTAGGTTGGGATAAGCGCAGCGCATCCCAACAGTCATCCGGGGGTGTTGGGGTTCGCGCTGCTCACCCCAACCTACGATGCTTATGCAGATGACAGGCGTGAGCCGTGAACCGTGAGCCGTGAATCGACCAGGGCCGACAAGAGCAAAGGCGTGAGCCGTGAACCGACAAGGGCGGACAAAGGCAAGAGCGTGAGCCGTGAACCGACAAGGGCCGACAAGAGAAGGCGTGAGCCGTGAGCCGATAACTTCCAAAACGACCATGTCGGGTCACGGATCACGATTCACGGCTCACTGTTTCTTGTTTCAGTCGGATCACGGATCACGGATCACGATTCACGTCGTTTCGCTCTTGCTCCAGTCGGGTCACGGATCACGATTCACGCATTCAGGCCGTCATCCAGGTCTTCCATGCGATCCACAGCTTGCGCAACGGCGTGAGCGAAGTGCGGCGCGTCAGCACGTGACAACCGTCAGCCTGCACTTCCTTCAGCAGCGTGCGGTAAATCGCCGCCATGACGAGGCCCGCGCGTTGCGCCTTGCGGTCGATGTCGGGCAGCGCGGCATACGCCTGCCGGTAGATGCCGAGCGCCCGCTCGATCTGGAACGCCATCAGTTGCTGGAAGTTGCCGGTTTCGCGCGCCGCCGTAATATCGGCGATCGTCACGCCATGCTTTTCCATCTCGTCAAGCGGCAGGTAGATGCGCTGGCGCCGCATGTCCTCTCCGACATCCCGGATGATGTTGGTGAGTTGAAATGCAAGACCGAGATCGGCGGCGTATTCCAGAGTGCGGGGGTCCCGATATCCGAAAATCTCGGCCGAGAGCAGTCCGACCACGCCTGCCACCCGGTGGCAGTAGACGCGCAGCGCCGCGAAATCAGGATAGCGGCCGCAGTCGAGATCCATCTCCATGCCGTCGACGATTGCCTGCAGGTGCTCCTGCGGCAGCCGGAAATCCGTTGCCGCGTCGACCAGGGCACGCGCCACCGGATGTTGGGGCGAGCCGGCGTAGATGCTTGCGATCTCCGTGCGCCACCACGCGAGCTTCAGGCGCGCCACGCTCACATCCGAACATTCATCGACTACGTCGTCCACCTCACGGCAAAAGGCGTAGAGCGCGGTGATCGCGCGCCGACGCAACGGAGGAAGGAAAAGGAAACTGTAATAGAAGCTCGATCCGCTCTGCGCCGCCCGCTGCTGGCAATAGTCGTGCGGGTTCATGGCAGGAGCCGCAGGAGCGTGAGCGGTGAGCGGTGAGCGGTGAACGGTGAGCGGTGAACCGCCAAGCGCGTGTAGGTTGGGCTGAGGCGCTTGCGCCGATGCCCAACATACCATGCGTTTTCGTGTTGGGGTTCGCGCTGCTCACCCCAACCTACGAGGTTGTCAACGGCCACCGAGCCAGTCGATTCACGGTTCACGGCTCACGCTCTTCTGCCGGAGCGCACGCGCGAGGAGCAGCGGCCAGTCAAACCAGCGCAAGACGGGCCGGCGGTGAAAGACGTCGCCGCCGACATGGCCAATCCTGGTGAGTATGCGGTCGCCCCCGGCGATGATCATTCGCAGTTCCAGTCCGATGCGGCTCTGGAGGATCGTGCCGAGGCCGGCGCCGGAATGCAGCAACGCTCTTGCGCGCGCGATCTCGAACGACATCAGCGCTCCCCAGTTGCCCGCGGTGCTGCCTTGTGCAATTTGATCCTCGGCCACTCCGAAGCGCAAGAGATCGGTTTGCGGCAGGTATACGCGCCCCTTGCGGTAGTCGATCGCGACGTCCTGCAGGAAGTTGATGAGCTGCAGGCTGGAGCATATCGCGTCCGAGTAAATGAGGTTTTGCGGAGACGCCGCATCGTACAGTTCCAGCAACAATCTGCCTACGGGATTTGCCGAGCGCCGGCAGTAATCGAGCACTTCGTCGTGGTCGGCATAGCGCTTCTTGACCACATCCTGGGAAAATGCAGACAGCAGATCGTGGAACGGCTGCAGCGGCAGTCGATGCGCCCTGATCGCTGCCGCCAGCTCCTCGAACCACGGAATCCCAGGCGGCGCAGCGCATTCGATATTTCGCAGTTCCTGCCGATATCGCTCCAGATGCTCGAGCCGCAATGCGTCCGGCGCATCGCCTTCATCGGCGAAGTCATCGGCCTCGCGGGCAAAGCGGTAGATGAGGCTTACCGGATAGCGGAACCGGTGGGGAAGACAAAGGGAGGCGACCGGAAAATTTTCGTAGTGACCGACCGCCATGTGAGGGATGAAACCCTATGCGCATCAGTTTGTTGTGATCTGATCCGGCACCCTGTTGCACCGATACAACGACCACCGCAACGCTCACGCTATGGCGTGGATTATATTACAATCAAAGAGTTGCGAAAGTGGCGGAATTGGTAGACGCACCAGATTTAGGTTCTGGCGCCGAAAGGCGTGTGGGTTCGAGTCCCTCCTTTCGCACCAGATCCGGGGCAGAACTCGAGTATTTGAAGGATAGTTGATGCAAGCAAACTTGGAATCCATCGGTCTCCTTGAGCGCCGCCTGAGCGTGACGGTGCCCGTCGCGGAGATCGATGGCGAGGTGGAGAACCGCCTCAAGCGAATGTCACGTACGGTAAAGATGCATGGATTCCGGCCAGGCAAGGTGCCGTTCAAGGTGGTGGCGCAGCAATATGCGTCCCAGGTGCGCCAGGAGGTCATCGGCGATACGCTGGAGCGGAGTTTCGGGGATGCGGTGCGCCAGCAGAATTTGAAGGTGGCCGGCTATCCCCGGTTCGAGGCCAAGCCGCTCACCGAGGGTGCGCTCGAATTCGAGTACAGCGCCACGTTCGAGGTCTATCCGGAGGTGGCGCCGGGGGACCTGTCGCAGGTCAAGATCGTGCGCCCGTTGTTGACGCCCGGCGAGGCGGAGGTCGACAGAACGCTGGACATCATGCGGCGCCAGCGTGCGAGCTTCGAGGTGGTCGATCGGGCCGCGGAGAGCGGCGACCGCCTGACCCTGGACTACAAGGGCACGATCGACGGCAACGAGTTCGCCGGCTCCAGCGCCCAGGCGTCGGCCGTGGTGCTCGGGGAGGGGCGCCTGTTGCCCGATTTCGAACGGCAGGTGGCCGGAATGAAGGGCGGCGAGAGCAAGGCGTTTGAATTGCGGTTTCCGGACGACTATCATGGCCGGGAGGTGGCGGGGCGCGACGCGCGATTCGAGGTCGCCGTCAAGGAAGTGGCGGCGGCCCGGTTGCCCGAGATCGACGCGGAATTCGCCAGGAAGCTCGGCGTCGCGGACGGCGATTTGACGAAAATGCGCCAGGAGGTTAGAGAGAACCTCGAACGCGAAGTCAGGATGCGCTTGAAAAACCGCGTCAAGGACCAGGTCATGCAGGCTTTGCTCGATGTGACGAGGCTCGAAGCGCCGAAGTCGCTGGTGGAAGCGGAAATCCAGCGGCTGCAGGCGTTGGCGCGGCAGGACCTCGCGGCGCGGGGTGTGGCGGTGAAGAGCGATACCCCGATCCCGGGGCACGTGTTCGAGCAGCAGGCGCGGCGGCGCGTCAGTCTCGGGCTCATCCTTGGCGAGGTCGTAAGGGCCAACGCCCTGTACGCGAAGCCCGAACAGGTGCGGGCGGTGGTCGAGGAGCAGGCGCAGAGCTACGAAAAGCCGGAGGAAGTGGTCAAATGGTTCTACGCGTCTCCGGAACGCCTGCGCGAGATCGAATCGGGGGTGGTCGAGGAGAACGTGGTAGCGTGGGCGCTCGGGAGGGCGCAGGTGGAGGACAAACCGGTCGACTTTGACGAATTGATGGGGCATCGGAAATGACGCGATATACCGAACCACAAGGCCTTGGCCTGATTCCGATGGTCATCGAACAGAGTGGGCGCGGCGAGCGCGCCTACGACATCTACTCGCGGCTGCTCAAGGAGCGGGTGGTGTTTCTGGTCGGCCCGGTGAACGAGGTGACGGCGAACCTGATCGTCGCGCAGTTGCTGTTCCTGGAGTCCGACAACCCCGACAAGGACATTTCCTTCTACGTCAACTCGCCCGGCGGTTCGGTTTCCGCCGGACTTGCGATCTACGACACCATGCAGTTCATCAAGCCCGATGTCTCCACTCTGTGCATCGGGCAGGCGGCGAGCATGGGCGCGCTGCTGCTCGCGGCGGGCGCAAAAGGCAAACGCTTCTGCCTGCCGAATTCCCGCGTCATGATCCATCAGCCGATGGGGGGATTCCAGGGGCAGGCTTCCGATGTCGAGATCCACGCCAAGGAGATTCTCTACCTCAAGGCGAAACTCAATGAAATCCTTGCGCGGCATACGGGTCAGAAGGTCGAGACCATCGAGCGCGATACCGACCGCGACAACTTCCTGTCGGCTGACCAGGCGGTCGGTTACGGCATCGTCGACCGGGTGCTGGTGAGCAGGGCGGAGAGCGCGGCGGCGGCTTGAGGCCCGGGCCGGCGGCGCGGCGGAACCAATCGATTTCGTGATGACCTAACGGACCGGGGAAACGGGAAATGTCAGCAGACAAAGTTGGCGGCGAAAAACTGCTCTACTGTTCCTTCTGCGGCAAGAGCCAGCACGAGGTGCGCAAACTCATCGCCGGCCCGTCGGTGTTCATCTGCGACGAGTGCATCGAGCTGTGCAATGACATCATCCGCGAGGAGACCCAGGGCGAGCAGACCGGCAAGGGCGCCAAGTCCGACCTGCCGGTGCCGCACGAGATACGCGCGATACTGGACCAGTACGTCATCGGGCAGGACTTCGCCAAGAAGATCCTCTCGGTCGCGGTCTACAACCACTACAAGCGCCTGAAGACGATCTCGAAGTCCGACGACGTCGAACTCGCGAAGTCCAACATCCTGCTGGTCGGGCCGACCGGTTCCGGCAAGACGCTGCTCGCGCAGACGCTGGCGCGGCTGCTCAACGTCCCGTTCGTGATGGCGGATGCGACGACGCTCACCGAGGCGGGTTACGTCGGCGAGGACGTCGAGAACATCATCCAGAAACTCCTGCAGAAATGCGACTACGACGTCGAGAAGGCGCAGCGCGGCATCGTCTACATCGACGAGATCGACAAGATCTCGCGCAAGTCCGACAATCCGTCGATCACGCGCGACGTCTCGGGCGAGGGCGTGCAGCAGGCGTTGCTGAAGTTGATCGAAGGCACCATCGCCTCGGTGCCCCCGCAGGGCGGGCGCAAGCACCCGAACCAGGAGTTCGTGCAGGTCGATACCACGAATATCCTGTTCGTCTGCGGCGGCGCATTCGACGGTCTGGAAAGGATCATCCGCGCGCGCTCCGAGAAGAGCGGCATCGGGTTCGGCGCCGAGGTGAGCAGCCGCGACAACCGCAAGGACATCACCAAGGTGCTGCGCGACGTGCAGCCCGAGGACCTCATCAAATACGGCCTGATACCGGAGTTCGTCGGGCGGCTGCCGGTGGTGGCGACGCTCGAGGAACTGGAAGAAACCGCACTGATCCAGATCCTCACCCAACCCAAGAACGCGCTGCTCAAGCAGTTCCAGAAGATGTTCGGCATGGAAGGTGTCGAACTCGAAGTGCGCGAGGCCGCGCTGCGCGCGATCGCGAAGCGCGCGCTCGAACGCAAGACCGGCGCGCGCGGCCTGCGGTCGATTCTCGAACAGACGCTGCTCAACACCATGTTCGATCTGCCGTCAATGGAGAACGTGGTGAAGGTGGTGGTGGACGAAGGCACCATCGTGGGCGAGGCGCCGCCGTTGCTGATCTACTCGGATCAGCAGCCCAAGGTCGCCGGGGCAACCCACTAGAGTGCCGGACTTCATCCCGACACACTCCTTGGCCGGGCTTGATTTCCGGGGAATGTCCCCAATGTGCGATCAATATTGCGTTCAGGACGATCACTAGGATGACCGACATGTCGAACACAGAAGGCCAGAATATCAACACCTTGCAGTTGCCGCTGCTGCCCTTGCGGGACGTGGTGGTGTTCCCGCACATGGTCATTCCATTGTTCGTCGGACGCCCCAAGTCGATCAAGGCGCTCGAAACCGCGATGGAAACGAGCAAGAGCATCGTGCTGGTCGCGCAGAAGTCCGCTGCCAAGGACGAACCCGCGCCGGAGGACCTGCACGGCATCGGCTGCCTCGCGACCATCCTGCAGATGCTCAAGCTCCCCGACGGCACCGTGAAGGTGCTGGTGGAGGGGAGCCAGCGCGCCCAGATCAATGAAATCATCGATGCCAAGACGCACTTTTCCGTGGTGGTGACCCCGGTCCCGACGGACGGCGCGGTGGACCACGAGGCCGAGGCGCTGCGCCGCACGATGATTCAGCAGTTCGATCAGTACGTCAAACTCAACAAGAAGATTCCACCGGAAATCCTGACCTCGCTCGCGGGTATCGACGAAGCGGGGCGGCTGGGCGACACCATCGCCGCGCACCTTCCGCTCAAGCTCGAGCAGAAGCAGGAAGTGCTGGAGATGTTCAACGTCAAGCAGCGGCTCGAGCATCTCCTGAAACTCGTGGAGGGCGAACTCGACATCCTCCAGGTCGAAAAGCGCATCCGCGGCCGGGTCAAGCGCCAGATGGAGAAAAGCCAGCGCGAGTACTACCTCAACGAGCAGGTGAAGGCGATCCAGAAGGAGCTCGGCGAACTCGAGGATGGTGCGGACATCGACGAGATCGAAAAGCGCATCAAGGCTGCCCGCATGCCCAAGGAGGCGCGCCGCAAGGCCGAGGGCGAGTTCAAGAAATTGAAGCTGATGTCACCGATGTCCGCGGAAGCGACCGTGGTGCGCAATTACATCGATGCGATCGTGTCGTTGCCGTGGAAGAAGCGGAGCAAGATCAGCACCGATCTCAACATCGCGGAGAAGGTGCTCAACGAAGACCATTACGGCCTGGACAAGGTGAAGGAGCGCATCGTCGAGTACCTCGCGGTGCAGCAGCGCGTGGACAAGCTGAAGGCGCCCATCCTCTGCCTCGTCGGCGCGCCGGGCGTCGGCAAGACGTCGCTCGGGCAGTCGATCGCGCGCGCCACCAACCGCAAGTTCGTGCGCATGTCGCTCGGCGGCGTGCGCGATGAAGCCGAGATCCGCGGCCATCGCCGCACCTACATCGGCTCCATGCCCGGCAAGATCCTGCAGAACATGACCAAAGTCGGCGTGAGGAACCCCTTGTTCCTGTTCGACGAGGTTGACAAGATGGGGATGGATTTCCGCGGCGATCCAGCCTCGGCGCTGCTGGAAGTGCTCGATCCCGAGCAGAACCACACCTTTGTTGACCACTACATCGAGGTGGAATACGACCTGTCGGACGTAATGTTCGTGGCGACCGCCAACACGCTCAATATTCCGCCGGCGCTACTCGACCGCATGGAGGTGATCCGGCTCTCGGGCTACACGGAGGATGAGAAGGTCAACATCGCCGAACGGCATCTCCTGCCCAAGCTCATGAAAAACCACGGCTTGGAGGCCGGGGAACTCGCCGTTTCGGGAAGCGCGATACGCGACATCGTCCGCTACTACAGCCGCGAGGCCGGCGTGCGCGCGCTCGAGCGCGAACTCTCGAAGATCTGCCGCAAGGTGGTGAAGGAACTCGTGAGCGCGGGCGCGACGCGCAAGATGACGGTGAGTGCGCGCAACCTCGACAAGTATCTCGGCGTGCGGCGCTACACCTTCGGCATGGCGGAGAAGAAGAACCAGATCGGACAGGTCAACGGCCTGGCGTGGACCGAAGTCGGCGGCGAATTGCTGACGATAGAGGCGGCCATCATGACCGGCAAGGGCAAGATGACGACCACCGGCAAGCTGGGCGAAGTCATGCAGGAGTCGGTGCAGGCCGCGCTGTCGGTGGTGCGGAGCCGCTCGCACCGGCTTGGCATCCAGCCCGATTTCTACCAGAAGAACGACATCCATATCCATCTGCCGGAAGGCGCGACGCCCAAGGATGGCCCGAGCGCCGGCATCGGCATCTGCACCGCGATGGTGTCGGCGCTGACCGGGATTCCGGTGAAGGCGGAAGTCGCCATGACGGGTGAGATCACGCTCCGGGGTGAGGTCCTGCCGATAGGGGGGCTCAAGGAGAAACTGCTTGCGGCGCTTCGCGGCGGGATCAAGACCGTGCTGATCCCGGAGGAAAACGTTAAGGATCTCGCCGAGATTCCGGATAACGTCAAGAACCGCCTCGACATTCAGCCCGTGAAGTGGATCGACCAGGTGCTGGCGCTTACGCTGGAGCGCAAGCCCGAAGTTCTGCCCGAGCAGGAGGCCCAGGTGCCGCAACTGCCGCCGGTTGCCGTTCCCCCGCCGCCCGCAGCGATCAAGCATTAGGAATTTGTCGGAGGCAAGTCCGACAAATTCCTTGGCCGGGTTTCTGAATCTACGGTAAACTCATTCGACGCGTGCAGGTCGATGCACGGGTGCGAGCACAGGGCTTCGCGGGTGCTTAGCTCAGCTGGTAGAGCGTCGCCCTTACAAGGCGAAGGTCACAGGTTCGAGCCCTGTAGCACCCACCAGTTGTAGACAATGATGAATGCGGAATGATGAATGATGAATGCGGAAGCGATATCGGGTTAATCCGGGTTTCATTCATCATTCAGCATTCCGCATTGCGATTGGAGTGGTAGTTCAGTTGGTTAGAATACCGGCCTGTCACGCCGGGGGTCGCGGGTTCGAGTCCCGTCCACTCCGCCAGGTTTCCGAAAAAGGGCGAACCCGGTTCGCCCTTTTTCTTGCGTGATTCGCGCACATCAGTCACGCACCATCAGTCACGCCGTAACAGTCACGTCTCATCAGTCACGAGTCACGAGTCACGAACCACGATAGTGCGCCATGTTTGATTACATCACCCGGCACAGAAAGCTCATCCAGGTACTGATCTTCCTGTTCATCATCCCGCCATTCGTGTTCTTCGGCGTGGACCGGCTTCAGAGCCCGGTCGGCGCGGGGATGGTGGCGAAGGTGGGCGGCTACAGCATCACGCAGCAGGAATTCAACCGCGCCCTGCGCGAGCGCCAGGAGGCGATTCAGCGGGTTTCCCAGGGGCGCGCCGCACCCGAACTGCTGGATAGCACCGAGCTGCGCAGCAACGTGCTGGAAGCGCTGATCCGGCAGCGCACCCTGCTGAACAGCGCCGAGCGCGCCGGACTCGTCGTCACCGATGCACAGTTGCAGCGCGTGATCACCGGAATTCCGGCATTTCAGGACGAAGGCAAGTTTTCGCTCCCGCGCTACCAGCAGCTCCTCAGGTCTCAGGGCCTGACGGCGGCGATGTTCGAAAACAAGGTGCGACGCGACGTGCTGCTGCAAATGCTCGACCAGGTGGTCGGCGGCACGGGGTTTGCGTCGCAGACGGTTGCCGAGCGGGTTGCACGGTTATCCGAGCAGCGGCGCGAGGTGAGCCACTTCACGGTGAGCCCCGGCGATTTCGTGGGCCAGGTCAAGCTGGAAGAAGACGCGGCAAAAAAATACCACGAAGCGCATCCTGACGAATTCCGGATTCCGGAACAGGCGCGCGTGGAGTACGTCACCCTGACCGTGGACACCCTGCTCGGCGACATCAGCGTTGATCCCTCCGAGGTCAGGAATTTCTATGAATCCAACCTCACCCGCTTCGAAACGGAGGAGCAGCGGCAGGCGAGCCACATCCTGATCGCGGTCGATGCGGGAGGCGACGCGGAGGCAAAGCAGAAGGCGCGCGCGAAGGCGGACGATATTTACCGGCAGCTGAAGGAAGCGCCCGGGCGCTTCGCGGAGTTGGCAAAGCAGCACTCGCAGGACCCGAGTTCCGCCGCGAAAGGCGGCAACCTGGGATACTTCGGCCGAGGCGTCACGCCCAAGGCGTTTGAAGACGCGGTGTTCCGGTTGAAGTCCGGAGAGCTCTCACCTCCGGTCGAGTCCGTGGACGGATTCCATATCATACAACTGCTGGGGGTGCGTGCCGGGATGAAGCGGACGCTGGACGAGGCTCGCGGCGAGATCGAGAACGAGCTCAAGCGGCAGCGGGCGGGCAGGAAATTTGCCGAACTGGCCGAGAATTTCAACAACGTCGTCTTCGAGCAATCGGAGTCGCTGAAGGGCGCGGCGGAGTTGGCACGCAGTCCCGTGCGCCAGAGCGGCTGGATCGTGCGCGGGGGAGCAGCACCGGCGGACTTGAGAAATCCCAAGCTGCTGCAGGCGATCTTTTCCGAGGAAGTCGTCCGCGACAAGCGCAACACCGAGGCAGTGGAAGTTGCGCCCGGGGTGCTGGCGGCGGCGCGCGTGATCGAGCACAAACCGCCGGCGCTCCAGCCGTTTGACGCGGTGAGCGCGGGGATCGCGAAGAAGCTCACCGCGCAACGCGCGGCTCAGCTCGCGGCGCAGAGCGGCCGTGAACTGCTCGAGCAACTGCGCCAGGGGAAAGAAACCAAGGTCGCGTGGAGCACACCCCAACTCCTGGGTCGCACGGAGGCGAAAGGTCTCGGCGAGGCGGCCCTTGCCAGCGCGTTTCGGGCGGATCCCGCAAAGCTTCCCGCCTACGCCGGGGTGGAAGACGGACGGGGCGGGTTCACGCTGGTGCAGGTGACGCGCATCGTGGAGGCGGACAAGATTGCGCCCGAGCGGCAGAAAGCCATCGCGGAGGGACTGCGTGAAATGCTGGGCCAGGAGGGAATGCTCGCCTATGTCGCCAGCCTCAAACAGAAGGCCGGAATTCAGATCGACAAGGAAGCGCTCGAGAAAAAAGACCGGTGATCCGTGAACCGACAAGGGCCGACAAGAGCAAAGGCGTGAGCCGTGAATCGACAAAGGCCGACAAGAGCAAAGGCGTGAGCCGTGAACCG
>MEQT01000164.1:27323-27639 GCA_001770325.1 Betaproteobacteria bacterium RIFCSPLOWO2_02_64_14
CGTGAGCCGTGAACCGACAAAGGCCGACAAGAGCAAAGGCGTGAGCCGTGAACCGACAAGGGCCGACAAGAGCAAAGGCGTGAGCCGTGAGCCGACAAGGGCCGACAAGAGCAAAGGCGTGAGCCGTGAACCGACAAGGGCGGACAAAGGCAAGGGCGTAAGCGGTGAATCGACAACTTCCAAAACGACCTTGTCGGATCACGGATCACGGATCACGATTCACGGATCACTGTTTCTTGTTTCAGTGCGTAGGTTGGCGGTGAGCAACGCGAACCCCAACACGTTCGGTGCGTCGCGATGATTGTTGGGGTGCCCC
>MEQT01000165.1 GCA_001770325.1 Betaproteobacteria bacterium RIFCSPLOWO2_02_64_14
AACTGCACGACGCCCAGGTACAGCGCCGCCGCGTGCGGCACGCGCGCTGAAGCGGGATCGCTCGAGTCGGACATCGATGGCTTTCTCGATCGCGTCTACGCACTCGCTACGCACGTCTGAACCGCTCGCAAAACGCTCACGCCGCAGGCATTCCGCTCACGCGGATCTCAAACAGGCGCTGCACGCCCCGGCGTCCGCCTATGCGGCCATGGCTGCTATCAGGCGCTCCCGCGTGAACGGCATGTCGCGCAACCGCACGCCCAGCGCGTTGTAGATCGCGTTGCCGATCGCGCCGGCGGTCGGGCCCTGCGCGCCTTCACCGGCGCCCAGCGGCGGGTCGTCCGGCCGGTTGATCAGCACCACGTCGATTTCCGGGGCCTCGGGAAATGTGAGGATGGGATAGTCCTCCCAGGTCAGCGTCTGCACGCGGTGCCGGTCGAATTTGACCTGCTCCTTCAGCGTCCAGCTCACCGTTTGGATGATGCCGCCCTCGGTCTGGTTGATGATGCCGTCGGGATTGATCGCCTGCCCGGCGTCGATCGCAGCCCACGCGCGCTTCACCTGCAGTTCGTGCCCAGCTTCGATCTCGACGATCACGGCAACGTAGCACGCCAGGTTCTTGTAACGCGCAAAACCCACGCCCCGTCCGCGCGTGCCGTCGCCCTTTTCGCGAGTGCGCCAAGCCGCCTTGTGCGCGACGGCCTCGATCACGGCGCGCGCGCGCTTGTCCTTCAGATGGCGCAGGCGAAACTCGATCGGGTCCGCGCCGGCAACGTGCGCCAGCTCGTCCATGAACGATTCGATCGCCAGCACGTTCGGGTGCGCGCCCAACCCGCGCAGCGATGAGGTTCTGAGCGGCGCCTCGCGTATCAGGTGGTTCACCACGCGCTGATTCGGAAAATCGTAGAGCGGGATCGCATTGCGGTGGCTGCCGCCGCCCGGCAGCGGCGGATTGCCGGGAGTGGGTGCTTTCACCGGCTGCGCGAGGTGCCAGGCCGCGAGCAGATTCGCGCCGTCTTTCGGCCCCGGGCGCGTGCTGTGACCGTGGCTCCACAAGTCGTGAGACCAAGCGACGATATTTCCGGCAGCGTCGACGGCGCCGCTCATGCGCACCACCATGCCCGATCCGTAGGGCTCCCACCCGAATTCGTCCTCGCGCATCCATTGCACGCGCACCGGCCGTCCCGGCACCGCACGCGCGAGCAGGGCCGCGTCGAGCGCGACATCGTCGGCGGCATTGTGTCCGTAGCACCCCGCGCCTTCGACGTGGGTCACGGTTATGCGCGCCTCCTCGACGCCCAGCACCTTGGCAAGATCGGTGCGCAGCGGGAAGATCCCCTGGCTGTGCGTCCAGACCGAAAAGCCGCCATCCTCGCAGCTCGCAACCGCGCACGACGGCCCGAGGGCGGCGTGCGCCATGAGCCCACGGCTGTACTCGGCCTCAAGCCGGTGCGTGGCGCGCGCGGCGGCGCCGGCGTCCGCCTTCTCGCTGATCACCTCGTCCTCCGAGGCCATCGTGAGCAGGTAACGGGGGTCGCTCGATTCCGGCAGCGTGGGCGATTCGTCCCACACCGAGATGCGCGCGAGCCGGCGCTGAGCGCGCAGCGCCTGCTCTTCGCGCTCGGCGACCACGCCCAGGAACGATCCGTCACGCACCACGGCCACCACGCCCGGCATGGCTTTCACTTCATCGGCGGCCGCGTCCTTCAACCAGGCGCGCCGGCTCGGCGGACGCACGATGCGCCCGTGGAGCATGCCCGGAAGTTCCATGTCGTGCACGTAGGTCGGGATGCCCGTGACCTTGGCCGGAAGATCGACACGCCTGAAAGAGGTGCCGACCACCACGTGCTGGGCCGCTCCCTTGGGGGGAATGTCCGCCGTCGCCTCGCGGCGCAGCAGGTCCTCGCTGGCGAGTTCCCAGTAGGTCACGCTGCCGCCGCTGCGCGCGCTGACCGTGCCGTCGACGACGTTCAGTTGCTCGAGCGACACGCCCAGGCGCGCGGCAGCACGCTCCAGCAGGAGTACGCGCGCCTCGGCCGCCGCGTAACGCATGGCGATGCCGCCGTCCTGGATCGAACGGCTGCCGGAGGTCATGCCTTCGTTCGGGCTGTACGCCGTGCTCGCCGGCGCAAGGCGCACCCGTTCGGGTGCGACGTCGAGTTCCTCGGCCGCCATCTGCACCAGGGCGGTGAGGATGCCCTGCCCGATCTCGATCTTGCCGGGAAAGATCGTCACCGTGCCATCGGCGTTGATGCGCAGCCAGCGATCGAGGCGCCGGTTCGCATCGAGGCTGCCCGGCAGCTTGCGGGGTGTTTCGGTTTGCGTCGCCTGACTCATCTCGTTGCCTCTCCAGGGGCGCGCACGCTGCGGATTGCGCGCAGAATGCGCTGATGGGTGCCGCAGCGGCACAGGTTGCGCGCGAGCGCTTTGCGGATGTCGCTGTCACTCGGCGCGGGATTGGCGTCAAGGAGCGCCTTCGCGGCCATGATGATTCCGCTTGCGCAGTAGCCGCATTGCCCGGCCTGGTGATCGATGAACGCCTGCTGCAGCGGATGCAGCCGCTTGTCGTCACCGATGCCCTCGATGGTGGTGACCGACTTGCCGAGCACCGCCGAAACCGGCACGTCGCATGATTGGACCGCGACGCCGTCGACGATCACCGTGCACGAGCCGCACTGGCCGAGCCCGCAGCCGAAGCGCGCGCCCTTAAGCTTGAGATCGTTGCGCAGCACGTACAACAACGGCGTCTCGTCCTCGGCCTCGACCACGCGCTTCGCGCCATTCACGTTCAGTGTCAATTGCATGCAGTCACGCCTTTCCGGGTGTGCCGCAGGCGGCTCGGCCCGCGTCCCCATAGATCAGGTGCTAACTCCAAAAAAACAAACTGTTACTGGCCACGTTTCGGCACTGCAAAAAGCGCCGGAAACCGGCTCCCGTGCCGTCTCGTTTTTTGCCTGCAATAGGTCTATACTGCACGCGCACCCACCCGCTGACATGGAGGATTCCGCCCATGATGATTGCAGACGTCCAAGTGCTCAAGCAACGCATCTATCAGCTGAATGTTGAGCACCGCGACCTCGATGACGTGATATCCCGACTCTCCCAAAGCCCCGCCCAGGATCAGTTGCAGCTCCAACGCCTGAAAAAACGCAAGCTCCTGATCAAAGACCAGATCACCATGCTAGAACGTCAGTTGACCCCTGACATCCCCGCCTGAAACGGCGGCACCTCGCGGGCACACGCCCGCCGCACCATGTTCGTCGCGCCCGGTCCGGGCGCAAGTCCTGCAGCGTACCCGATGTGACTTAGCGTGCCCAGCACAATGACCCGCCGGAAACCGTCACTGCGAGGCTCGCCGCGCGACCATGAAAGCAATCAGCGCGGCCCATGCTCCGAGCGCGATGAAGCAGAACAACGCCCAGCCTGCAATCGACAAACCGAGGAAGGTCCAACCCACTTCCGCGCATTCGCCGGATCCTTTCAATATCTTGTCCAGTACCTGGCCGAGCGGCAGCCTCTCCAGCATGTATTCTAACCCGGGGCCGCATTCCGGAATCTGATTACGCGGGAGATGCTGCAACCAGACATGGCGCGCCGCGATTGCCGCGCCGATGCCCGCAATCACGAACAACAGGCCGCCGTAGACGATACTGCCGATGCGGCGCGGACCGTGCACCGCGGCGACGAGGAACACGGCTCCGAGCGCGATAAACGCAACGCGCTGCAGTATGCACAACGGGCAGGGTTCCTGGTACTCGTAATATTGCAGGTAAAGCCCGAAGCCAAGCAGCGCAAGACAAGCCACAAAGCCAAGGCCGTAGCCAAGGCGGGAGGTCGATTTGGATAACATGAATTCTCGTTGCGAGGGCAACACCTCGTCTCGCCCCCGCATTCTAGCAAACCGCGCGCGCCGCACGCTGCCACCCACATAGGTTCTACACTTCACGGAACATGATCCCCGTCACTCGCACCCTGTCGCTCGACGACAATGAGCTCGAGTTCCGGTTCATCCGGGCCGGTGGTCCGGGCGGGCAGAACGTCAACAAGGTCGCCAGCGCCGTGCAGTTGCGGTTCGACATCGGGCGCTCGCGCTCCTTGCCCCCGGAGGTGCGCGAGCGTCTCCTCCATTGCGCCGACAGACGCATCAGCGGCGACGGCGTGCTCGTCATCACGGCCCAGCGCCTTCGCACCCAGACCCGCAACCGGGCCGATGCGATCGCGCGTCTCGTCGCCCTGGTGCGGAGCGCCGCCCGGCCGGTCAAGAAACGGATGGCAGGCCGGCCCACCCGCGCCAGCCGGGAGCGCCGCCTCGAGCACAAGCGCCAGCGCGGGAACCTGAAGCGCCAGCGCGGCGCTCGGTTCGCCGGAAGCCCGGAAAAGGACTGAGACATGCATCCACCAGGCGGGCTATCACGTAGTACGAGACTGGGCTGGCTGGTGCCCCGGGTTTCGACTTAAACCGTTTGCCCTAACCAAGACAGGAGTCACACATGAAAATCCGCACTCTGATGGTAGCAGCCGGCCTCGCGCTCGCGGCCGGGCCGGCGTTTGCGTTTACCTGCCCGAAGCACATGAAGGCGATCGACGAAGCCTTGCCGAATGCGAAACTCTCGGCGGCACAAATGACGGAGGTCAAGAAGTATCGCGCCGAGGGCGAAGCGCTGCACAAGGAGAAGAAGCACCAGGACGCCATCGACACCCTGGCGAAAGCCAAGAAAATCCTCGGCATCTGAGGTCGTGGCGCACCTCGACGCCGCCCCTTCAGAGCGGGGCGGCGTCGGGCCCAATCGCACCCCTTGCTCATCGAGTCACGGGCACTGATAGAACTGCATGAATCTGTGCGGCCAGCTCCGACCGACAAGCCGCGTCAAGTTCAAACAGGGATAGAATTAAGGCCGGTACGGAGCACTCTCCATGCGATCGGGGGTAAGGCATTTCAGACAGCACGGAAGGACATTGCGGTTAGTAAAAATCATTGACAGGAGGATTAACAATGCGTCTTGCAATCAGGATCATGGGTTTCGTTACAGCGACGGTCGTTTCCGGCATTGCGTTGTTGCCCATCGCACCATCGCAAGCTGCGAGCGGTGAAGAGGTGATCAAAGCCCGAATCGATTTCATGAATGACGAGATCCAAGGCCACTGGAAACCGCTTGCCGCATTTGTGAGGAAAGGGGCAGGATCACTTGCCGATGTAGAAAAAAACGCCACGGCCTTGGCGAAACTTGCCGAAAAAATACCGCCACATTTCCCGAAGGACACCGGCCGCGGAAAATACCCCGATAAATTGACACGCGCATTGCCGGCAATATGGGAGGATTGGGCAGGGTTCGAGAAAAGCGCCCGGATGCTGGCAGAGGAAAGCGAAAAACTCGCGCGCCTTGCAAAGGAGGGGAATAAGGACGCCGTGGTGGACTTGATCGGGCCATCCGGAAGTTACGCTAAGACAAAGATTGGCTGTGCCGACTGTCACAATGACTTCCGCGGCGCCGCGGCCAAAAAATAAACTCGCCGGAATCAAACATCTGCAACGCGCGGTGCTGTCGCCCGTACCCTCGAGTCCGATAGCCCGTCAGGCGATAAAGCGTAACTCTTGTGCCCGCCCGTGAGGTGGCCACCGGCGCATCTGAAGAGTGATCGTTCGCTGCTGGCGAGATTTGCGCCGGCGGGAGAACGGCGCTTCCTGTCATTGCAGCGTTCGGCGAGATCCCGCGAATGACTGGTCTTGCCGTGGCGGTGCTCGTGCTGGCCAACTTGGGCGCCGCGTCGCCCGCTGCCGCCGCAGGCGACCCAAGGCACGGTGAATATGTCGCTCGCCTGGGCGGCTGTCATTCCTGCCATACGGACGCCAGAAAGAAAGGCGCGCCACTCGCCGGCGGTCTCGAACTGAAGTCGCCGTTCGGAACCTTCCGCGTACCGAACATCACGCCGGATCCCGACACCGGAATCGGCCGCTGGAGCGACGACGATTTCATCCGCGCAATGACCGACGGCGTTGCGCCTGGTGGCAGCCATTACTACCCGGCGTTTCCCTACACCTCGTACACACGGATGGCACGGCAGGACCTGCTCGACCTCAAGGCGCATCTCGGAACGGTGAAGCCGGTGCGTAACGCGGTACCACCGCACGACCTGCGCTTTCCCTACAATTTCCGCTTTGCGCTCGGCGCCTGGAAATGGCTGTTCTTCCGCCCGGGTACGTTCAAACCCGACCCGCAAAAAAGCGCCTCCTGGAACCGCGGCGCCTATCTCGTGACCGGCCCTGGCCATTGCGGCGAATGTCACACCGCGCGCAACTTCCTGGGTGCGTCCCGACAGAACCATGCGCTTGCCGGCGCGAAGCAGGGCCCGGACGGCAACCGGGTGCCGAACATAACCCCACACCCCAAAAAGGGCATCGGACTCTGGGCGGCCAGCGACATGGTGAATTTTCTGAAGACCGGCGATCTGCCGTTTGGCGAGTCGGTGGACTATCCCATGGACGAAATCATCGCCAACAACACATCGCATTGGACGGATCAGGACCGGAATTCCACCGCCCAGTACCTTCTGTCGCTGCCGGTGCGGACGACCCCATGAAACCGGAATCGCCGATCGGGTCAAACCGGGGTAGACACGATAGTACGAATGCTTGGTGAGGCGACGACCCCGACTCTGAGCGCGCGTTCCCCCATCCCGCGCGGATCACGCGCGCAGACTCACTGCGACTGTGTGAGTCACCAGTTCGTCCCCGTTCCAGTAATGCACCTGGTACATGGGCGGTTCGTCGGTGGCGGCGTCGAAGGTGTCGCCGCGCAGGTTGAGCACACCCTGGAACGCGGTGCTCGGGCAGATCGATACCACGGTGCCGTGCCAGCGCGCCTGGATCCCGCGGTGAACGTGCCCGCACACGATGCGCTCGAT
>MEQT01000166.1:0-1815 GCA_001770325.1 Betaproteobacteria bacterium RIFCSPLOWO2_02_64_14
GCTCGGCGCAGCGCAGGGCGCGAGCCGCCGTTACGATGGGCCGATGGGAAAAAGCGACCGCGCCTTCGTGTTCGGGCTGATCGGTCTGCTTGCCGGCGCGGGCCTGCCGCTCGCCGGCGCGCTGCCGTGGATCTGGACAGCGGTTGTGCTGCTCATCGCCGTCACCGTCGTAAACCGCGTGCGGGGCGGACTGGGAGAGCGCCATGGATAGGTTCCTGGGGAAAGTTATGCGCGAACCGGAGGAAAAACAGTTCATCACGCACGACGGCACGGCGCTTTTTTACCGGCACTGGCCGGCCACTGCCGGTAGAGCCGACCGGGCGATCGTGCTGTTTCACCGCGGCCACGAGCACTCGGGCCGGTTTCAGCATGTCGTCGACGAACTCGAACTGCCGCAGTTCGCGATGTTCGCATGGGATGCCCGCGGCCACGGCCGATCGCCCGGCGCGCGCGGCGACAGCCCGGGCTTCGCCTGCTCGGTCAAGGACGTGGACACCTTCGTGCGGCACGTCGCAAGCGAATATCGCATCCCCATCGGGAACATCGTCGTCATCGCGCAGAGCGTCGGCGCCGTGCTGGCGTCAACGTGGGCGCACGATTACGCGCCGCAGGTGCGCGGACTGATACTCACATCACCCGCGTTCCGCGTGAAACTCTATTTCCCGTTCGCGCTCGCGGGTCTGCGGCTGATGTACCGGCTGCGCGGAAACTTCTTCATCAACTCATACGTCAAGGCAAAGTTCCTCACCCATGACCCCGAACGCATCCGCTCCTACGAAACCGACCCGCTGATCACGCGCGCGATTTCGGTTCGCGTCCTGCTCGGGCTGTTCGATGCCTCGCAACGCGTCGTCGCGGACGCCGCGGCAATCCAGCTCCCGGTGCAACTGCTCACGTCCGACTCGGACTGGGTCGTGCACCAGAAACCGCAACAACGGTTTTACGAGCGCCTCTCCTCTGCGGTGAAGGAAATGCACGTGCTGCCCGGTTTTTTCCACGACACGCTGGGTGAGAAGGAGCGGGCGCGGGCGTTCGAAAGGATTCGATCCTTCATCGATCGCCTCTACTCACAGCCGCCCGCCACGTCCGATCTGCTGCAAGCGCACCGGCAGGGCTATACGCGCGACGAAGAAGTGCGGCTCACGCAGCCGCTGCCCGCGCTCTCGCCGAAAAACCTGTGGTTCGCGCTGCTGCGGTCCTCGATGCGCATGCTCGGCAGACTGTCGGAGGGCATCCGCCTGGGGATGCGCACCGGCTTCGACTCGGGGAGCACGCTCGACTACGTCTACCGCAACCGGGCGGCGGGGCGCGGGTTCATCGGGCGCATGATAGACCGCAACTATCTCGATTCGATCGGCTGGCGCGGCATCCGGGTGCGCAAGGCGCACCTCGAACAGGCGATCCTCGCCGCCGCAGAGCATCTGCGCGCCGCGGGGCAGCCGCTGCGGATCGCCGATATCGCCGCGGGTCACGGCCGTTACGTGCTCGAAGCCGTGCAAAACCTTCCCGCGCGGCCCGATTCGGTGCTGCTGCGCGATTACAGCGATCTCAACGTGCGCGACGGCACGGCGCTCATCGCCGGACTGCGGCTGGGCGAGATTGCCAGTTTCGTCAAGGCCGATGCGTTCGACGAGGGCGGCGTCGCGGCGATCACCCCGCGTCCGACGCTCGCCGTCGTATCCGGGCTCTACGAACTCTTCCCCGACAATACTCGCGTGCTCGCGTCGCTGCGCGGTCTGGCGCGTGCGGTAGCGCCGGGCGGGATGCTGATCTACACCGGCCAGCCCTGGCACCCGCAGCTCGAGCTGATCGCCC
>MEQT01000166.1:1867-7413 GCA_001770325.1 Betaproteobacteria bacterium RIFCSPLOWO2_02_64_14
GACCAACTGGTCGAGCACGCCGGCTTCGCCAAGCTGGAACAGTGGGTGGACGAGTGGGGCATTTTCACGGTCTCGCTCGCGGTGCGCGCGTCCTAGAATACTTGCAAGCCGCCGATAAACGCCGATAAACGCCGATAGAATCCGGACATAATGCTTGGCCTGGGCTTGTCTGTTGGTGGGCATGAGATGGAAAACAACACATTAGCTGTCGAGGTGCCATCGGCGTTCATCGGCGTTCATCGGCGGTTCAAGGTTTTGCAGCAGTAATGGAAGCAGCGGCACAAGCGCCATCGTCTGACGGACGTCCGTGGAAGCGCGCGCTTGCCTGGCTCGCATTCCTCGGGCCATTGTTTTTCGCGACCTATGGTTTCGCGAACTGGGCCGCGAGTCAGCGCACCGACGTCGGCGCGATCGTATTCGGCTGGGAGCGGCACATTCCCTTTGCAGCATGGACCATCGTGCCGTACTGGTCGATCGATCTGTTGTACGGGCTTTCGCTTTTCGTATGCGCCACCCGCGACGAGCTCGACACTCACGGCAAGCGGCTCCTGTGCGCGCAGGCGATCTCGATCGGCTGCTTTCTGCTGTTCCCGCTGCGCTTCACGTTCGAGAAACCGGCGACCGACGGCGTGTTCGGCGTTCTGTTCGACGTGCTGGGGAGCTTCGATCAGCCCTACAACCAGGCGCCGTCGCTTCACGTGGCGCTGCTGGTGATACTGTGGGTGCTGTTCGCGAGGCACGTCACCGGCGGCTGGCGCTGGGTGCTGCATGCGTGGTTCGCGCTGATCGGCGTGTCGATTCTCACCACCTGGCAGCATCACTTCATCGATCTGCCCACCGGCATCTGGGTCGGCTGGCTCAGCGTATGGCTTTTCCCCGGCGATGGGACCTCGCTGCTGACACGCGCGCGCATTGCGGCCGAGCCACGGCGGCGGGCACTCGCCGTGCGCTACGCTATCGCGGCGGCAATGGTGGCCGGCGTTGCGCTCGCGCTGTGGGGCTGGGGGCTGTGGCTCCTCTGGGTGTCGGGCGCGCTGGCGCTCGTCGCCTCGATCTACCTGCTGTTCGACGAGACGGCGTTCCAGAAGCGTGGCGACGGTTCGATGAGCGCGGCGAGCTGGTGGCTGCTGGCTCCGTACTTTGCCGGTGCATGGCTCAATTCCCGCTGGTGGACGCGGTCGATTGCGGATGCCAGCGTGGTCCTGCCCGGCCTGGCGATCGGACGTGTGCCGACACGGAACGAGCGCCATGCGCTCGGTGTCGCGGCAGTGGTGGACCTGACGGCCGAATTCCCGTTTTGCTCGCGCGCGGTTCACTACGCAAATGTCTCCCAGCTCGATCTCGTTCCGCCGACGGTCGAGCAGCTTGCGCGCGCCGTGCACGCGATCGAGCAGGCGTTCGCGCGCGGCCCGGCGCTCGTCTGCTGCGCGCTGGGGTTTTCGCGCAGCGCGGTGGCGGTCGCCGCCTGGCTCTTCGCGACCGGGCGCGCGCGTGAAGTGGAGACCGCCGTGGCCCAGGTGCGTAATGCCCGTCCCGGCGTGGTGATCGGTCCCGGTCACATGCAAGCCCTGGAGCGGTTCGCGCAGCGAGGGCCATGACTCTGCTCACCAACCTTGCCGCCTGGGGCCTCACGCGCTTCACGCGGATCGTCACCGGCGCCCACGCCCGCTGGCTGGGTTGCGCGCCTGTGCCGGTGCAGCGCATCTACTTCGGCAACCACTCGAGCCACGCTGATTTCGCCCTGATCTGGGCGTCCCTGCCCTCGGAACTGCGCAAGAGGACGCGCCCCGTTGCCGGCGCCGATTACTGGGAGAACGGAACCATCCGGCGCTTCGTGATCCACGAGGTGCTGCGCGGCGTGCTGATCGATCGCGCACGCACGGAACACGCCCGCGATCCCATAGAATTGATGGCGGAAAGCCTGGACGCGGGGGACTCGTTGATACTTTTCCCGGAAGGCACGCGCAACACCACTGACGAGGCGCTGCTGCCGTTCAGGAGCGGGCTCTATCATCTGGCCGCGCGCCGGCCCGATGTCGAGCTGGTCCCGGTATGGATGGAGAATCTGGGCCGGCTGCTGCCCAAGGGCGAATTCATCCCCGTTCCCCTGCTGTGTTCGATTACCTTCGGCGCGCCGCTCAAACTCGCCTCGGGCGAAACCAAGGATGTGTTCCTGGCGCGGGCGCGGCAGGCGCTGCTTGCCACGCGCTCATCGGCGCGACCCGAAAACGGCCAGGCGCATGAGCTTCGATGACCATACGCTGCTGATCGCGGCAGGCATTTTCGGCATACTGGTGTTCGCCTCCGCCGTCGGGGCGATCCTCAGGTTCGCGGTCGCCAGGGGCGCCCCCCATCCGGTGATCGACAATCTCAATGCCCGCGTCTATGCCTGGTGGTTCATGGCCGCGGTCATCGGCATCGCGCTGCTCGGCGGCAAGACGGGCGTCGTCGCGCTGTTCGCGTTCGTGTCCTTCGTGGCGCTGCGCGAGTACCTGACGGTCGCGCCCACGCGCCGCGGCGATCACAGCACGCTGGTGCTTGCGTTCTTCGTCGCGCTTCCGTTCCAGTATCTGCTGGTCTGGATCGAATGGTATGGCCTGTATTCGATCTTCATTCCGGTCTATGCGTTCCTGCTGCTGCCTACACTCGCGGCGTTCTCCGCCGACATGAAGGATTACCTGCAGCGCAGCGCCACCATTCAGTGGGGCCTGATGATCTGTGTCTTCTGCGTCTCGCACGTGCCGGCGCTGCTGACGCTCGATATCCCGGGCTACGAGGGGCGCAACGCGTTCCTGGTGGTGTACCTGATTCTCATCGTGCAGAGCAGCGACGTGCTGCAGTACATCTGGGGCAAGTTGCTGGGCCGGCGGAAGATCGCGCCCCAGGTGTCACCATCGAAGACTGTCGAAGGTTTCGTCGGCGGGGTGGCAAGCGCCGTTGCGCTCGGCACCGCGTTGTGGTGGATCACGCCGTTCTCACCCGCGCAGGCTGGCGCGATATCGCTCGCGATCACTGTAATGGGTTTCTTTGGCGGCCTCGTCATGTCCGCGATCAAACGCGACCGGGGCCTCAAGGACTGGGGCACCCTGATCGAGGGCCACGGCGGAATGCTCGACCGCATCGACTCGGTGTGCTTCTCCGCGCCCGTTTTCTTTCATATCGTGCGCTATGGGTGGACGCCCTAGCGCGGCGGAGGCCGCGCGCATTGAGCCCGGCGTCGAACGCGTGCTAGCATCCCCGCGCGGGACGCAGCCCGGCCATTCGCATCGCAGCACCCAACCCTGGAGCAATCACATGATTCGACGTGTCACCCTGCTGTGCATCGTCGCCGCCGTCACGGGCACGGCGCTGGCGCAGAACTATCCTTCACGCCCGATACGCCTCGTCGTTCCCCAGGCGCCCGGCAGCGCATCCGACAACGTTGCGCGCATCGTTGCGACCCAACTGAGCCAGCAAATGGGCCAACAGGTGGTGGTGGACAACCGGCCGGGAGGCAGATTCGCCATCGGCATGGGCCTCACCGCCAGGGCCGCGCCCGATGGCTACACGCTCGGCTACGCGCCGGTCGGCGCGGTCGCGATCAGCCCTAACATGTTTCGCAAGCCGCCCTACGACGTGCTTAAGGACTTTCAGCCGATCGCGCTGATCGCCACCAACCAGATGCTGCTCGCCGCGTCTCCGAAGCATCCGTTCCGCACGGTCCGCGAAGTGATCGATTTCGCGAAGAAGAATCCCGGGAAACTCCTCAACGCGTCCTCCGCCAGCGGCTCTCCGGGCCACGTCGGATTCGAACTCTTCAAGCTGATGGCGGCCGTGAAGATCGTGCACGTGCCGTACAAGGGCGGCGCGCCCGCGATTCTCGATCTCATCTCGGGGCAGGTGCATTTGATGATGGAAAGCCTCAACTCCATCACGCCTCACGCGAAGGCCGGCCGCGTGCGCGGGCTCGGCGTCACGGGCAAGACACGCTCGCCGGCGGTGCCCGACATCCCCACGATCGCGGAAGCGGGCGTCCCCGGTTACGAGGCGACCACCTGGAGCGGCGTCGTCGCACCCGCGGGCCTGCCCAAGGCGATCCTCGCAAGGGTCAATCGCGAGATCAATCAGGCGATCGCCGCGCCCGCGGTCAGAGACCGCCTGGCCGCGATCGGCGCCAACCCTACCCCGCTGACGCCCGAAGAGTTCGCAGAATTGCTCCGCAAGGACTATCGGAAGTGGGGCGACGTGGTGCGCCGCGCCGGCGTGATGATCGATTAAAAAGTCATCGCCATGCTCCCGCTCCTACAACACAGGGCGCGCGTTGGGGATGGGAAACATGATCTACGCAAGCCATTCGTCTCCCTCCCCTTCAAGGGGAGGGCCGGGGTGGGGATGGGTTCATTGCGAGCAATACCCATGAAAGGCCAAACCAACAAGCAGATCCTGACCCCGAAGCTTCAGCGACGCCTGCGCAAGAGCATGACAGACGCTGAACGGCGACTCTGGCAAGCGCTTCAGCGAAGGCAAATGAGTGGCTTCAGGTTTCGAAGACAACATCCGTTCGGTGACTACATCATCGACTTCGTCTGCCTGAGCGCGATGCTTGCGGTGGAAGTTGATGGGGGACAGCACGGCGAAAGTAAAATCGAGGATGCAGCACGGACGGAATTTCTCCAACGCGCGGGCCTTTGTGTCCTGCGTTTCTGGAACAACGAGGTGCTGCGTGACACGGAAGCGGTGACGGAAACGATTTGGAAGGCGCTTCAAACCCCACCCCCATCCCGCCCTTCCCCCTGAGGGGGAAGGTGAAAACCGCGCGCCCGACGGCGCAACTGTAACTACATCGTGCCGGGAAGCTGCATGCCGGCTACGCGCCTGTCGCCAGCCGCAGGACGACCCCCAGCGCCGCCATCACCATGATGATCTCGAGCAGGCCGCGATGCAGGCGAAACGCCAGCACCGCCGCCAGCAAAGCAAAAGTGGTGGCCTTGAGATCGAGCGTCATGGGATCGAACGCGAACCAGCGCAGCCACCCGGCACGCACCTCCTCGACCTGTGCGAAGAGGACGTGCAGCACGAACCAGACCGTGAGGTTCAGGATGACGCCGACGACCGCGGCGGTGATCGCGGCGAGCGCGCCCGAGAGGCGTTGATTGGAACGCAACTGCTCGATGAACGGAGCGCCGGCGAAGATCAGCAGCATGGGCGGCACGAAGGTGACCCACGTGGTCAGCGCCGAGCCGATCACGCCGGCGGCAACCGGTGAAAACGGAGCGGCATCACGATAAGCGCCGAGGAAGCCCACGAACTGGGTGATCTTGATGAGCGGCCCCGGCAGCGTTTCGGCGAGACCCAGGCCATCCACCATTTCCGGCGCCGTCATCCAGCGATACGACTCGACCGCCTCCTGCGCCATGTAGGCGAGCAGCGCATAGGCGCCGCCGAAGCTCACCACCGCGAGTTTCGAGAAGAACAGGCCAATGTCCACGAGAACATGGCTCGGTCCCAGTAACACGACCGCGAGCGCCACTGGCGCCCACCACAGCACGAGGCCGGCGCCGGTGGCG
>MEQT01000167.1:0-6963 GCA_001770325.1 Betaproteobacteria bacterium RIFCSPLOWO2_02_64_14
GGCATGACACGCCTCGCCGATATCGGATCTGCCTACGAGCTCTACCATAGCGCTCCCACCACGTAGAAACTAGCAAACCGTAACCATGCAACCCCACCCAGAAATCACGAGCCCCCTTGTGCTCCAAAAAGATGTGGGTAAAGATCAGCCCCCCGGGAGAGGGGCCGGGGGTGAGGGAATGCGGACCCGGATGATGATCGCAACGGCGTCGGCCGCGCCCGCTTATCCTCAACTCGCAAAGCTCGGCCTTCAACTCCCCACCCGAGATCAGCAGCCGGCCGACGGTTACCGGCAGGCGGAAGCGGCGCGGCCCGGCGCTGCCGGGATTGCAGAAGAGCACGCCATCGCGCACTTCGGATAACGTGCCCCGATCACCCGCGCGAGCAAGCGCCCGCTTGCGGGCGTCGGTTCGTGGATCGGGTGGTTATGTGGCATCGGTCAGATCTCGCTCGGCTGCCGCCTCTCGCCGCAGTTTTCCAAACCCTCGGTGCCCGAGCTTTCTTTCCATCCCCTTTCCAAGTTTATTGGGTTTGCACAGAAGGCACCCTGCTCGGGCTTGCTTGGGACGTTTGCGTTTGTGGTTCATGTCATGTTCCGTTTCTTTGCCGCATAACGTGTCGCGTTGAGGTGCGCGTGCAAGCGCTCCGCTTGCGGAGCGTCACGCTCGGACGCGGAGTCAGGTGCTGGATCGAGCCACCAGCGGGAACCTCTCGGGGTGGCGGATGGATTCGACGGCCAGATCAACATCGAGGTCGGGCCAGTAGAGATGGTGCGGTTGAGGACGCTCGACATTCGTGAGCTTGGCGATCGGAGCGTCCTTGAACCACGGAAACGCCGAAAAAGGCACGAACAATTCCTCGGTCCCCAGCATCAGCCAGAAACCGTGAGTTGAGACGTTCGTGACCTCAACTTCCGAAGTGCTTGCGCCAGGCAGCACGGATGTCATTTTCATGTCTCCGGATCAACGCTTCGGCCGCCCGAATCTGGCGGTCGTTCAGCCCGTAATTCTGCGCCAGTTCAACGTGCGGCTCAAGCCAGAATTTCGCTTCCCCGTCCGCGTGATACACATGCACGTGGAGCCGGGACTCCTCGCGCGAGAAGAAAAAGAACCGGAATCCGTCCTCTCGGAAGATCGTCGGGCTCACTCGATTCTTCTTTCCAGCATCTAACGTCATGTTGAGCGGCGCGCGGCTTTAAGCGCGTCCGCTCGAACTAAAGTTAGAAGGGCCGATATACGATGCATGAGTGTGTGTTCACGGTAGCTGAACGATGGAGGCGAACCCCCTTCAGCGCCCTGCTGGGGAGAGTTTCAGCGACAGAGTTGACACAGTAAGCGCGGTCAGGTCCAGGGCACGAATCGTGTGGCTCCGCGCGTCAGCAATGTAAAGCACGGCGTCGGCAAGGGCGAGACTGACCGGCTCCTCAAACGAGGCCTCACAAGCCGGGCCGTCGTCCCGTCCGGTCTTTCGAGATCCGGCAATGGTCGTCACCTGATGCGCACGGCGGTTGACACGTCGGATGACGTGGTTCCCCGTATCGGCCACGTAGATGAAGTCGGCGTCGGCGGCAATCCCATGCGGATGTCGAAATTGGCTCTCTTCACAGACGGCGTCTGCCCAGCCCTCTTCGCCCGTGCCGATCACGTGAGTCACCTGGCCTTCGAGGTCCGTGATGACAACGCGATGGTGGCGAGTATCGGCTATGAGTAGCCGTCGCCGTTCGTTGTCGAAGACGAGTTGACCAGAACCTGACAACACCTCGGCGTGGTGCGTGTCCCTCGCTTCCATAAACATCGCCTCCTTTCCCTGTGCGGCGCTCAATGCTCGTTGTACGGCGCCCGGGCCCGCTGGCAGGCGTCGCGTCCTGCGTCCTTCTAACGAATATTGGTTGAAATCTTAGTTGACAATTTAGTTGACGCATCGAGACCGCTTCCTGTCACCTGCTCGCCCGCCGTTTCGTTCTTCTCCAACTCATAAGTTACGCCGAACTCCATTCAGGCGCAATTGAGCGGCGGTCGCTGGGTCACGCGACGCCCGACCGCGGATCAGGCTGGGCCCGTTCGCCGCCTTTCATGGCGTCACACGCGCATGAGCATGAAGGCTCCCGCCCCCGGTGGTATGCTCTACTGCACTTTCCCCCATAGAGGAATGCCCGTATGAAACTCGCACGGCATCTCGCGCAACACGTCGCGGTAATGCGTTACGAAGACCTGCCGCCGGAAGCGGTGTACTGGAGCCGGATCGCGGTGCTCGACACCATCGGCGTAGCACTTGCGGGCTCGGTCGAGGCGCCGCCCCGGCTCGTCGAAGAGGTGCTGGAACTGCGACCGGGCAGCGGCCCGAGTCTGGTACTCGGGAGCGACCGGCGCGTCGGCTGTCTCGATGCGGCGGTGGTGAACGGCGCCGCCGCCCACGTGCTCGATTACGACAACACGGCGAGCCACATGGGCGGACACGTGTCGGCGGTGATGGTGCCGGCGCTGATCGCGGCGGGCGATGCGTTCGGCTCGAGCGGGCGCGACGTGCTGCTCGCGCACGTGGCGGGATTCGAGGCCTCTGCGCGCATCGGCCGCGGCGTCAACGATTACCACTCGGACAAAGGGTGGCACCCCACCACCACGCTGGGCGTGTTCGCGGTGGCCGCCGCCTGCGCGCGGCTGCTGAACCTGTCGGTCGAGCAGACCGAGACCGCGCTGGCGCTCGGCACCTCGCTCTCGGCCGGCATCAAGGCTAATTTTGGAACGATGACCAAGTCGCTGCACGTCGGCCAGTGCGCGCGCGGCGGATTGATGGCCGTGCTGCTCGCGCGCAAGGGCTTCACCGCCAACCCTGACGCGTTCGAGCACAAACAGGGCTTTTTCAAGGTATTCAACGGCGACGGCAATTACGATCTCGCGTCCATCGTCGAGAGCTGGGGAACGCCGCTCGATATCGTGGTGCCGGGCGCGAGCTACAAGCAGTACCCGTGCTGCTACAGCACGCACGCGGCGATCGAAGCGGCGCTCAACCTCGTGCGCGAGCACGGCGGCCCGTTCGATCCCGCCACGATCGCGCGCGTCGATTCGTGGACGCACGCAACGCGCCTGATGCACACCGACCGGCCCGAACCGAACAGTTCGCTTGCGGCGAAATTCAGCGTGCAATATTGCGTCGCGCGCGCGCTGGTGAATGGCAAGGTGGTGCTGGAGCACTTCGACGAGGACGCGTGGCGCGACCCAATGATGCGCGCGCTGCTCCCGCGCGTACATGCCGCGCCCTATACGAAGGAACTGTTCGACCCCGAGGATCCGTTCGATGCCGAGGTATCGGTGACGCTCACCGACGGCAGGTCGTTCACGGCCCACGTCGACCGGCCGCCCGGCAGGACGTCCGAGATCCCCATTCCGCCCGAGAACATCCGGGCAAAGTTCGAGGATTGCGCCTCACGCGTTCTACCGCCCAAAGCGGTTGCGGCTGTCACGCGCGCGATCGAGGCGTTCGAGGAGGTGCAATCGGTGCGCGAGTTCACGAAGCTGCTCGAGCCCGCCACGGCAGGCAGCACGGGAGCGCGTCGCGAGGAGGCACGAAGCCTCGCCGGCTGACCGTCTCGATCTGCTCACCAAGAAAGACTCCCGACCCCTATTTCGACGGGTTTTCCGCTGCGCGCGGATTCGATCGCCGCGCGGATGAGGGCGAGCGCCTTCAGGGCGGAATGTCCGTCGGTCTCGGGTTTCCTGCCGGTGAGGATGCAGTCCGCGAACTCGTCGATTTCCTCCAGCAGCGGGTCGCCGACGAGCAGCGGAATCGGCTTCGCCTCGGTCGTGCCCTTCTCTATCAATTCCAGCCGCGTGCTTTGATCGGGGCCCTGCGCGCGCTCCGCATCGAACCGCCGGTCCAGGCGCGCCACCGTGCGCAGAAGGTTGGCTTCGGTACCGTAAACGTGCATCCAGTTGGTGCGCGGCGACGCAAAATTGCAGCCGAGGTAGCCGAGCAGCCCGGACTCGAACTCGAAGATGGTGGTCGTGACATCCTCGACCGGCGCCGGAATCAGGAGCCTTTTGAAAAATGCGGATACCCTTCTGATCGGCCCGAAAATGTAGTTGAGCGTGTCGGCCTGGTGCACGCCTATGGTCATCAACGCGCCGCCCGGGCAGCCGGAATCGTCGCTGCGCCAGCGGAATTCATCCGGCTTGAGGTCCCATCCCTGGCCGCTGGAAAGATTCGCCTCGACCATGATCGGCGCGCCGATGACACCTCTGTCGATCAGCTCTTTCACCTTGCGGTTCGCGGCATGACGCCGGTGCACGTGCCCGATCAGCAGCGTCACCCCCGCCCCCTCGCACGCCGCGATCATCCGCCGTCCGTCTTCCAGCGTGTTGGCGATCGGCTTTTCCACGTAGACATGCTTGCCGCGTTGCGCCGCCAGCTCGGTCTGCTCGCGGTGGAATGCGTTCGGGGTCACCAGGAGCACGCCGTCGAGGTCGTCGCGCCTGACCATGTCCTCGAAACTACGCTCCTCCTCGCAGCCGTAGCGCTCGCGCGTCGCCTTGCGCCGTTCCGGCGCCACGTCGAAGCAGGTCACGAGTTCGACCTTGCGGCTGCGCTGGATGGTGTTGGCGATCACCACCGAAAACGAGCCCAGACCGCTCATGCCCAGCCGCACCTTGTCCTTCATGCCGCTTTCCCCCCGGTTCCACAATATGGCTCAATTGAGCGCGGGATATTCTGTTTCCGCCAAGGCTACCCTATAATCGTGGACGGCATCGGGCAGGTCCGTCGTGTCCCGTTGTGTCCAATATGTGATCCGGCCAGGAGTGTGTTGGACGTTATCCCGACACGCTCCTTACGGACTGAAACCGCAATCGATACTCTCCATCAACGAAGGACCATTCCCGTGAAGCAATACGACGTGCTGGTAGTGGGCAAGGGCAACGCGGCGTTGTGCGCGGCCCTTGCGGCGAGAGACAAAGGCGCCAGCGTGGCGATGCTGGAAGCGGCCACCGAGGACGAGTCCGGCGGCAACAGCCGCTTTGCCGGCGGCGTCATGCGCTTCGCCTTCAACTCGGTCAAGGATCTGCAGCTGCTCACCGACATTCCCGAGGACGAAGCGCAGAACACCGACTGGGACAGCAACACGCAGGACGAGTTTTACGACGACCTCTACCGCGTGACGAACTACCGCACCGACCCGGAGCTGAGCGAGGCGCTGATCACGAAGAGCCTCGACACCATGGTGTGGCTGCGCAGCCAGGGCGCTCGCTTCGCGCCGAACTACGCCTCGCAGTCGGCGATCGTGAACGGCAAGCGCAAGTTCTTCGGGCGCTTTCCGGTCGGGATTGCGGACGGCGGCGCGGGGTTGGTGGACGCGCTCACCAGGACCGCAGTCAAGAAGGCCATCGACATCTTCTACGAGACGCGGGCGGTATCGCTCATCTATGACGACCGGCGCGTTCTCGGCGTGAAGGCGAAGTGCCGCGGCGAGCCGGTGGAATATGGCGCGCGCGCGGTGGTACTCGCTTGCGGCGGATTCGAAGCCAATCCGGAGTGGCGCACGCGCTACCTCGGCCCGGGTTGGGAACTCGCCAAGGTGCGGGGCACGCGCTTCAACGTGGGCGACGGCTTGCGCATGGCGCTCGACATCGGCGCCTGCCCCTACGGCAACTGGTCCGGGCGCCACGCCGTGTCCTGGGAGCTCTACGCCCCTGAATTCGGCGTCGTCGAAAAATCGCATGACCCGTACCGCCACAGCTATCTCTACGGGCTCATGATCAACGCCGACGGCAAGCGCTTCGTCGACGAGGGGCAGGATTTCTACAACTACACCTACGCCAAGTACGGCGCAGAAGTATTGCGGCAGCCGAATCATTTCGCGTGGCAGGTGTTCGACGCCAAGATCAAACCCATTCTGCGCAAGGAGTACTCGGGCAAAGAAGTGACACGCGTCGTCGCCAACACGCTGGAAGAACTCGCGGCAAAGATGGAAGGCGTGAACGCCGCGGCCTTTCTCAAGACCGTGCGCGAGTTCAACGCCGCGGTGCAAACCAACATCCCGTTCAATCACGCGATCAAGGACGGGCGCGGCACCGTGGGCATTGAGCCGGTGAAATCGAACTGGGCCAATCCGCTCGACACGCCGCCGTTCGAGGCCTACGGCGTCACCTGCGGCATCACCTTCACCTTCGGAGGTCTGCGCATCAACCGCGAAACCGGGCAGGTCATGGACGTGAACTTCCACCTGATCCCCGGCCTCTACGCCGCGGGCGAGATGGTGGGCGGGCTGTTCTATTTCAACTACCCGGCGGGTACGGGTCTCGTTTCCGGCTCGGTATTCGGCCGCATCGCAGGCAACGGCGCGGGCGATGCCGTGCTCGCGAAGTAAGACACACACGGGAGAAATCGATGAAGCTCTACCTCTTGCCGCCTTCCGGCAACGCCTACAAAGTCCGCATCCTGCTGTCGCTGCTCAACGTGCCGTACGAAAAGGTCGTGATCGACGGCTCGAAGCAGGAAAACAAGCAGCCGGCGTTTCTCAAGCTCAACCCGCGCGGCGAAGTGCCGGTGCTGGAGGACGACGGCACCGTGATCTGGGACTCTGCCGCGTGTCTCGCCTACGTCGCACGCAAGCACGGCGGCGAGCAGTGGCTGCCGGGCACGCCGAAGGAGATGGCGGAAGTGATGCAGTGGATCGCGCTCGCCGCCTCCGAGATCCAGTTCGGCCTGCAGTACGGCCGGCGCGGGGTGAAGCAGGGGCGCTGGACCGCGGGCAACCTGGAGCAAAGCCAGGCCATCGCCCGCGTCGCGCTCAACGCGATGGAGGGCCGCTTGAAGAACCACAAATGGCTGGCGCTCGACCACCCGACGATCGCGGATATTGCATGCTTTCCCTACGTGGAAACCGCGCCGGAGGGCGAAGTGCCGCTCGATCCGTATCCGGGCGTCGTGGCGTGGATCGCGCGCTGCAAGGCGCTGCCCGGCTGGGCGCCGC
>MEQT01000167.1:6977-30926 GCA_001770325.1 Betaproteobacteria bacterium RIFCSPLOWO2_02_64_14
GATCGGCCCTTTCTCCGAGATGTGGCGCGCGAAGGTCATCACCTCGTCCACGAACGTTGCGTGCGGATAAGCGGCAAGCGCGAAACCGATCCGCACCATCTCGTCCGCGCCGACTTCGCGTCCGCTGCAGATCAACTCCAGCGCGCGGGCGTGCCCCACCACCGACGGCAGGCGCGCCGGCCCGCCGCCGCCCGGAATGCCGCCCATGTCCGCCTCGGGAAAGGACATCGTCGCGCGCTCGGACACGAAGCGCATGTCGCACGCGAGCGCGAGTTCGACGCCGTTGCCGCGCGCTTTGCCGTTGATCGCGGCGATGACGATCTGCGGCAGCATTTCCAGCGAATCGCGCAGCCGGCTGCCGCGCAGCACGAAATCAACGATCTCCTGCTTGCCCATCGCGCCGCGGATGGCGGGATCGAATGCGCCCCAAGAGAAATACTCTTCCCCCGCCCCCCGGATCACCACGACCTGCGTGTCCTCGTCCTGGTGCAGCGCCTCGACGATGGGCTCGAACGCGAGCAGCATCTCCTTGCGCCAGCGGTTCCCGTCGTCGGGGCGGTTCAGCGTAATGACGGCGATCCTGTCCTCGCGCGCAACGAGCACGGGAGAGCCCTGGGTGGTTGCGGTCTTGCCGGTTTGTGCTTGAGCCATGGGAACCTGTCGGGTTGTCGGTGTTTGCTTTGCCCTGGATGTCGCCCCGCAATGGTAATCCATCGAGCGCGGCGAGATCCTCTCGCTCCAAGTGCTCCAGGCGCAGCGCTGACCCGGTCTCCAGGCTTACACTGCTCCCCGCGTCAGTGCGGAACTCTCCGCGCGAGCGCGTTCACGTCGCTCACCACATCGATCACCACCGGTTTCTTCATGCCAAGCGCGCGCTTGAGCGCGGCACCCACCTCACCGGGTTTCTCGACGCGAATGCCGGCGCAGCCGAAGCCCTCGGCGATCTTCGCGAAGTTCACTTCGGTAAAGGTCCACATGTCGGTCCACCCGCCGCGCGGGTTGTTGTTGTAGGCAACCTTGTTGAGCGTGATCTCCTGGTTGAGCCCGCTGTTGTTGTTGACGACAATCACCAGATTGATGTTGTGGCGCCGAGCGGTTTCGAGTTCGGCGATGTGATAGTAGAAACCGCCGTCGCCGGTGAAGCACACCACCGGCTTGTCCGGCAGCGCGCACTTCACGCCAAGCGCGCCCGGAAATCCCCAGCCCAGCGAGCCCGCGCAGCGGAAATACTGCTGCGCGGGATGCTTGATATAGAACATCGTGCCGGTCCACATTCCGGCATGTCCGGTATCCGATACCACAACGCCGTCTGCCGGCAGCGCCTCCGAAATCTCCCTGCAAATACGCTCGGGCCGGACCGGCACCGCATCGGAATTGCGGTGGGGTTCCTCCTCGGCGCGCCACTTCGCGACCAGTTGCTGCACGCGCGCCGTCCATGCTTTCGCCGCCCCGGGCGATCCGGGCTGCGCCAGATCCAGCATCTGCCTGAGCGTGACCTTGGCGTCGCCCAGGATCGAAACCGCGTTCGGATAGTTGCGGCCCAGTTCCGAGGCGTTGATATCCAGCTGAATCACCGCCGTGCCCGGCTTCGGGAAACGCCAGAAGTGCGTGACCATCCCGCCGGCGCGGCTGCCGACGAAAAACACGAGATCCGCTTCGAGCAGCGTGTTGTTCGCGCACTCGCGCGAGTAGCTGCCCGAAATCCCGGCCGCCAGCGGATGGCTGTCGAGGATCGCGGCTTTGGCATTGAGCGAGGTGACGACCGGGATCTGCAGCTTCTCCGCCAGCGCCACCAGCTCGCGCTGCGCGCCGGATCGAACCACACCTCCACCCGCGACAATCACCGGTCGCTGCGCCTTGGCCAGCACCACGAGCGCCTCGCGCACGCGCTGCGTCTCCGGCTCCGGGCGGAAAGGGGGCACCCGGGAGTATTGCTCTTCCACCAGCGGCTCGAGATCCGCCTCCTGCTCGCTGAACTGCCCGCCGCGGTTCTGCATCTGCAGGTGCACCGGCCCCGGCGTGCCCGAGGTCGCGTCGCGGAATGCCTGGCGCAGCAGGTCCGGGATCCGCGTGATCGTCTCGACGGTCGCGCTGAATTTCGTGACCGGCCCGAACTGCGAAAAGTCCTCCACCTCCTGATACGCGTGCCGGTAGCGGGCGCCGGGCAGAGTCCCGCCCGATATGGCGATCACGGGAGAGCACGCCATGTAGGCGTCGCGCAGGCCGGCCGCCAGGTTGGATGCGCCGATGCACTGCGCCATGCACACGCCGGGCCTGCCGCTCGCTCGCGCAAAACCGTCCGCCATGTAGGCCGCGGCTTTCTCCCCGTGCACCATCACGCGGCGGATCGGCATGTCCTCCATCTCCGCCAGCGCCTTCGCCATGATGGCCGGCACGAAGAAAATATGCGACACGCCATAGCCGTTCATCATCTCCGCGAACGCGCGGGCACCCGTCATTCTGGGCATGGAATTCTCCCTTGCTGTCGATGGTTGGGGGACATCAATCCATGGAGCGCTCACCAACTGCCCCTGCACCTGGAGCAGCTCCGAGCGTCCACTTCACCTTTTTGGAGGCTATTTCGGACGCAAACGACGCAGCTTGACCTATGTCAACAGTGATGCGATCCAGCCGTCGACTGCCGGCGCCACGGTCGCCCCCAGAGCGTAGGCGAAGAAGGCGGCAAGCGCCGCGGCGAAGACATCCATCGTGTAATGCGCGCGCAGCACCAGCACGGTTGCGGCCTCGAGGGCGGCGATGACGAACATGACGGCTGCAAGCCAAGGCGGGCCGGCGTGCGCGAGTTCGATCGCGCCCAGCACCGCGATCGCCGTGTGACCCGAAAAGAAATAGTCATTGTCGGTGCCATAGGTGACCAGCAACGCCGGAAATCCGGGGTAACGCCAGATCGAGCCCGACGGGGTCGGCAGCGCGCACACGACCTGGCATACCTGGCGCAGCAGGAACAGCACGAAGAGCGCGAGGAACGGCCGGAAGCTCGGCCCGAAAATCGCCGCGGCGAGCAGATAGAGCCCGATCAAATCGATCACGGCGGAAGTGGCGATGAGCGTGGCGTTGGTCGCCCGTGGATGCACGGTGAACCACGCGTGCAGGGGCGCGCTCCACTCGTGCACCCGGTCCCGGATACCGGCAGCGACGAACCGCTGGGCGAGCAGATGCTGCGTCCAGAACCATCCCGCCAGGCCTACTCCGATGAGTGCAATGCGAACCAGGATCTCGCCCATGGCGGTCACTTCATCGTTGCGCTGGGATGGACCTCGGCGAGAGAGGCCGCCAGCATCGCCTTCATCTGCTCGCGGACTTTCACCATGACCGGGTCGCCATCGGCCTCGCGCTGCTCCTCGGGAGACACCTCGATCGCCTCGCCCACGTCCACCACCGCGCGCATCGGCGCGTGCACGCGTGCGACATCGGTGGTGTCCTCCTCGAAGCGTTCCACGGTTTCGAGTATGCGCTCCGCCGTCGGCTCCGGTTCAAAATAGCCTGCCGGATAGAACGCGAGCTGCTGCGCAAGGGTCATGTCGGCAAGCTGCTGCTCGCGGCGGTCCTGTTCCGCCTCGGACAAATTACACCCGGCCATCTCGGCGAGGATCGCCTTGCGCAGCCCCTTCACCCGCCGCACGACGCCGCCGGCGTGCCGTCCCTGCGCCCACTCGTCCTCCAGCGGGCAGAGCAACCGGTCGACGAGACGCTCCACGCGCTCGCCCACTGCTCCCCGCTGCGCTTCGCCGAAGTACTCGATCTCCTTCAATGCGAGCATCGCGCTGCCGACCTTGAGCGCGCGCTCGACGAGCGGCAGCTCGCGCTGCGGCCGCCACGCCATGCGCGCTTCGATGGCCTCGAGCACCGGCGTGACGGCATCCTCGATGTCGCCATCGAAGAAGTAGCGGATCGCAATCGGGTGGATCACGACGCGGCCGGGAGGCGACTGGGCGGCGCGCTGGCGGGCGGCGCCGCGCGCCATGATGGCGGCGCCCTCCATCAGATAGTTCAGGCGGTCGTTGTTCCGGGAGATGACGCCCTCGGGGAAGATGAGCATCATCCGCCCGGCCTCGGCCAGCAGCTCGGTAGCGTGGTTGAGCGAAGTTCGGTCCGAGCCTTCGCGGTGGACGCTGAATACGCCCGCGCGCTGCAGCAGCCACGCCTGGAAGCGGTTCTGCATGAAAAGGTGCCAGCTCGCCATGGTGTAGAAGTAGCGCCGCACCTGCCCTGCCAGCACGGCGATCACCATCGGGTCGCATGGCCGGCAATGATTGGGCGCGATCACGATTCCGTGGCCGGCGGCGATCGAGGCCCGGAGCCGTTCGACGCCGCGGCAGGTCACACGCGCCACGCCGTAGTATTTGCGAAGGTAGAAAGGCACGCACCGCAGCAGCAGGGCCGCCCAGAACGTGCCGCGGCTCGGCGGGAAAAAGCGATAGGGTTTTGCAACGACGACATTCTGCATCGCGGCGCTCGATTCTCCCTTGCGTTCCCGGCGCGCCCGGCGCACGCGGAAATCCCGGCGGGATTATGGCACAGCGTCAGCCGCGCGCGACCGGATTGGTGAGCGTGCCGACGCCCTCGATTTCGCACTCGACGACGTCGCCCGGCTTGATCCAGCGATCGAGTTCGAAGCCGACACTGTAAGCGGGCGGCTCGGATCCACTTAGACCACACGGCGCATGCCGTTTGCATCGCCGCGCCGGATCCGGACATCGAAGCGGTTGATAACCACACGATGGACGTGTAGCCTACGGGACGATCTCCATCTTCCCTCCGCAGCGATGAAAGGAGTCCTCGTTGAAGCAACGCATGCTGGGCGCCTCCGGCCCCACAGTCTCGCTCCTCGGTCTGGGATGCAACAATTTCGGCCTGCGCATGGAGATCGAAGCCGCGCGCGCGGTCATACACAAGGCGCTCGATCTCGGCATCACCTTCTTCGACACGGCTGACGTTTACGGCAAGCGCGGCGGCTCGGAAACCGCCCTCGGCATGTATCTCGGCGGCCGGCGCAAGGACATCTTCCTCGCCTCCAAGTTCGGGAATCCCATGGACGATTCCGGGACCATGAAAGGCGGGTCGCGCCGCTACATCATGTCGGCGGTCGAGGCGAGCCTGAAGCGCCTCAGGACCGACTGGATCGATCTCTACCAGATGCATCGCCCGGACCCCGCGACGCCGGTCGAGGACACGCTGCGCGCGCTCGACGACCTGGTGAAGCAGGGGAAGATCCGCTACATCGGCTGCTCGCAGCTTGCCGGCTGGCAACTCGTGGAACGGCAGTGGCTCGCGCGCCACCATGGCCTCACGCCGCACACATTCTGCGAAGCGGAATACAGCCTTCTCGCGCGTGACGCGGAGCGCGAATTGATACCGGCGATGCGGGCGTACGGCGCGGGACTGCTGCCGTTTTATCCGCTCGCGAGCGGATTCCTCACCGGCAAGTACAAAAGAGGCACCCCGATGCCCGAAGGCGCGCGGCTCACCAAGGGCAAGCGCTACTCAGACCGTTTCGCCACCGACGCCAACTGGAACGTGCTCGAAAACCTCGAGAGCTTCTGCAAGGAACGGGGGCGCACGCTCCTGGAACTCGCGTTCGGCTGGCTCGCGGCGCAGCCGGTCGTCGCCAGCGTCATCGCCGGCGCCACCCAGGCCTCACAGGTCGAAATGAACGCGAAGGCGATCGACTGGGAGCTCACCCCGCAGGAACTCGCGGAGATCGACCGCATCACCGGCAGGAGTTTGTCGGATTTAGGGCTGACAAACTCCTGAACCGGTGCCGGTGGTGTAGCCGGTAGCGTACCCGGCAGCAACCTTCTCTTTCCTTCCCACGCCTGCCCCCTCCCCGACCCTCCCCCGTGGCTCGCGCAAGGGAGGGAGTTCAGGAAGGCGGCAGGATGACGTGGTCCGGGCCGAGGTCGGCGACGCTGTTGCAGCCGACGAGCGCCAGGATGCGGTCGATCTCGTCGCGATAGATCTGCAGCGCCCGCATCGCGCCGGCTTCACCCGCGCTCGCCGTTCCATGCAGCGGCGCGCGTCCCAGCATCACCGCGTCGGCGCCGAGCGCGAGCGCCTTGACGACATCGCTCCCCCGCCGAAACCCGCTGTCGACAATCACCATGATGCGCTTCTTTACCGCCTCGACCACCCGCGGCAGCACCGTAATCGTCGCGGCCGAGCTGTCGAGCACTCGCCCGCCGTGATTGGAGAGCACCACCGCGTCGGCGCCGCAGTCCGCCGCCAGCACCGCGTCCCGCGGATGCTGTATGCCCTTCACGATCAGCTTGCGCGGCCACAGCTTGCGCAGTTCGCGCACGTCGTCCCAGGTGAGCGCGTCGTTCAGGGCCGTCGAGCGCCCCATCGGCAGCGCGGTGATCCGCGTCTGCGTGTGCGCCGGGAAATTCCGGTAGCGCGGCATGCCGGTGGTCACGAGGTAGCGCATGAGCACGCCCACGAGCCAGCGTGGATGCATCAAGACGTCGGTGACGTTGCGCCGCGTGAACCTGAACGGGATCGTGAAGCCGTTTCGCAGGTTGTACTCGCGTCCCGGAGCGACCGGCGTGTCCACGGTGAACACCAGCGCCTCGTAACCGGCGTCGCGGGCGCGCGCGATCAACTGGTGCGAAAGCGAACGGTCGGGCCACATGTAGAACTGGAACCACAGCGTGCCGCCGGCCTCGGCCGGGAGTCTCTCCAGCGCCGTCATCGAACTCGCGGCCAGCGTGAACGGTACGCCGTGTGCCGCCGCGGCGCGTGCAAGAGCGATTTCGCCCTCGTACCAGGCCAGCCCCGTCGATCCCGTCGGCGCCACAATGACCGGCATCTTCTGCTGCTTGCCGAAGAGCGTGATCGCCTGGCTGCGCTTCGAGACGTCGACCAGCACGCGCGGCTTCAACTTGATGCGCTCGAGCGCGACCCGGTTCTCGCGCATCGCGACCTCGTCGTCGTTGCCGCGATCCATGAACTCGAAGAGCCCCCTCGGCAGCCGCCGCCGTGCCGCCTCGCGCAGATCGGCGGTGTTGTAGAAGCCCAGCGTGTCGTCGCTCATGGAAGATCAACACCCTGCAAGAAGAAACAATCATCACGCGTGCGAAAGCGACCATGCAGGAACATGACTTTCCTGTCATTGCGAGCGAAGCGAAGCAATCCCGTTGCTGGCAACGCAATCGCGCCCGCCGCGAGGTTGCTTCGTCGCGAAATCTCGCTCCTCGCAACGACACGGAGGCCGCTTGCGCGCGGCCTACTGCGACAACACGATGAGAATATTGTCGCCGGGATGATTCTGAGTTTCATGTCAATGCCGCGCAATCTTCAGCAGCGTTCTGGATTCGTCCACCGTCGCCACCTCGCGCCCCAGGTGCCCGGCGATCGCCGCGATGCGCGCCACGTGATCGACGTTGTCGCCCAGCACGCCGGGCTTGAGATACGGTTCGTCTTCCGTGCCAACGCGCACGTGCCCGCCCGAGAGTACCGACAGCGTCTCGAGCGCGAGGTGGGTGGACCCCGTCACGCTCGCCGCATAGAACGTGTTTTTCGGCAGATGCTTCACGCGATGCAGAAACTCCTCCGCGGTCGGCGGCGACCAGGTGCCTCCGGGGCGGCCGAAAAAGAGCGTCATCATGAACGGCGGCTCGACGAGCCCCTTGCCCGCGACATCGTCGATCATCCACAGATCGCCCAGCGCGCACACCTCGAACTCGGGCTTCACGCCGTGGTCGCGGCACATGCGCATGAGTTCGGCCAGTTCCGCGCGCGGGTGCAGCATCTGCAGATCCCGGCCGACGAAAACGAGGTTGTGCGCACCCACCGCCACCGAGATCATGTCGGGATGGTTCTTGATGATCGCGCGGCGCTGCTCCACGGTCTGGGTCGAAATGCCGTACTGAATCATGATGCCACAGCGCTCCCGGATCACCCGAGTGTGGGATTCCCATGCCTTGTAGTCATCGGGCGGCGCGTGGATGTGAGCGATGGCAGCCCCTGCACGCCATGCGGCCTCGATCGACGCCGCCAGGACATCGGAGTTGTCGAAGCGCTGGCGCCACTCGGGGTACATCGAGCAGTCGGTGGCGCAGTTGGTGATGATCAGTTTTTCCACAATTTCCTTTTCCCAGAGGACGGCTCTCAGCGCCAACGCGGGGCGAACACTTTCCCCTCCCCCTCGATCCCTCTCCCGGTGGGAGAGGGAAGCACAGCGCTCCCTTCGCCCTCCGGGAGAAGGGTTGGGGATGAGGGAAGACCCGCCCCCAGCATCGCGGCCGCGATTTTTTCGGCGAGCATGATGGTCGGGAGGTTGGTGTTGCCGGCAATGACGTTGGGCATGATAGAGGCATCGGCGACCCGAAGTCCATCGACGCCGAGGACTTTCCCGGCCACGTCAACGACCGTGTGCGGATCGTCGCGCGCGCCCATCCGGCAGGTCCCCGCAGGGTGGAACACGCCCGCCACGTTGTTCTGGATATGCTCCGCGAGCCGCTCGGGATCGGCGGCGAGCGCCCGCAGGGAAACGCCTTCCCCTGCCAGCGTCATCAGCACAAAATCTGCGAGGCGCGGGACAAGATCAAACGCGCGTGCAATGAGATCGGACTTGATGCGGTTCAGGCGGTTCAATTCGTTGAGCCGCCGGATGCGGTTGCCGAACTGCACGGGAAACGCCGCCCCGCACGGTATCTCGCGCCGGCAGGACTCGATGATTTCCAGGGTGCGGAGGAACGCGTCCGTCATGCGCTCCAGGTCGATCTCGTCATCCAGGAAGTTGAACTCGATCCGCGGCATCTCGCGCGGGTCCGCCGACACGAGCGAGACGCGTCCCCTCGAGTGCGGCCGCAGCAGCACCGGCATCACATTCGCGATCTGCCGCCCGAGCGCATTCCATGACGTCTTGCTCTGGATGTTGAGGTAAAGATCGCCCGGCGCGCAGCCCGCGAGTCCCGATGAAAATCGCACGCCGATGGTAGGCGTGGTGCGCAGCGCCTCAGGCTGCCGCGCCGCCCGGCGCAGGTGCAAGCCGATGAACGCCACCGGATGATTCTGCAGATTCCCACCCACGCCCGGCCGATCCGCGACCACGCCGATCCCCAGATCACGCAGCACCTGGCCGGGCCCGATGCCCGCGCGCATCAGGAGCGCGGGCGAGAATATCGCGCCGGCACAAATCACGATCTCATGCGCACGAAACTCCTCGGTCGTTCCTGCGACCTCGGCCATCACGCCGACCGCGCGCAGCCCTTCAAACTGAATCCGCACCACCGTCGCCGAAGTCGCGATCTCGAGGTTGGTGCGGCGGCGCACCGCGGCATCGAGATAGCAGATCGCGCTGGAGGCACGCCGGTGCGGCGTGTTGCTCATGGGCACCGGCCCGTAGCCGTCGCGGAAGTCAGCGTTCATGTCCGCGATATACGGGAGTTCATGCGCATCACAGAACCGCGCAACGGCGCGGGCGAGCGGCGGCCAGGCATCGCGGGCGAGCCGGCGGATCGGCAGCGGGCCCGACTTGCCGTGGAACTCGTCGGCGCAATCCGAATCGTTTTCGAGCTTCCTGAAGTACGGCAGGACCTCGTCCCAGCCCCAGCCGCGGGCGCCGGCGCTCTCCCAATCGGCGTAGTCGCGCGGGCTGCCGCGGTAGGCAACCATGCCCATGACCGATCCGCCGCCGCCCATGACGCGCGCCTGCGGAAACGGTGTCGCGAGCGAATCGCTCCGCCGGCGCCAGTGGGCCGTCAGACCGGGCCAGAAGTACGTCTTGTTGAAGTACGAAATCGGATAGGTCTCGGCGATGTCAGCCGGCTCGCTCCCCGGCGGCGTATCCGGTCCCGCTTCGAGCAACAGCACCGTGTTCGCCGAGCATTCGGTGAGCCGGCTCGCGAGCACGCATCCGGCGGCCCCCGCACCCACCACGATGTAGTCGAAGTTCCGCAAGGAGGACCGTCAACCGTACTTGAAACGCGTCACCAAATGAGCTGTTTCCCTCATCCCAACCCTTCTCCCGCCAAGTACTCGTTGCCGAGCAGCGCCGCGAGGAACTGGCCGGCCCCGCCCTTGTACGGCACCACCGTCATGTCGATGCCCGCCGCGCGCACGAAAGCGCCCTGCGCCGCCTGCGCGGCCATGGCGGCCCCCGCAAGCACCAGCCACAACAGATGCCGCATGATCCTCGATGCCGATGTGCGTCTTTGCATGGTCTGCCCTCCCGGTTCGCGATGGAATAGAACTCCCGGCGCATATGATAAACGCGTTACACCTCATGCTGCGGCCAGCTTCGCCACACGTGCGCACCCGCGCATGCATTGACAAGCACCCAGCCGTAACGAACAATGGCCCAATCCGTGCGCAGCCACCACTAAGAGTGGCGCCGAGCGGTGCCTGCGGCCAAAGCGTTACCTTGGGAGGAATTCAATGAGGGGGGGGCTTGCGCGGCTCTTTCTCTGCATTCTGGCGCTGAGCCTGCCGGTCTGCTGCGCCGCCGGCGAGCAGGGACACGCCGTCCGGGATCTTGACGCACTGGCCGAGCCACGACACGGCGCCAAGGTCATTTGGAAACTCCCCAAGGACGCCATCTTCGAGCTGCGTCAGCGCCAGAACGCGTGGGCCGAGATTTCCTTTGGCGGCCAGCAGGGCTGGGTGATGTTCTTTTTTCTCAAACCGGGTGAGCCCGCGAAGCAGGACATTGGCAAGGAAATCGGCGGCGTCCTCGGTCTTGCCGCCACCAAGCAAAAGGGGCAGGTCACCGCGGTCATCGGCGTAAGGGGAATCACGGAGGAACAGCTCAAAGCCGCGAAATTCAACGCGGAGGAATTGCGCAAGCTCGAATCGCTCGCCGCGCCGCCGGAACGCGCAAGCAGCTTTGCAGAGAGCGCCGAGCTCCAGTCGTGGGAGGTCAAGTATCTTCCCGATCCGGCAGGCGCCACGGTCAGCAACGAACCGACGACAACGGATTAGCCATGCGAGCCGTTTTCGGAGTGCTGCTGTACTTGAGCCTGGCGGCGGCCGCGGGTGCCCAGGGCACGCCCAATTTATTCCAGCAATTGCTGCGCCCGCCTCAGGGTCAGGCCGGCTACAACACGCAACTCGTCGCGCACCTGAAACAGAGCCCCGACCTGGAATTTCTCGTTGCCAACAAGGGAACGAATTTTTTCCTGGTGCGGAAGAGCGTCGCCAAGACTGCAGAGGTCTCCAAGGCAGTCGTCGTCGGTATATACCCGAACCCCGCTGTCCGCGGCGGCCAGGCGTACGTCGGCTCGGCGATCGAGCTCCAGATTCGTTGCGAGACGAATGACTATCGGGCCGTCAATGAGACGGCGCTCAACGCGCAGCTTCGGCCCGTCGCGGGCGTCATCGCCGCAAAGCCGGCCGGCGACTTCACGACCGTCGCTCCAAGCGGCGTGGCCCATGAAGTCGCGCTTCGCCTCTGTGGAGGCTCCACGGTGAGCCCCGACGCCCCGGCGCAACAACTGGCGACGACGCAGCAGCCGGGCCAGCCGGCGCGACGCACCCGAGGCGTGGGATTGTTCGGCGATGTCCCGCTCGACGTCGAAATCGCCATCGGCAGGCAGCTCGCGGGAGACCTGCTCGGCGCGGTACCTCTGGTGAAGAACGAAAACCTTCAGGCCTATGTGAACAACGTCGGACGATGGGTCGCCTCCCATAGTGAAAGAGCGGACCTGAAATGGTACTTCGGCGTGCTCGAAACCCAGGATATCAATGCGTTTGCCCTGCCCGGTGGGTACATCTTCGTGACGGAGGGTCTGGTCAGGATGCTTGGCAGCGAGGCCGAGCTGGCGGGCGTATTGGCGCACGAGATCGCCCACGTGCTGATGAAGCATCACATCAAGCTTTTGCAGCAGAGCAAGCTCGTAAGCGCGTTCGCCGATCTCGCCACGCAGCGCGTCGCGCGCGATCAATCACTACGGGGCGCGGCCATTCGAAACCTGCTGGGCAATGGCGCACAGATTCTTGCCAGGGGATTGGACAGGAACGCCGAGTTCGAGGCCGACCGCATGGGCGTGGTTCTCGCCACGCGGGCGGGATACGATCCCTATGCGTTGCCCACTGTCCTGCAATTGCTCGACCGGAGGAATCCCGCTGACGGCGCCGTGGCGCTGCTCTTCAAGACCCATCCGCATGCTCACGAGCGCCTCATCGCGCTGGGCGATGCGATGGAGGCGAGCTTCGACCAGTATGCGCACGGCAAGGAGCTGAGGGACAGGTTTGCGAGCGCAGCGCCGTGGCCGGTTCGGGTCGCCGCGGCCACCGTGGCGCCCGCGCCCGCACCGCAGGCGCAACCCTTCGCCGCCGCGCCCGCGCACCGTGAACCCGAACCGATAGCTCGCGAGCAGGACGATAGCGCGGAACAGGGCACTCCTCCGCCTGCTCCGGCGCCGGCGCAGAGCGCGCAGGCGGATGCGCAAAAGGCGAAAGAGTCGCCGACCCTCGCAAGCTCCTTGAAGCAAATCGGCCAGGGCATCCAGGGCGTTTTCACGAGCGTCACCGGCGCCTTGGGCGGTGGCGAGCCCAAGGCCGGCGCATCCGCGACAAAATCGGCTGCGCTAGCCCCTCGTTCGGGACCTGAGGCAAGCACCGAAGGCGGCGCTGCCGACCCGGCGGATCCCCTCCGACGCCTCGAGGGCCGATGGAAGGGCACGACCTCGCAAGGCGGAGGCATCGAGTGGATCATCAGCACCGACGGCAGCTACCAGAGCGCGATCGTGCAGTCCGGGCGCACCGTTCGGCACGCCGGCAAGATCTGGCTCGACGGGGACGGCTCGATTCGCTGGAAGACGGAGACCGGGCAGGAGGGCATGCTCGTTCCGGACGAGGAAGCGCAGCCTGCCGTATTTCGCGGCACCGTGACAGGGACGGAAGTTTCGTTCGAGGCTATGCGGGTTCAACCCTGAACCATGCCACACGGGCGAAATCTGCTGATGGGCTTTCGTTCATAATCATGGGGAGAAATTCCCACCAAAGCGCCCCCGCTCATGACAAAACCCGTCTGCATCGTCTGGATGAACGAAGCGCGCGTCTACGAACAGGCGCTCGCGCGCGCGGGCCTCGCCGACCGGGTCGAATTCCACGGCGTGCGCAACGACGAGAAGATTCCCCCAGAACTCGCAGCGCGCGGCGAAATGCTGGTCGGCTGGCGCCCGGCGCCGGGGTTGATCGCCGGCATGCCGCGGCTGCGCTGGATCCAGAGCACGACCGCCGGCATGGACCAGTGGCTCGCGGCCCCTGACCTGCGCGACGACATCATCCTCACCTGCGCGCGCGGCGCTCACCGCGTGCAGATGCCGGAGAACATCCTCGCCGCCCTCTTCTTCCTCACCAAGCCGCTGATGGAGTGCGCGCTCGAGCAGCGCGAGAGCCGCTGGACGCGGCGCATTTCCGAACCGCTCGCCGGCAAGACGCTCGGCATCCTCGGCCTTGGCGCGATCGGGCAGGAACTCGCGCGCAAGTGCGAGGCGCTTGAGATCAGGGTGATCGGCACCAAGCGCTCCCCTGCGCCGCTCCCGCACATCGCGAAAGTCTATGCCCCCGGTGCGACCGACGAAGTGCTGGGCGCATCGGATTTCGTGCTGCTGCTGCTCCCGTCCACGACCGAGACGGAGAATTTCATGAATGCGGCGCGCTTCCGCGCCATGAAGAAGAGTGCCTGGCTCCTCAACTTCGCGCGCGGCGCGCTGATCGTCGATGCCGATCTCGTCGAAGCGGTGCGCTCGAAGACGATCGCCGGCGCCGTGCTCGACGTATTTCGCAAGGAGCCGCTGCCGTCCGACCATCCGTTCTGGACCACGCCCGGCATCACGGTGCTGCCGCACATTGGCGGCCTTCACCCCGCGCGCGACGAAGGCGTCGCCGAGGTGTTCGTCTCCAACGCCCGGCGCTTTCTTGCGGGCGACCCGCTCGAAACCGTCGTCGACCGCGCGCTGGGTTACTGACGGCTTGCGCGCAAACTTGCCTTTCTAGTATCGATCCTTGCCGGGAATGATGTTCCTGACGCCGCCCTTTGGGTTCGGAATATCGCCGGGGTAGCGCGGAATGACATGGATGTGGGCGTGCCACACCGACTGGCCCGCGACCTCGCCGCAGTTGACGCCGACGTTGAACGCATCCACGCCGAACCGTGTGCGCAACACGTCCTTCACCGTGCGCACCAGCAGGAATGCGTCGGCGTACTCGTCATCCGTCATGTCCCAGATCGTCGCTACGTGCCGCCGCGGAATGACAAGAGCGTGGCCTTTCGAAACCGGAAAACTGTCGAACACGGCGAGCGACAGGCGGGCTTCGGCGATGATCTCCCGGTTCAGGTGACAGAAAATGCATTGCCCGATTTCCGGCGGCTGGACGCTCGGTGTATCCGGTAGCAGGTTTTCGGGTGCAATTTTTCGCATCTTCCGCGCCTCCCTCACTGCGGGCGACATTGGATGTCGGGAATACGGGTACTGATTGAAAAACCACAACGAACGCCAGATCCGGGCTTTAGCACGAAGCGCGTCGAACGCAGCGCGGGGAGCTGGTGGGACGTGTAGGGATCGAACCTACGACCTACTGATTAAGAGTCAGCTGCTCTACCAACTGAGCTAACGTCCCCCTACTTCTCGCGTCCTGTGGCGTGTTGCACGACGCACCCAAGACCGGCTGCTTTTTACCATATTGTTCTTAGTCGCGCAGCGCTGGCAACGCCACTTTGTGCGGTAGGTATCTCAAATAATTGGCTGGGACTCGCCACCGAGGTTCGTCCGCATGCGCTGTGCCTTGAGCAGAGCCCGGCAGCAGCCGTTCTCGCTCCGGCCTACAGAATCTTTCGTGACAGTTGACAACGACAGTATAACTGTCTAGTATGGCTGTCATGAATGAGTCCCGCACCTACACCCTGGACGAGATCGCCGCCCTGGCCGAGCTGCCGCGGCGCACCGTCCGCTACTACATCCAGACCGGCCTGGTCGATCGCCCGCAGGGGATCGGCAAAGGCGCGTACTACACCCCGCGCCACGTCGAGCAGCTCCTGCTGGTGCGCAAATGGCAACTGGCCGGGCTGTCCCTGGAACGGATCGGCGAGGTGCTGAGACAACCGGACAGCGGCCCGCTGCCGCCGGCGCCGCGGCGCGCAGGAACCGTGGAAGTGTGGAGCCATCTGGTGGTGGCGGACGGCGTCGAAGTCAACCTGGAACCCGGCCGCGCGGGGTTGAGCCCCGAGCAGGTGCGGGAATTCTTCCGCGCGGTGACGCGCGCCTACGATGATCTGCACGAAAGCGAGGAAAAACAATGAACAACCTGGCCTGCGCCCTGACCGGCGTGCAAGGAGAACGCGTGGCCCTGTGCGACGTGGCGGTCGCGGCGACGCTGAAAGACCTCCTGTGCGAGGTGACGGTCGCCCAGACCTACCGCAACGACGAGCGGGTGAACATCGAGGCGGTGTACACCTTCCCGCTGCCGCTCGACGCGGTGCTGCTCGACCTCGAGGTCGAGATCGGCGGACGCGTGCTGAAGGGCGTCGTCGTCGAGAAGAAAGCCGCCGAGGAAAAGTATGAGGACGCCGTGGCCGCGGGTGACGCGGCGGTGATGCTGGAAGTGATCGAGCCGGGTCTTTACACGATGAACGTCGGCAACCTGCTGCCGGGCGAGAAAGCAAGCATCACGTTCCGCTACGCAATCCTCTACCGCTGGGCGGGCGACCGCCTGCGCTTCTTCCTCCCGACCATGATCGCCCCGCGCTACGGCGCATCGCCCCACGCCCCGCACCAGGCGCCCGAACCCTCGCTCACGGTCGAGAACCGGTTTTCGCTCACGGTCGAAGTGTGCGGGAGCCTGCGCGACGCCCAGTTCACGTGTCCCTCGCACCCGGTCACGCTCGCGCGCTCGGCGGACAAGACCGTGATCGCGTTGCAGCAGGAGAAGGCGGTGATGGACCGCGACTTCATCCTGCAGGTGAAGGCCTCGCGGACGGCGCGCGGCTTCGCGCTATGCGGCGCCGATGGCGAAGGTGTGGCGGCAGTGGCGAGTTTCCAGCCGTTCTTCCCCGGATTGCAGCAGCCGCGCCCGCTCAATCTCGCGATCGTGATCGATTGCTCGGGCTCCATGCAGGGCGATTCGATGACGCAGGCGAAGCAGGCGCTCGACGGGATACTCGACGCGCTCGAGTCGCACGACCGCGTGACGCTGGTCGCGTTCGGAAGCTCGACCCGCGCGCTCTCGGAGCGGCTGCTCCCGTGCACCCAGACCAACCTGGCCGAAGCGCGGCGCTTCGCGCAACAACTCGACGCGAACATGGGCGGCACCGAGATCGGCCAGGCGCTGCGCGCAGCCTACGCGGCGATCGGCGAATCGGGCGCCGCGGACATCTTCCTCGTGACGGATGGAGAAGTCTCGGCGTGGCAGAAAGTGGCCGCCGAGGCGCAACGCACCGGGCACCGCGTGTTCACGGTGGGCGTCGGCAGCGCGGTCTCGGAAGCCTTCGTGCGTGGGCTTGCGGCCGGCACCGGCGGCGAGTGCGAACTGGTGTCGCCGCGCGAAGGCATGTCGGAGCGGGTCGTGCGCCACTTCGAGCGGATGCGCGCACCGCGCGCAAAACGCGTCACCATCCGCTGGCCCGAGGGTGCCGGCGAGTTTGCTCCTTCCAAACCGGGCGCGGTTTTCGAGGGCGACACGCTGATCGCCTGCGCGCGCTTCGAGCGCCCGGCCGTCGGCGGCGCCGTCGTTCTCGAAGTGGAGACCGAGCAGGGTGAAGTCGTGCGCCAAGAGTTGGCGCTTGCCATGCCGGCACCGGATGCGGCCTCTGAAGGCATGTCCACCGTCGCCCGGCTCACGGCTGCGGCGCGGCTGAAGGAACTGAGTGGCGGCGCGGCAGTGCAAACGGCGCTGCGCTATCGCCTGGCGAGCCCGTGGACCAACTGGCTGGTGGTCGCCGAGCGGCCCGAGGATGAAAAGGCGCAGGACCTTCCTGCCCTGCGCAAGGTTCCCCAGACGCTGGCCGCGGGCTGGGGCGGAGTGGGCGCGGTCGCCGCGCCGGTGAGCGCGAGGATGCCGCCGGCCCCAACCGCCCTGTCTTCGTTCGACATGCTTTGTGAGGACATCGGCGATTTCGCGCAGTCCGTCAAGGACTCGGCACAGCGGTTCCTGTTCCGCGAGGTACCTGAGCCGCGTCACTCGCTCCTCGCGTTGATCGAAGCGGCACCGGCGCGGCTGGATCCGGCTCGCGCGCTAGTCCTGTTGCAGGAAGCGGGGCTTGCCGACGAGTTCGAGGAGATCTTCCGTCGCGCCGCCGAGTTGGGCCTCAAGGCGGAGACTGTCGCCGCCATCATCCTCGCCGAGTTGCTGCGCGGCCCGTTGGGCGATGCCTTGTCCGCCGATTCGAAACGCGCTGCGGCTGCGCTGCAGGATCATGCGCAGCGCGGTGTGGACACGTTCGGGCGCGTTGCCCGGCACCGTGAGTTTCTGGACCAGATCAAGCAAGCCGCGCGCAATACGGCCATCCGAATTGCGGCCGATCAAGCTTCGCACACGCAACGCGCGGGCAGGTCGATCGTGTAGCGAAGAATGGCAGCCGGGGATGCGTTGCTCGTTTGCAATGCCGAGGGCCGCGCAGCCCGGCTGGAAATGGAATCAGAGCGGGAGCTTATACGGCAGCAAGCGGTCAAACTCTCTTTTCACTACCGCGTAGCACTCGCATACCCGCTTCTCCAGCTTTGGACGATCCAGCACGGTGATGTGGCCGCGGGTGTAGTGAATCAAGCCGTCCGCCTGCAACTTGCCGGCAGCCTCGGTCACGCCCTCCCGGCGCACGCCCAGCATGTTCGCGATCAGCTCCTGCGTCATCATCAGTTCATTGCCTGCCAAACGGTCCACGCTCAACAACAGCCAGCGGCATAGCTGCTGGTCCACCGTATGATGCCGGTTGCACACTGCGGTCTGCGCCATCTGCGTGATCAGTGCCTGCGTGTAACGCAGCGCCAAATGCTGCAAGTTACCGCCCAACGCGAATTCCCTCTTCAGAATACTCGCCTTGAGCCGGTAACTGGTTCCTGCGCTTTGCACCACCGCCCGGTTCGTCGTGCTCTCCCCGCCCATGAACAACGAGATGCCGACCAAGCCTTCGTTGCCGGTGATCGCGATTTCCGCCGAGGCGCCGCTTTCCATGACGTAGAGCAGCGAGACGATGCTGGTGGTCGGGAAATACAGGTAGCCCATATGGCCGCCGGACTCGTAGAGCGCCCATCCCAGCGGCATCGGTGTGAGTTCCAGATCGGGAAGCAGACGCGTGTAATCTTCAGCGGGCAGCGCATCAAGAAGATGGTTTTGCTTCGGGGTATGCGGCGAAGGCATGGCGACCTCCTTACGGCATGGACATGTTGCCGACAGGGTCAAGGTCCAAAACGCTCTCTCGTTTCTGCAGCCTATTTAAAATGCAACGTCGAAATAGAGGTAAGTGTGCCGCCATATTTGCCCAGCACTTTGACGATGGAGGGAGAAATGGTCAGGAGGCTGGCGCGCTGATCGCTCGCATGTTTGCGCCGTATTACGATTTCTCGCTCAATGAGCCTGGCTAATTTGCGGCGTACCGTCGTGCGGGAACTGAGATTCAGCAGAAAGAGCTGTTTCAGCGTCAGTTGCTGCTCCTGCTCTTCCGCATATCCGATCTCGATGACGATATCGAAATCGACGACGGTCTTGAGGAACGGAAGTTGCCCCCTCTCGAACTCCCTGATTTTTTTCAATCCGGTGAATAACTTCATGGTTTATATCGTTTTTGATTGTTGATTGCGTTGGTATAGTGTGGCTCAATCATGGTGCTGGCAAGCACAATTGGGTTCCTTTTTGGCACCCATGAAATTGCCAACGGTTATGTGAAAATCGATCCGGGCAGCGGTATTACGCGGAAGAAATATCTATCCAGCCGACGGACTCAATCGACTGCTCGAATTCGATTGACCGCGCTCTAAACGAAAGCAGTGTGGGAGGCACCGCCGACGGGCAGCCACCAGCGGCGGCAGGTTCCACGATCCCTGACGCCGGCGTGCGCGATGCGGTTCTATCTCAATAACGCGGGGATGGCGCAGACGACAATTCTTGTTACCGTCTCGCCAGAAGGTCTCAGAGCAAGTGCAACAGTCCCTGGTTGCGAACAGTATGAGCGGAGTCGTCGTTTCGTGTTGTTACCGACTGTAAGAGTACGTAACCGCAACGACGTGACGCACGATGGTTCTCGAGCTCAGTCGGTACCCGGAATGCGAAGGCGGAACGTATACTTTCCGTTCTCCAACGCGTCGGCGCGGCTCACATTGGCCGCCTCTCGCACCCTACCGGACACCCTATTGGACTACCTGAAGGACGAGGCCACCTGCTGCATGTGTTTTTCGATGGCGTCGCGCACTGCTCTTTCCATCACGTCTCTTGCTTCCAGTTTCTTCCAAGCCTTCAGCGTCTGGCTTACCGTCTCGTCCACAATATCCCACGTGGAACTGAAGGCCAGGCTGGCCGTGTCCGCAAAGCGGCGGATCTGCTCCTGGGTGATCGCATCGATGCGCTTGCTGCCACCAAAACTCAGGCCCAGTTGTTCCTTGGGCAGATAGGCGATGGTCGAGACGTAGTCGTAAGCTGGCGCGAGAACGGGTCTGCGTCCGTCAGGGTATAGCAGCGACCAGTTCTTCAGGTGCATGTCACCGTTGCCGATGAGCACGGAGAACACGAGCCGGCGCACAAAATCGGATACCGCCTCCTCGCCCGCTTCCGCCGCCAGCACCTGAGCAATGCTGGCGTAACTGCGCTTCCCGTATTTGTCGTCGGCATACAAGCCGAAGACCTGCGCGAAGTCCTCCATATGCACGCGCCCGCCGGCGGCCTTGCGGTCGAAGCGTTCGACGGCCAGTGCCTGGCCTTCCATCTTTCCGGCATCCTGCGGCAGGCCTTCGATTTCCTTGACCGGTACCAGTCGTATCCTGGGGACCGGAATGCCTATGCTTCGGCCCAGCTCCATCATGACAAATTCGTTCTCGGGCACACCTTCGAAGCGCGCGGACGGCAGTTTCACGATCCACGAACCGCCGATCCCGTCCGCTGGAATCGTGAGCCCGCCGCTTGCTTCCATGATGGCGGAAAACTTGAGTTGCACACCGGCGAGGGAGAAATGCAAAGGTGACACACCGGCATCGGCGCGGCGATCATCGCCGTCAGGATGACGATCATCGTCTGCGGAAACAGATTCAACGGGTGTAACCCTGATCGCGCCGGGCAAGTCGGCTCCCAATATGGCAAGCAGGAAGAATTCCCTGCCAGGCTTTACCCCTGCCCGCGCTGCGAGATATTCGCGCAGGTGACCTTCGGGCAGCAGGTTGGAGAAAAACGGCGGCACGCGGGCGTTGTAGGGTCGCACGGAGGTGACCAACCCGCCAGAGCGACTCTTGAACGAAAGACTGAGTGTAGGGCGGTTCTCATCGTTGACGTAGCGCTCATCGAAGGCAAACAGATGACGGTCACCCGGAAGGCGCGTAATCATGCCGATGCGTTTCTCATGCAGGCGAACGGCAAGAGCGCCGAGTCGATCCGCCGTCATGACGCGTCCTCCTCATCGGTATCGGCGTAGAGCGGGCGCTCTTCCGTTTGATCGTGTGCTTTGCGATTGCGGTAATCACGTACCGTGGCCTGGACGAGGGGCAGAAGCTCGCGCGGCACCATCACCAGATCCCGATCGAGCACGCGCAAGATTTCCAGGAGAGTGTCGTACCGGGGCACGATCTTGCCGGTTTCGATACCGGAGATATGCCGCTGCGCCAGTCGGATTTTTTGGCCAAGCTCAAGTTGGCTCCAGCCTTTGGCTTGGCGGCCTTGCTTGATTTCCTGCCGAATTTCAGCAGGCAGGGTGCGTGGCCTCTGTGGTTTCATACCATTTATTTACTATAGTCTACAAATATATGTAAAAAATGGTATCACATGCTTGGCGCTATTCCAATACACTTTATATCATAGAACACGAAGAACAATACCATATTATGCATTATTTTCCTTCGAAATTTCGTCTTCCAGGAAGTGGGAAAGCTTGTTCAATTGCTTGAAGAACGGGCGGGTACACGGCACGCGTTATGCGAAGCGTGCCCGAGTTGTTGCCGATCGTTCCACTAAATCGAGGCGCTCGATAACCGGACTCGCTGCCACTCCGGGCTCGGCTATCGCTTGCCGGTTCAGTTTCTGCAGGACTGGGTACGAACTCTACGAACTGAACGACTTAGCGGTGAACGGGATGGTGGCCGGGGACGGAATTGAACCGCCGACACAAGGATTTTCAGTCCTCTGCTCTACCAACTGAGCTACCCGGCCCCCGGGGAAAGGGCGGTATTTAAGCGTCAAATCGCTGAGGCGTCAAGGAAAGCCGCGTATGCGCGCGCGAGTGACAAGGAGGACGTCGGCGGGAATGGACAATGGATCGCGCGGAGTATCTTGCGCGCCATTGTAACCGAGGCGATGTGACGTTGCCTGCAACGGGATTGCTTCGTCACCCATTCCTCGCAATGACACGGGGGTGGAATTGCGGGCAACCTGCGCGGCGCGGGCACCGTACAAACAAAGCCCCGCGGGTGCGGGGCTTTGTCGTGTTGCTGGATCCCGGATCGGGTCAGGGATGACGAGCAGTTGGGCTCGTGACTCGCGCGCTACGCGCTCGTCACATGTCCATACCGCCCATGCCACCCATGCCGCCGCCGCCGTGCATATGGCCACCGCCCGCGGATTCGTCCTTCGGCGCCTCGGCCACCATTGCGTCGGTGGTGAGGATCAGGCCCGCGACCGAGGCCGCGTTCTGCAACGCGCAGCGCGCCACCTTGGTCGGATCGAGCACGCCCATTTCGACCAGGTCGCCATACTCGCCGGTGGAGGCGTTGTAGCCGAAGTTGCCCTTGCCTTCCACCACCTTGTTCAGCACCACCGAGGGCTCGTCACCCGCGTTGGCCACGATCTGGCGCAGCGGCTCTTCCAGCGCCCGCAGCACGATCTTGATGCCGCAGTCCTGGTCGTGGTTGTCGCCCTTCAGCTTGCCCACAGCCAGGCGCGCGCGGATGAGCGCCACGCCGCCGCCGGCGACGATGCCCTCTTCCACCGCAGCGCGGGTTGCGTGCAACGCGTCTTCCACGCGGGCCTTCTTCTCCTTCATCTCGACTTCGGTCGCAGCGCCCACTTTCACCAGCGCCACACCGCCCGCGAGCTTGGCAACGCGCTCCTGCAGCTTCTCCTTGTCGTAGTCGCTGGTCGCCTCTTCGATCTGAACGCGGATGTTCTTGACCCGCGCTTCGATCGCTTTCTTCTCGCCGGCGCCGTCGATGAGAGTGGTGTTCTCCTTCTCGATCTCGATCTTCTTGGCGCGGCCCAGGTCCTTCAGCGTCGCGTTCTCGAGTTTCAGACCCAGTTCCTCGGCGATGACCGTCCCGCCGGTGAGGATCGCGATGTCCTCCAGCATCGCCTTGCGGCGATCGCCGAAGCCGGGCGCCTTCACCGCGCAGGTCTTGAGTATGCCGCGGATGTTGTTCACCACCAGGGTGGCGAGCGCTTCACCTTCGACTTCTTCGGCCACGATGAGCAGCGGCTTTCCGGCTTTCGCCACCTGCTCCAGCACCGGCAACAGGTCGCGGATGCTCGATACCTTCTTGTCGTGCAGCAGGATGTAGGGATCGTCGAGGACGGCGATCTGCTTCTCGGCGTTGTTGATGAAATACGGCGAGAGATAGCCGCGGTCGAACTGCATGCCTTCCACGACATCGAGCTCGTTATTGAGGCTCTTGCCGTCTTCGACCGTGATCACGCCTTCCTTGCCGACCTTGTCCATCGCCTCGGCAATGATCTTGCCGATATCGGTATCGGCATTGGCCGAGATCGCCCCGACCTGCGCGATTTCCTTGCTGGTGGTGCAGGGCTTGGAATTCTTTTTCAGCTGCTCGACGACCGCGTCCACCGCCTTGTCGATGCCGCGCTTCAGATCCATCGGGTTCATGCCGGCGGCGACATACTTCATGCCCTCCTGCACGATCGACTGCGCCAGCACGGTGGCCGTCGTCGTCCCATCCCCCGCTATGTCCGAAGTCTTGGAGGCGACTTCCTTCAGCATCTGCGCCCCCATGTTCTCGAACTTGTCCTTCAGCTCGATCTCCTTCGCCACCGACACCCCGTCCTTCGTCACCGTCGGGGCGCCGAACGAGCGCTCCAGCACCACGTTGCGGCCCTTGGGCCCCAGCGTCACCTTCACCGCATCAGCCATTATGTTCACGCCGGCGATGATCTTGTGCCGGGCGTTTTCATGAAACTTGACGTCTTTTGCTGCCATGATGTGTATCTCCTGAGGATTACTTGCCTTCGATCACGCCCATGACGTCTTCTTCACGCATCACGAGCAGCTCGTCGCCTTTGACCTTCACCGTCTGCCCGGAATATTTCCCGAACAGGATCTTGTCGCCCACCTTGAGGTCCAGGGGGCGCACTTTGCCGTCCTCCAGGATCTTGCCTTTCCCCACTGCGAGCACTTCCCCTTGGTCGGGTTTCTCGGCTGCGGTGTCGGGAATGACGATGCCGGAGGCAGTCTTACGCTCTTCTTCCAACCGCTTCACGATAATGCGGTCGTGCAACGGACGAATCTTCATGGATGAATCTCCTTCTGGATTGATCGGACCGATGGCGCCTGTTAGCACTCATCAGAAGCGAGTGCCAATGATAGTTGAGGAGGCGGCCGAATGCAACGGCGGCGGCAGGCGTGGTGCTGACGGGGTGCAGTTATTTCTGGAAATCGGTGCAACTGATTCTGGAAATCGGGGTTTCGGCCGGAAGGGCCGGTTAATGACCCCTTAAGAGGGCGTTTTCGGGGGTGTTTTGCTGCGGCGCAGCAGACGCCCGTCCGACGGTCGAGACGGCTTGCCGGGGAGGTTTCCCCAGGGCGTGCTTACCGCCCACTATGCGCCCTACTTCTGGCCCGCGGCAAGC
>MEQT01000168.1 GCA_001770325.1 Betaproteobacteria bacterium RIFCSPLOWO2_02_64_14
CGCCGCCAGGCTTTCCGGCTCAACGCGCCTGATATCCGGATGGTTGCCGGCGGCGAACCATACACATGCGGGGCACACCTCACAGGCTCCGCCAGCGCGCCCGGATCCCTCGCACAGCAGCGCTTGCGCCAAGGCTGTGGCGAAAGCGAGTTTGCCGATGCCACGGGCGCCGTGGATGAGCAGTGCATGCCCCAGCGCCGCACGCCCGGCAAGGAGTCGCTCAAATTCCGATATGTGCCAAGGTAAGTAGCTCATTTACAGGAGCTTAAGTCGCGTACTTGAGGGTTTACTTGATAAGTTCATCGAGCACGTTTTCCAGGTGCCTGGCGATCTCCGGGATCATTGCGCTGGCATCGATCACACGGATGCGCGCCGGCGCCTCGCGCGCGCGGCGCAGGTAGGCCGCGCGCACCCGCTCGAAGAACGCCTCGGCCTCCTGTTCGAACCGGTCCGGGGCCTTGATCCGGTCTCGGCGCGCACGACCGAGTTCCGGCGGCACGTCCAGATAGACGGTCAAATCCGGCTGCAGATCGGCGTGCACCCAGCGTTCGAGCGCCTCGATCCGGGCCCAAGACACGCCGCTGCCGCCGCTCTGGTAGGCAAACGTGGCGTCGGTAAAGCGGTCACACAGCACCCACGCGCCTGCTGCGAGCGCCGGCCGGATGATCTTGTCGAGGTGCTCGTGCCGCGCGGCAAACATCAGCAACGTCTCCGTTTCCGGATGCAGGCGCTGGTCGCGGTCGAGGAGCAGCTGCCTCAGCTTTTCCCCAAGGGCAGTACCGCCCGGTTCACGGGTGGTTCGAACGGTGAGCCCGCGCTCGCGGAGTACCTGGGCGAGGCCCGCGAGATGCGTGCTCTTCCCTGCTCCGTCCAGGCCTTCCAAGGTGATGAATTTTCCGGACATCAACGCCGCCCCGATCGCTGGTATTTTGTCACGGCCCGCTCGTGTTCGGCCAACGTCCGCGAGAAATGCGACGTGCCGTCGCCCCGCGCGACGAAATACAGCGCATCGCCGGGCGCCGGGTTGAGCGCCGCGCGGATGGCGCCGAGCCCCGGCATGGCGATCGGCGTCGGTGGCAGCCCGCCCCGGGTGTAGGTGTTGTACTCTGAATCGGCGATGAGATCGCGCTTGCGGAGATTGCCGTCGAAATCGCCCCCGAGACCGTAGATCACCGCCGGGTCGGTCTGCAGCTTCATGCCGGCACGCAGCCGGTTCACGAACACGGCCGCGATCAGCGGCCGCTCCTCGGCCCAGCCGGTCTCCTTCTCGATGATCGATGCCAGTATGAGCGCCTCGTACGGGCTGGCGAGCGGCAGGGCGCTGGCGCGGCGTTCCCACTGCTCCGCCAAATGGCGGCGCATGAGTCGATGGGCGCGCCGCAGGACCGCAAGGTCGCTGCCGCCGCTACTGACGTAGTAGGTATCGGGGAAGAACCACCCTTCGGCGGATGCTTCGCTGCTGCCCATGCGCGCGAGGATCTCGCCGTCGGCAAGCCCTGTAGTGTCATGGCGCAGTGCCGGATGCTCGTCGAGCGCGCGGCGCATCTGCCGAAACGTCCAGCCCTCCGGAAACACGACGGCCGCCAGGGTGTAGTCGCCCTCGGTGATCTTGCGCAGGAGCTGGAGCGGCGTGATCGGCGCCTCGATTTCGTAGTTCCCGGCCTTGACGCCGGCAGCCTTGTCCAGCGCCCGCCCAAGAAGGACAAACAGCGCCGGGTAGTTCAGGACCCCAGCATCGGCAAGCTGGCGCGAGACCGCTGTCAGCGTGCTGCCTTTTCGCACGTCGAACTGCAATGGCGTCTGCGGCGGCGCCACCGCCGCCGTGAGATAGTAGCCCACCCCGCCGCAGGCGATGGCAATGGCAAGCGCCAGCAGGATGGCGGCGCGGCGCAGCCCGTTCCTAATCGCCGTCCTCATCGAGCCAGCGGCGCACCTGCGCCGTCACGGTACCCGGGTCCCATGCCCTGCCCCCCAGCCGCCGCACCTGCCACACGCCGATCAGGCTGTTGACCAGCATGACTTCCTGTGCCGCGAGGAGCCGTTCGAGAGAAATGCGTTCCACGACGCACGCGACGCGGCGCCGCCGCGCGCCATCCATTACGCGGTCGCGGGTCACGCCCGCGACTCCGCACTGACTGAGATCGGGTGTCGCGATCCTCTCCCCTTCCACGACGAACACATTGCTCATCGTTCCGCCGATCACGTTGCCGGCGCAATCCTGCAAGAGCCCCTCGGCGATCCCGGGATCGTCCCACTCGGCGCGTGCGAGGACATTCTCAAGCCGGTTGAGATGCTTGATGCCGGCCAGCGCCGGCTGCCAGCCGAGGCGCAGCGCGCACACGCGCGCCGTAACGCCGCGCTCGATCCATTCCGCTGGATGCTGCGGGAACGGCGAACGCGATACGCTACGCATGGGGCGCACCGGCGCGGGACTTGCGTAGCCGCGCGGCCCGCTGCCGCGTGTCACCACGATCCTGACCGCGCACGACCGCTCTTCGCCGGCAACCTGCCGGGTCTCCTCTCGCAGCAACGCCTCCTCCGGGCACGGAATGCCCAGGGCATGCGCATCGAATGCGAGCTTCCCGAACTGCCGGCGCCAAGCACGCGGCTGCCCGTCGCGAACGACGAGCGTGCGGAACACACCGTCACCATAGGCAAATCCGCGATCGGAAGCCGGGATGGTATCGATGGCGACTCCGTTGACCAGGATCATTGGGCGCACCCCATCACCGCGACGCGAGCCGCCTGTCGGACTGTTAAGTCCGGCAGGCGGCTAGACTCTGCGAAAAACCAGGCTGCCGTTGGTGCCGCCGAACCCGAACGAGTTGGAAACCGCAACCTCGATCTTCATCCGGCGCGCCGCATTCGGCACGTAGTCCAGGTCGCACTGCGGGTCGGGGTTGAAGAGGTTGATGGTCGGCGGCGCGATCTGATCACGTAGCGCCAGCGCCGTGAATACCGCCTCAACGCCGCCCGCCGCGCCGAGCAGGTGTCCAGTCATCGATTTGGTCGAACTGATGGCGAGCTTGCCGGCGTGGTCGCCGAAGCAGCGCTTTACCGCCACGGTCTCCGCGATGTCGCCCAGCGGCGTCGACGTCCCGTGGGCATTGACGTAATCGACGTCTTCCCGGTTGATGCCGGCGTTGCGCACCGCGTTCGACATGCATCGAAGTGCGCCGTCGCCATCCTCTCGGGGGGCGGTAATGTGGTGGGCGTCCGCGCTCATGCCATAACCAGCGAGCTCGCAGTAAATCGTCGCGCCGCGCGCACTCGCGTGTTCGTACTCCTCCAGCACCAGCACGCCCGCGCCCTCACCCAGCACGAAGCCGTCGCGGTCGCGGTCCCAGGGACGGCTCGCGCTCGCGGGATCGTCGTTGCGCCCGGACAGCGCCCGCGCCGCGCAGAATCCACCCACGCCCAGCGGCGACACGGTGGACTCGGCGCCGCCCGCGACCATCACGTCGGCATCGCCGTATTCGATCAACCGGCCCGAGTCTCCGATACAGTGGGTCGCCGTGGTGCAAGCGGTGACGATCGCGAGGTTCGGTCCCTTGAAACCGTACATGATCGACACGTTGCCCGCCACCATGTTGATGATGGTGCCCGGCACGAAGAAGGGCGAAATCTTGCGCGGCCCGCTTTTCTGCAGTTCAGCGTGCGTATCTTCGATCAGCGGCAACCCGCCGATTCCCGAGCCGATGTTGACGCCGATGCGTTCGGCGTTCTGCGGCGTGGCTTCAATACCCGAGTCCTTGATGGCCTCGATGGCAGCCGCAATGCCGTAGTGAATGAAGGTATCCATCCGGCGCGCTTCCTTTGCCGACAGATATTGCGTGACGTCGAACCCGCGCACCTCGCCTGCGATCTGCGAGCTGAAGGCCGCCGGGTCGAAACGCGAAATCCGGGTAATGCCTGACTTACCCTCGATGATATCGGCCCAGGCCCGGGCCACGCCAATCCCCACCGGCGAGACGACCCCCAGCCCGGTGACAACAACTCTGCGTCTGGACAAACTGGCTCCGGAGTGGGCCCTGGCTCAGGACTTGACGTGGGCCTTGATGTAGTCGATCGCCTGCTGCACCGTGGTGATCTTCTCGGCGTCCTCGTCGGGAATTTCGGTCTCGAATTCTTCCTCGAGCGCCATGACGAGTTCCACGGTATCCAGAGAGTCCGCGCCCAGATCGTTGACGAAGGACGACACGTTCTTGACGTCGCCTTCGTTGACCCCCAGCTGCTCCGCCACAATTTTCTTGACTCGGGTTTCGATCGTATCCATCAAACTTTCCTCTCTTGTTTATCGATCTGCCGTCGACCACCATCGCGGGAGCTGCAACCGGGCAGCGCTGGCGCATTGGCGGCGTATTTTACCAGAATTGAAAACATCCAACGATCTGAAAACCAAGAACAATCATACTAATCCATGTACATGCCGCCGTTCACATGGATGGTGCTTCCCGTGATGTACGATGCGCCCGGCGAAGCAAGGAACGCGACCGCGGCCGCCACGTCCCGCGCCTCACCGAGACGCCCGAGCGGAATGTGGCCGATCAGGGCGCTGCGCTGCTCGGCGCCGAGCGCGCGCGTCATGTCGGTATCGATGAAACCCGGGGCCACGCAGTTGACGGTGATGTTGCGCGCGCCGACCTCCCGGGCGAGCGACTTTGAAAAACCGACGATACCGGCCTTTGCCGCCGCATAGTTGGTCTGTCCCGGGTTGCCCATCACGCCGACGACCGAGGTGATGTTGATGATGCGCCCGTAGCGCGCTTTCACCATCGGCCGCAGCACCCGCTTCGACAACCGGAACACCGAACGCAGGTCAGTGTACATGATATCGTCCCATTCCTCGTCCTTCATCCGCAACAACAGGTTGTCGCGCGTGATCCCAGCGTTGTTGACGAGAATCGACACGTCGCCGTACTTCGCCCGCACTCCCTCGAGCGCCGCATCGACCTGCGCCGTGTCGTTCACGTTCATCGCAAGTCCCGTGCCAGTATTGCCCTGCGCGCACAGGTAGCGTGCGATTGCCGCCGCTCCTTCGACGGTAGTCGCGGTACCGACGACCACCGCCCCGTCGCGGGCAAGCTGCAGCGCGATGGCCTCGCCGATGCCGCGTGACGCGCCGGTAACCAGGGCGACCCTGCCGTCGAGGCCCGTCATCGAAGCGCCTGCAATGTTTGTTGCAGAGACCCGGGATCCATAATTGCGTAGCTCTCAACGTCGCCGGCGATGCGCCTCGTGAGACCTGCCAGTACTTTGCCCGGGCCGCACTCGACGAGATGCGTGACGCCTGATGCAACCATCTGTCGCACCACCTCGACCCAGCGTACCGGATTGCACGCCTGCCGCGCCAGCGCATCCTTGATGCGCGCCGGATCCTCGGTCGCTGTCGCATCGACGTTGTTGATCACTGGAATGCCCGGCCGCGAAATCGCGATGCCCGCAAGCCGCGCAGCAAGTCGATCGGCCGCCGGTTTGAGCAGTGTGGAGTGAAATGGCGCGCTCACCGGTAGCATCATTGCTCGTTTCGCGCCACGCGATTTCGCCGCCGCCGCCGCGCGTTCGACCGCGGCCTTGTGCCCCGCGACGACGACCTGGCTCGGAGCATTGAAGTTTACGGCCTCGGCGACCTCGCCTTGGGCGGCTTCGTTACACGCGGCACGGACCTGATCGTCGTCCAGGCCGAGAATTGCCGCCATCGCCCCGGCTCCCAACGGCACGGCCTCCTGCATGGCCTGCGCCCGGAACCGTACCAACGGCACGGCATGGCGGAACGCGAGGGCCCCAGCTACGACCAGCGCTGTGTACTCGCCCAGGCTGTGCCCTGCGACGATCGCCGGTGCAGCGCCACCTGCTTCCCGCCATGCCCGATACACCGCGTAGCCGGCCGCAAGCATCACCGGCTGGGTATTGACGGTCGCGTTCAGCTCCTCGGCGGGGCCTTCAGCGACCAGTTTCCACAGATCCTGGCCGAGGGCTTCGGACGCTTCGGTAAACGTATCGCGTACGGCGCGGCTGTCGGCGAACGGCTGCATCATGCCTATCGCCTGCGAGCCCTGCCCCGGAAAAACCATCCCGAACCTCATGCCGGAGCTCTCACCATCGGATCAGCACAGAGCCCCAGGTGAATCCTCCGCCTACGGCCGCGAGGAGGACGTGCTGACCGGCACGTATGCGCCCATCACGCACCGCTTCGTCAAGGGCGAGCGGAATCGACGCGGCCGAAGTGTTGGCGTGGCGGTCCACCGTGGTCACGACTTTTTCCATGCTCAGCCCGAGTCTCTTCGCCGTCGCCTGGATGATGCGGATGTTGGCCTGGTGCGGAATCAGCCAGTCAATCTGCGAGCGGTCCATCTGGTTCGCCGCAAGCGCCTCTTCCGCCACCTCTCCCAAAATCCGCACGGCGAACTTGAATACCGTGTTGCCTTCCATCTTGAGCAGCGGCCTGCCACGCACCATGCCGCCCGCAACCGTACCCGGCACCGACAGCATCTCGGCATAGCTGCCATCCGCGTGCAGGTGCGAAGACAATATGCCCGGCGCCGAGTCGCCCGTGAGGACCACTGCCCCTGCGCCGTCACCGAACAACACGCAGGTCGAGCGATCGCTCCAGTCGATGATGTGGGAGTACACTTCGGTGCCCACCACCAGCGCGTTCCGGCATTGGCCGGAACGGATGAACTGGTTCGCGGTCGCAAGACCGTAGACAAAGCCGCTGCACACCGCCTGCACGTCAAACGCGGGGCAACCCCTCACGCCGAGCTTGGCCTGCAACAGGCACGCCGTGCTGGGAAAGATCATGTCGGGCGTGGTCGTGGCGACGATGATGAGTCCGATGTCCTGGAGCGGGATGCCGGCTGCTTCAATCGCCTTGCGGCTCGCCGCGAGCGCGAGATCGCTCGCATTCTGATCGTCCGCCGCGACATGGCGCTGGCGTATCCCCGTGCGCGTGAGCACCCATTCGTCGGTGGTGTCCACCAGGCGTTCGAGCTCGCGGTTGGTGAGCACCTTCTGCGGCAGGTAGCTGCCGGTGCCGGCGACGCGCGAATGGATCGTCACGCGACGCTTTTCTGCAGCGAGGCGAGCCGCGCGCTGATGTGCGCGAGCACCGCGCTGCGCGCTTCTTCCGCTGCGCGCCGGATGGCGAACCCAAACGCGAACACGTCCGCCGAGCCGTGACTCTTGACGATGATACCCCGCAGCCCCAGCAGCGTGGCGCCGTTGTAGCGGCGGTGGTCGAGACGGCGCTTCAAGGCGTTGATGACCGGCAATGCGAAAAATGCGGACATCCGGCTCAGAAGATTGCGGTTGAACTCCGCACGCAGGTGAGTCGTGAACATCTGCGCCACGCCCTCCGAGGCCTTGAGCGCGACATTGCCCACGAAACCATCGCATACCACCACGTCAGTCGTGCCCTTGTAGATATCGTCACCCTCGACGTTGCCGTGGAAATTGAGCCCGCTCGTGCGCAGAAGTTCTGCTGCGCGCTTGACGACCTCATTGCCCTTGATATCTTCCTGCCCGATATTGAGCAGGCCCACAGTGGGCCGGTCCTTGTTCTCCAGTGAGGCAACCAGTTCCGAGCCCATGATGCCGAACTGAAGCAGGTGCTCCGCGGTGCAATCGACGTTGGCACCCAGGTCGAGCATGCAGGCCTGCCCTTTCAGGGTTGGCAGGATGCTCGCGATCGCAGGGCGGTCGACCCCGGGCAATGTCTTCAGAACAAAGCGGGCGATCGCCATCAGCGCACCCGTATTACCGGCGCTGACGCAGGCGTTTGCCGCGCCCTCCTTCACCAGGTCGACCGCCACGCGCATCGACGAATCCTTCTTGTTGCGCAGCGCGGCCGCCGGCGGCTCGTCCATGGCCACGACTTCGGTCGTGTAGCGAACCTGCAGCCGGGACCCGGGCTTGACTCCGGCCTGCCGCAGTTGGGCGTCGATGGCCTCGCTCAAACCGACCAGGATCAAAGTGACCCCGGGGTCGCTCTTCAGGAACTCAAGCGCGGCCGGAACGGTGACTTCCGCGCCTCGATCCCCTCCCATGCAATCGATGGCGACAGTCACGTCCACAAACTACCTCCCATCCGCGCCTCCCCACTCATGGATGGTTGCCGGCGTATCTCCAGTCGCGTGATCTGTCCCCCGGCAGGCTATTCGCTTTTGGTCTTGATAACCTTTTTGCCCCGGTAGTAACCGTTCGAGCTGATGTGGTGGCGCAAATGCACTTCGCCCGTCGTGGGTTCCACGGCGAGGGCCGGACCGCTTAGACGGTCGTGCGACCTGTGCATTCCGCGTTTTGAAGGTGACTTCTTGTTCTGCTGAACAGCCATCTCGCAACTCCTTTACGATTCATTTCCTGAGTGCCGCCAGCCCTTCGAAGGGCGAGGCGGCGTTCCCGATGCGCGGGACCCCGGCGCGCGCTGCGCATGCGCCATCAGGATGGCGGGACGACAGCGGCAGGCTCAACAGTATTTCGTCCTCGATCAGCGCCGCGACATCCATGTCCACACTCGTTACGATGCAATCCGGGGCGTCCGGCTCATCCGCTTCGGCGGGCAGCGTTTCGTTGGCGCTCACCAGCAGCAGCGTATTCATGATCCGCAGCGGATACGCGAGCGCGCCCAGGCAGCGCTGGCATTGCAGATTCAGCAGGCCATTGACTTCGAGATGCAGCACCGGCCGCCTCTGGCGGTCCCTCCCGCCTTTGAGCAGGAAGTCTATCCCGCCGTCCGCATCAAACAGGCAGTCCTGTAACCGGCCAAAACCTGCGAGCGGAAGATGCCCCTGTAACTCGTCTTCTGCCTGGCTGAATTCCAGACCATCGATGACAGTCCGTGCAGACATAAGCGGGGCATGATAGTATTTTTGCGCCGGGCTGTCAAAGTAAAATCACGGAAAACGTTGTTCCGGCAGGGACTTAGGCGGCATTGCCCCACCCGTGCCGGATGCCACGCTGCGCTCAAGTTGCCCACACCCAATCTCATACTCGCATCGGCCTCCAGTTATCGCCGCGCGTTGCTCGAACGCCTCGGATTGCCGTTCGCGACGGTCGCGCCCCAGGTGGACGAAAGGGGGTTACCCGGCGAGACTGCAGCGCGCGCAGCTCTGCGCCTGGCAGAAGCGAAGGCGCGAGCGGTGGCAGTTTCGCCGCGAGCCTTGGTCATTGGATCGGACCAGGTAGCTGAACTCGATGGCGAGCACCTCGGCAAACCCGGCGACCACCGCACCGCAGTGCGGCAACTGCGCGCCATGCGCGGCCGGGAAGTCATTTTTCATACGGCCGTGTGTCTGTACAGCGCCGGCTCAGGCAAGGTGCAGACGGCGAATGTTCCGACTATGGTGAAGTTCCGTTCCGTGAGCGATGCGCAAATCGAGCGCTACCTCGAACTGGAGCAGCCCTACGATTGCGCCGGCAGCGCGCGTGTGGAGATGCTGGGCATTGCGTTGGCGGAGCGCATCGTGGCGGACGACCCGACGGCGCTGATCGGCCTGCCGCTCATCGCCCTCGTGTCCATGCTCCAGGCCGAAGGCGTTGCGGTCATATAACCCGCACATGTCCCGGGCTGGAACGCTGTACCTGATCCCCTCGTCGCTCGGCGCCGGCACCGCGATGCAGGTGCTGCCGCCTTCCACCCTGGGCGTCCTCGCGCGGCTCACCGCGTTCATCGTGGAAGACCCGCGAACGGCGCGCGCTTTTCTCAAGGCGGCGGGCTACCCGCACCCGTTGCAGGACGCCGAGTTCCAGGTGTGCAACGAGCATACGAGGGCCAGCGAGATTGCCGGCCTGCTTCAGCCCCTGCTTGACGGTAGGGACTGCGGCCTTGTGTCCGAGGCAGGATGTCCTGCCGTAGCCGATCCCGGCGCCGCGGTGGTCCGGCTCGCGCACGCGCGCGAGGTTCGCGTGGTGCCGCTGGTGGGGCCCTCCGCCATCCTCCTCGCGTTGATGACGTCAGGCCTGGAAGGCCAGCGCTTTGCCTTTCACGGCTATCTTCCGGTGGAGGCGACCCGGCGCCGTGCTGCTCTCATCGAACTGGAACGCGATTCCAGGCGTGAGCGGCGGACCCAGATGTTCATCGAAGCGCCTTACCGCAATATGCAGTTACTGCGCGCCATTTTCGATGCCTGCCGCGGCGATACCCTGCTCTGTCTGGCGACCGATCTCACCCTCGCCACGGAAGCCATCGGGACGCGAACGATCGCCGAGTGGAAGGCGCGGGCGCCGCCTGCCCTCAACCGCCGGCCGACCGTGTTCCTGCTCTGTTGCGAGGCCGCCTGGTCAGAAACGGTAAAAAGCCGAGAAGTGTAACTTGACGTGCCCCTGTGGCGTGCCACCCGCCACGCCATCGACCACGTTGGCAAGCGCCGCGCTCACTTCGAGCTTGCGCTGCCAGTTCCACTTGAGGCCCACGCCGACGCTCGAGGCGCTGTTCGAGGAGTCGACACCGACCACAGGCACGACGTGCTTCACGCTGCCGTAGTCAAAGAATACGAACGGCACGATTCCTGCATACAGTTCCGGCGTCTGCAGTTCCGCGGTGAAGCTGTGACCCCGGTCGCCGGTCGTTTCGCGGTCGCGCAGGCCGCGCACCGAACTGGTGCCACCGACGCCGAACTGCTCGCCGGGAATCAACGCCTCATCCGCGTACTGTCCACGGAAGCGCCCCGAAAGATTCCATCCTCCGCTGAACGAATAGCTTGCATCGATGCCATAGCGCCAGGCGTTCCAGTTCGGGTCAGCGCCGACGCGCGCAGTGCTGTATGCGAGATCGTCGTCCGCGCGTGCGCCGCGAAGATTGTGCACGTACTCGACCTGGGCGCCGATGCTGCCTTCGGCTTGTGCATGCTGCACCGCATAGCGCAACGACAGCGGGCGGCTGCCCACGACACTGGACGGCAGCGCGATGCCCTGAAAACCCACATCGCTCTTGAAATAGCGGTCATCCAGCGCAAGTGACACGTTCTGGCTGACAAGTCCGAGTTTCGGCAGCGCATAGGTGCCACGCAGCCCCCAGAATTCACCGCGGCCGCTCACGTCGAAGTTCTGTCCGCCTACGCCAACCGTACCGGTATCCACGTCCGAATATGTCCAGTAGGCGTTCAGCGTCGTGTGGTAACCGTAGAGCGGCAGCCAGTAAAACGCCCCGATCTGCTTCACATCATCGAGGTGATCCGGCGATGTCGTATACGCCACGGTCGCCGCGTGGTCACGGTCGAACAGATTGCTCTGCTGATGCCCGACCGTGAGCCGCGTGTAGCCGGTATTGCGATTGATCGTATTGTCGTGGTCGCGCGTGTGCCCACTCAACCCGACGAAGGTCTGCATCGCCGGCACGTCGCGCACCTTGACTTCGGCATCGAGATGGTCACGCTTCTGGCTTTCCTTGATCTGGATCGACAGGCGCTTTGCCGGGTGCTCGTTGGCGAGGGCCAGTTGCCGCGACAGTTCCCGCACGTCGGGCGATTGCCCCGCCTGCAATTCCGGCAACGCGCGAAGAATATTCTCGTTCGAAAAATTCTGATTGCCCGAGACCGTCAACTGCGCAATATTGAAACGCAGCACGCGCAGCCTGAGTTCGCCCGCCGCGGGCCGCTGCGCCGGGACGATGACGCGGTGAAACGAATAGCCCTGCTCGCGCATCGCGTCCTCGAGTGCGCGCGCGGCCGCCTCGATGGTGTCCAGGCTCTTGTGCGTGCCCAGGTGCCGGGCGAGGATGGCATCCGTTTCCTGCTGCGACAACGGGTTGGCGTCTCCCTCGACCACGAAGCGCTTGATCTCGAGCAGCACACCGCCCGGTGCTTGCGAGGGCTGGCTGAATACGGCCGTGGTGGCAAATGCCAGCACTGCCCCCGCGACGACTGCGCAGGTGTGGCGCATTATCCGATTTCCGCGCGCTGTCATTGAACCTCGCAGATTAAGTCACCGGCACTACCGCCCGGGTTGAGGACTTCGAGCAGGCGGATGGTCTGTTCATCAAACCGATCCGGCAAAGGATACGGATCATTCAGGAGGAACGGGGGCTGGTCGGCCAGCCGGACCGGCGTATCCTGACCGTCCGCGAGGTAACCGGACTCACCCGGCCCCAGATCGATGGACCCGGCGCTGCCGAAGAACTCTATGTGCCCGTCGCGCACGATGGCGTAAAGTCCCGTCGGATAACCGTCGAGGCGGAATACTCCGAACAGGTTGTCGAAATCCACTTCAATCCCGTCTGGACGCGGCGCCGGTTCGTCGATCATGAACTGCGGCCGCCGTTCGACCAGCGTGAGCCTGTCGAATTTCGGGTTGAATACACCCGTCTGGCCCAAGGGTATGAGCAGCGACCGTCCGCCGACCTCCAATGCGACCGCCCCCTCCCAAGTGTGAACGAAGGCGCCTTGGGCGCACTGGTTGGGTGCCACGCAATCCAGCCCGAACATCGCGTCTATGCCGGTCCCGCGCACGCCGACAACCGCTGTGAGCATGTTGACCCGAACGTTCTCCGGCTGGCTCTTCGCCAGCAGTCCCGTCAGCGCGCGCGCGCCTCCACGCACGATGCGCACCACGAAATTTCCGCTGTCCGCCTTCGCGCCGGTGAATTTCACGTTCTCCAGCTTGAATTCGGACTCCGCGGTGACTGTGACCTTGGTCTGGTCGCGAAATGCGATGATGGCGTGGCTGCCCTTCCCGGTGCGCACCGACTCTCCATTCACCAGGGGCGTGCCCTTGCCCGCGGGGCGAGTTTGTCCATTCGCCGCAACCACTGTCACGGTTCCCAAGGCCACGGCGACACGTGCGATGACCAGGTCCGACGGGAGGCCCTCCTTCTTGCGACCGGCTTTCAATTCCTCTGCGCAGTCGCCCTCGCACGCACGCACGTCGAACGAAGTGCCGCGTATGCCCATCGTAGCGGCGCGCGCGGCCAGTTGCATCCCCTGCGGATTGCGCTTGCTGATGAGACCGGTGAACGCGCGAACCCCGCCTTTCACCAGGCGAAACCGCGCCGACTCTTCGCCCGCCCCGTGGCTGAACTTGTCGACCGAAAATGTCGTGTTGGGTCGCAGCGTGATCTTGGTGCCGTCCTTGAGCGAAACGACCGCAAATCCCCGATTGCTGGTGCTGATGACGTCGCCCTGATTCAGCTTGTCGCCCTTTTGCACAAAGCGCGCATCTTCGCCCGGGCGCTGCACGCTGGTGAGCCCGTGCGCGTAGGTGACCTCCCCCACCGGTTGCGCGAAGGCCGCCAGCGAGAAACACGCCGCAGCGAGCGCAAATATCAGAGGCGTCAGCGCGCGTCGTTGCGTTCTCCCCGACAACCACAGTGGCTTGAAACTTAGCGGCATTTTGGCGCTCTCATCGGCGCGGTTGCTTTGTTTTCGGGCGCCGCGACTCGCTGCGTCCCCCTGTTACTGCAATGCCAACACGCGCAAGTGTAATGCTAAGCGAGTAAAAAGGCATCACCCCGCAAATCGGAGCAACGCACTCGGGGCGGTTCATGTGCATATCGGCACCCCGGGTTGCGACGTGCTCTCGGCATCCGCGGTTTCAGGCTCAGCCTCAAGCCGCGTGTCCTCCTGGTCCTCCTCTAGCGCCAGCAGCGATTGTGTCGAGTCGTTTGCCGCCTCGGCGGCAAGGGCAGCATTCGTGACTGTCGCTGTCGAAATTGGGAGCAGGCCAGTGGGCAGGGCGGGGCCGATGACGACACCTCCTGATGCCAGCGCCCCAGCCGTCGGAGAAGGCCCGACGGCAGGCAGTATGCAACTTCCCCCACAGGCGAGGAACAGAGTCCCGCTTCCGCCGGGCCCAACCGTGATGAGGGCGTCCGCGCCAGGCGCCGTGCCCGGCGTGAGAATGACATCACCTGTGGTGCCAAGTATCGAGGCGGGGCCGCCATTGGTGATGAAAGCCGCGGCGCCGCTCGCGCTGCCGCCGCTGAGGGTAAAGTCGCCATTGGTTGTGTAAATCGTCTGCGCGCTCCCTGATACGATCTGTGCGATCGCGTTGACCCCGCTGCCGCCCTGCACGGCGAGCGTGCCGTTGGACAGAATCGTCTGAGTCGTCGGATCGATCTGCGCGAGCGAATTGTCGCCACTGCCCCCGAGCACCGAAATGCCGCCTGTCAACGTGCTCACAGTCTGCGTACCGCTCGCCTTGAGTTCGGAGATCGATCCGACGGCGCCGCTTTGCACCACGATCGAACCCGCCACCACCGTCTGATCGACCGCCTTGATGCGCGAGGTGCCCGCCACGTTGACGTCCCCGATCACCATCGCGCCCGTCAAGCCGCTGGACTGCATGACTTCCGGATAGGTCACTTCCAGAAGCTGGCTCGCGCCCGACTCGACGCTCGCGGTGCCGGTGCCCAACGCAGCAACCCGCACCCCGAAAAAGAGAGGCCCGGTCTCGTTGGTGGTATGGATACGCTGATTGCCGGTGGCAGACAGCGTTGCGTTGCCCGCCCCCCCGGCACTGGTCGTGACATCGACAAAGTGCGAAGTGACCGCCTGCGTTCCCGCGGAAGTGACTTCCACGGTGCCAGCGCCCGAATTAGTGAGCGTCAGCCCCCCGAAGTTGGCCGTGATCGTCTGGAGCGTCGCCGCCGGGTTCTGGATCAGAACGAAGGAGTCGGCATGAGCAGGGGGCAGATTCGGATCAGACCTGAGCGTAATCCCGTTGCTGCCTGAAACGGTTTGCGTTCCGGTGCCCAGGTTCAGGATGCCGGTGGTTGACTGCGTATGGCCGCCGTTCAGCGTGATGCTGCTCGTGAAAACGTTCTGGCTTCCCGAGAGATTGCGGATGATGGCGTCCGATGTGCTGCCGCTTGCCCCCGCTCCCCCGTTCAACGTCATCGCGCCGCTGAAAATCTGCTGCGAGTGTCCCTCGATGATGGCGCTCGCGTTAGGCACCGCAACAAATGGTTCTACACTCTGGCCGGAGCCGCCTGCGGTCAAGGTCACGTTACCGCCGGACAGACTCTGGGTGGTGCCGGCCGTAACGGCATCGATCTTGGCGAACGATCCGTTGCCGCCGTTCAACGCACTCAGCGCGAGGGAGCTGAAGTTGATCGTCTGATTCCCGGTGGTGGTGATCTGGGCCACGGAATTCGCACCCGGGCCGCTGGTAAGCGACATGGCGCTTGCAAATATCTGCTGCAGCCCCGCGGCAGTGATCTTCGCCGTCGCCGTCGCACCGGCGCCGCCACCGCCGGTGAGGGTGACGTTGCCTGGATCGATGAACTGCGAGGTATCCGAGGCAATCAGCGCGTTCGCGTTGTTCCCGGCGCCCGCGACGAGCGTGATACTCGGGTTTCGGATGTCTTGGCTGGCGCCGGAGAGCACCGCGCCAGCGTCCGTCGTGGTTCCCGTCAGCGCAATCGAGCTGTTGGCCGTCACACGCTGCAACCCGTTGGCGTCGATGTGCGCGAAAGAACCCGTTCCCGTTCCGCCTTTGATGATGACCGATCCGATCCGGCTGCCGCAGCAGAACAAATAATCCGGGAACCCGATCTGCTGTTCGTTCGTGCTGGTGCTTTCGATCTTCGCGGTGGCATTGGTGCCCGCGCCACCTTCGACATTGAGGGTTCCGAACTGGGAATAAATCTGCTGCGGCCCGGCCGCGACGATTTCGGCAAAGGCGCCGGCGCCCGCTCCGCCTTTCACCTCGAGATTGTTCGTCTGGAACGATGTGAAGCTTCGACTCTCACCGATCGTCTGGTCGGCGGTGCTGGTATTGACGATGCGCGCCACCGCGTCGGTACCAGGGCCACCCCTGACGTTGACGTCGGTATTGGAGGCGACGTACTGGGAACCAGCCGCGTTGATAATCCCAGCGACCGAATTATCGGCTCCGCCCTGCACGGTGATATTGCCGCCAGCCGTGATCGACTGACTCCCGCTGCCAGTATGGGAGACCGTGACCGACGAGCCGGCGCCAGTGCCGCCCTGCAGCAGGACGCCGCCTGCGCCGAAAATATTTGTGCTGATCGTCTGCGATCCCGTGACGGAAACGGTGACAGTCTCGTTCGCGAGGGTTCCGCCGAGGAATGAAATCGACCCTGAACTGAACGACTGGATGTTCTGGTTCGCGGCACTGAACGCAATCGTTCCGCCCTCCGCCTGCGCGGTGAGGTTTCTGCTGGCGAAAAGCGACTGGGTCGTGCCAGCCGAAAGCGCAACATTGCCCCTGACGAGCAGGTCGCGGCCCGCGCCGAAATTCTGGGTGGTGTGACTTAGATTCAACGGACTGGCAGTGGTGCCCTGCAGCTTGAGATCGCCAGTCGAAGACTGTGCGTTCAGTGTCAGGTTAGTCGCAGCGATGGTGCCCGGACCGCCAACCAGAAGATCGCCATCAGACGCGTTGAATGTCGCGTTGGTGGGGGGCGTCGTGCCGCCCACCGAAACCACCTGGAAAGTGTTGGTGATCGCCGTGCTGAACAGGTCCGTGCCTGGCCGGGCGAAGCTGTAGCTCTGGTTTGGAGCCGTCAGGTTCAGCGTGCTGCTGCCCGGGGTGCCTGTGCCTGAGCCCCGTGTCGTTACGCTCAGCGTGCTGAATGCCGTGTCCGAGGACACGTTGAAACCATGATCACCCACGAGAGTGAGATTGTCCGTGCCGGTAAGCGTGGCAAAAACGTGACCGGCGCCGGAAGTCGCAGCGAACTGGTCTCCGGTCAGGCTCGCCGTGGGCGCCGTCACCAGCAGCGGGGTCGCGCTGCTCCCGATGTCGCCGTCACCCGCTCGCGCGGTCACTAACGTACCGGAGGTGACAATGCTCAATGCGCCGCTGCGCGTAATGCCGCTTCCCGCTTGGAGATTAATCGTGCCCGGACCGCTCGAAACCGGACCATCTACGTTGATGCTGCCGGATACATTCACCTGTATGGTGCCACCCGTGCTCATGGGGCCGGTGGAATTGATGGTTCCGGTCGACGAGATTCCACCGCTTGCAAAAATGTTCACCAC
>MEQT01000169.1 GCA_001770325.1 Betaproteobacteria bacterium RIFCSPLOWO2_02_64_14
CTGTGCCGCCACCGCCCCGACGCCGAGCGAGATGCCCGAGCGCTTGAGGAAGGTGCGGCGATCGATGGTCTTTCCCGTCATGCCGGCAACGCTGCGGGCGAGGCGGCCCGTTTCATGGCCCGGCGCGAAAGTACGGTCGCTCGATTTCCTGGTCAGTAGCATCGCACCCTCCTCCTCAAACTTTTGCCGTGCGGTAGTAATTGCGAATATGTTCGGTCACGTGGTAGCCGGTCGAGCCCGCCGTTTTCTTGCCGCCCGCCGGCGCAGTATCGTTGCGACGCTGGTTCATGAGCGCGGCGGTTGCCACGGCGCCGCCCGCGCCCGCTGCGAGCAGGAAATTTCGACGGGAAAGGTTACGAGGTGCAGGCTTCATGGTTCCTCCTGTGGGGCGCGAAAACCACATTGATTTGTTGATGCGCTAGCTTACGCTTAGGAAGCCTTCCGTTCAACATATGGAACGCGGTTTCACGATTGAACCGGCGTCACGATTCGACCATGTCGAAAGCGGCGCGCTCCAGTTCCAGAAAAACGCGCGCCAAAGCGGCGACATCACGGTAAAAAACCGCGCGCTCTATCCGGTCTATTGCGTCGCACAACGGCATGGCACCCGGCAGCACGAACTGCGAGAAAAACGCCTTTTGAACATCCAGCGACTGATTGCGTTCGATCAGCAACCGCATGACGTCGCAGATGGCGGCGATGTGGTCTTCCACTTCGAACACCATCTCGCGCCGAGTCAGCCGATGCTCGGCCAAGGCTTCCCGCAGCGCAACAATGTGCTTGTCTGGAGCAGTACTGATAACGTAATGCGACGTGTAGGGCGTGACGAGCGCCCGGCCCACCCCTCCAAACAGTGCCTGGAATTCGTCCTGGACCGCCGCAGCCTGTGCGCCGGCGGCGGCTTCGACCAATCGGCGCCAGGCGCGAGTCACGTCGTCCTCGACACCCGAAGTCGCGTTCGATGCCGTGGGCCGCAGCTCTGCCAGCAGGCTGTCATCCGGTGCAGCATAGAACAGGCGCCCCAGTACAGCGTACATACCGGCCCGCGCCTGCTCTTCCTCTGGTATCGCTTCCGCTCCAGGCTGCGGGTCTGCGCTCATCGGCCCGCGTTCTTACCGTCGTTCACGTCGAAGATGTTCGCTTCGCCTTGCGCTTCCATCATGTCGATGACCCGGCAATCGCCGCACATCTGCAGGCGCCGCAGCGCGCCGGCGGCCGCGAACATGGAGTGCGTGTTCAATCTCCCGAGCATCATCTCCACCATCTGCCGCGTCGCGAACGGCTTGCCGCAACGCACGCACTCGAACGGCTCGGCACGGTTCAGCACCACCTCGGTCTTCGCATCGCGCGTGAGCAACAGGCGCGGCGTCAGGCTGATCGCGTCTTCGGGGCAGGTCTTCTCGCACAGGCCGCACTGCACGCAGTTGCGCTCGATGAACTTGAGTTGCGGCGTGTCCTTCGCGTCGAGCAACGCGCCCTCGGGACACGCCCCCACGCACGCCATGCACAGCGTGCAGGTCTTGACGTCAACGTTGACCCGTCCGTACGGGGCGCTGCGGCCGAGCGGCAGCTCGTCCTTGGGCGCGGGTGCATGCCTTAGCAGATGATCCAGCGCGAAGTCCAGCGTGGCGCGCTTCTCGTTGAACAGATTGAAGCTTGCCGGCTTGATCTCGGCCGCCGGTTCAAGGCCCCACACGGCTGCTTCCAGTTCCTTGACCTCGTGCGCTTCGATCAGCTTGAACCGGTCGCCGCCGTAGCCGAGCCCGGACGCAATATCCGTCGCATCGCCCAGTACACGCGTGAGCGAGGCACGATACTCCGGTGCTTCCGAACCTGCCGCAAGGACCACGAACTGTGCCGCGCCCAATGCCACGCTCCCCAGCATCAGGTCGAGCCCCAGCGCGGCGACGTGCTGCACTTCGAGCGGGATGACGCGGGCCGGCAGTCCCCTGCCCCGCCGCCCCAATGCCATCACCAGGTCTCGGCCATCGGTCCCGTTATGGAACATGAGGCACGGTGAGCTTCCGCCGGCGTCACGATAGACCTGCAGCACGCTCTTCACTCGCGAGCCGAGGTCGGCCATCCTCGGATAGGCGTAAGTCATCGCGCCCGAGGGACAGACGCTCGCGCAGGCGCCGCAGCCCATGCACAGGTGCGGCTCGACGCGTACCCGATTCTCCTCCTTCTCGCTGAAGATCGCGCCGGTCGAGCACACGTCGATGCATGCGGTGCAGCCAACGATGTTGGAGCGGCTGTGGGCGCAGATCTTCTCCTTGTAGGCGAAGAACCGCGGTTTCTCGAATTCCCCCACGAATTGCGCCAATTGCGCGGCGGCCAATGCCTGCTCGAGCGGATCGCGGCCCGGAGCGAGATATCCCTGCGGCGGCTGATGGAGCTTGATCAGCGGTTCGGCCGAGAGATCGAGCACGAGATCGAAGCGGTCGCTGCGCGTGCGCTCGGCGCGCTCGAAATCGATCGCCCTCACGTCGCCGCACGCTGCCACGCATTTGCGATGCGCGCGGCACTTTTCGAGATCGATCTGATAGCTATAATCGATAGCGTGCTCGGGGCACACCTCGATGCAGGCATTGCAGCGCGTGCAGGCCTCGAGATCGATGGGGTTCGACTGTTCCCACGAGACGTCAAACGCGCCGAGGTAACCCGAAACCTTGATGCTTCGTCCGGAAAACACCGGATAGCGCCGCACGAGGGGAAGTTCGGCCTGGCCGCCGCCCGCGATCAGGACTGCGACCTGCAACTGCGCGGCGAGCCGCTCGGCCCACCCCAGCGCCGCATCGGCGTGGCCGACAATCAGCAGCGCGCCTCCGGACCGGTACGACACGAGGGGCACGGGTTCCGGGTCCGGCATTTGCGCGAGTGCGAGCAGCGCGGCCATCTTGGGCGCGGCCTGCTCGCCTTCATCCGACCAGCCGGCGGCCTCGCGGATATTCACGAACCTTACCGCGGCATCCGCTTTGAACTCGGACTGCAATTCGCCGAAGAGCGGCGCTTCCTGCGTGCAGGAGACGATGACGTCGCCGCCGGCCTTCACGGCGCCCTCGAACGCCGCCAAATTTCGCCGGCACAGTTCGCTGTGGACGATGGGCTGTGATTCAAGCCCGAGCGCATTTCCGATACGCTTGCCGTCGACCGCGCAGGTGTGATTGCAATTGCACAACAGGACTTGCGAGTCGGCCATGGTTCCCCGTTGCGCCGGCTCAGCTCGCGGGACGCGGTTGCGGAGTTGCGGCGGATTGATCGCCTGGCGCATCCGCGGCGACGGCCGGCGCTGCTGGTGCGTCGGGTTCGGCTGACGCAATCTGTTTCGCATCCGCGACCGCCGGTGATTGGTCAGACGCGCCGGCTTCGGTTCGCTCCGCGTCGGCCGGTTTCTCCCGCGCCCAATCCAGGATCTTCTGCGCCTGCTTGAGCTGCGCCAGCATGGCTGCCGGCAACGGATCGGATTTCGAGTAGTCGTCGATGTAGACGTCGAGCCCGTCCATCACGTTGAAATGCGGGTCGCTGAAAAGCTTCTTCAGCGCAGCGCGCCTCAGACCCTCATCCACCTTGGGATGAAAGAAGCCACGGAAGTCGGATTCCAGCGTCAACTTCTCCACCGGCGGCAGGTCCGGCGGCGGCGAATCCGCTTTCTGTGCAGGTTGCGGCGCGGGCGTGGCCGCCTGGGGCTGCTCCTTCGCCTCCTGCTTCAACCGTGACCAGCGCCTCAGGAAATCTTCTTCTGCTTCGCTCATATGGTAAACGGTAAACTGCGAACCGCGAACTGTCGATCCGAAACCTCGCTAGCCAGCGACGCACTGTTCACTGCTCACTGTTCACTGATCACTGATCACTGATCACTGTTGACTGTTCGCTGTTCACAGCCCTACGTGTGCCCCATCCGCCCGCGATCCTTGTTGCTCGCGTACTTCACTTTCTTGCGCGGCTCGGGCCGGTAGTGCTCGGCCACGAACGCGCCGATCCAGGGCAGGAGTTCCGGCGGGAGCGGCACCCCATCGACGTGCGCCTCGCTGTCCATCCAGCGCGCGCCCTCGTGATAACTGACGGTGAGCTGCACCGGGCGGGCCGAGCCATCATCATCGCGCCACATGACAAATACTTTCGGCTGCGGGGAAGTGATGTTGTAGTAATAGCCTTCGGCCTCGTCCCGCCGCAGCCTGATCGTCATCCCCGGAAAGAGCACCTGCGTGAGCCGCTCTTCCTGCACGATCACGCGCTCGCCCTTATCGAAAGCCGCGCCATCGGGAACGACGCCCTTCGCCTCCCACCGCTCGGTCGCCCAGCGATTGGTGAAGGTCACGCGTTCCATGATGACCGCCACCAGGTAGCGCGGAACCTGGGTTGTGGGAGCCGTGTCCGACATGGGGCGGATTGTGCGCCAGCCGCGCCCGACATTCAACCATCACTGTGCTCCAAATACCTGATTCGTAAGTGATGCTTTCCTTGCGCCCGCCGAACGATTCTTGCCATAATGCACCGTGAACCCCGCCACCCTGGCGATCTTCTCCCATGCCTGACACCCGACTTGCGCCCGTAGACGGCGATTCGAAGGTTGCGCCCGTGGACCGCCTTGGGCGGCCGTTGCGCGACCTGCGCATCTCGGTCACCGACCGCTGCAATTTCCGCTGCGTCTATTGCATGCCCAAGGAAGTCTTCGGCAGCGATTACCAGTTTCTGGAACGTAAAGAGCTGCTCACGTTCGAGGAGATAGCACGACTTGCGCGGCTCTTCGCCAGTCTGGGCGTCGAGAAGGTGCGGCTTACCGGAGGCGAGCCGCTGGTGCGCCGCAACCTCGAGCAACTGATCGAAATGCTCGCGGCGATTCCCGGACTCGACCTCACGCTCACCACGAACGGCTCGCTGCTCACCCGCAAGGCCGAGGCGTTGAAACGCGCCGGCCTCAAGCGCGTCACGGTCAGTCTCGATTCGCTGGACGACGCGGTTTTCATGCAGATGAACGACGTCGATTTTCCGGTTTCGAGAGTGCTGGACGGTATCGACGCCGCAGCGTCCGCCGGCCTCGCGCCCATCAAGATCAACATGGTGGTCAAGCGCGGCCTCAACGACGCGAGCATCGTGCCGATGGCGCGGTTCTTCCGGGAGCGCGGCCACATCCTGCGCTTCATCGAGTACATGGACGTCGGTCACACCAACGGCTGGCGCATGGACGACGTGGTCTCCGCGCGCGAGATCATCGAACGCATCGGTCAGGTGTTGCCGCTGGAGCCCGCCGATCCCAACTACCGCGGCGAGGTCGCCGAGCGCTGGCGCTACCGCGATGGCGGCGGCGAAATCGGCATCATCGCTTCGGTCACGCAGGCGTTCTGCCGCGACTGCACGCGGATGCGCGTCTCCACCGAAGGCAAGCTCTACACCTGCCTCTTCGCCACCGACGGCCACGACCTGCGCGCGCTGCTGCGCGGCGGCGCCCCCGACACCGAGATCCTGGGCGAAATCAGCTCGATCTGGTCGGCGCGGAACGATCGCTACTCGGAAATCCGCACTGCCGCGACGGCGAAGCTGCGGAAGATCGAAATGTCCTACATCGGCGGCTAACGCCGCCTTCCAATGAGGAATGCAGAATGATGAATGCGGAATTAAGAAGGCTCCGCTCGTGCCGGTGCCCCATTCATCATTCATCATTCATCATTCCGCATTAGCCATGGGCGCGCCCTCCCGCCCCAGACTTACCCGCGCCACACGCCCTCTCACCTTCGAGGTCGAGGCGCTCAACGAGCGCGGCGAAGCGCTGCCCACTCCTATCGCCGGGGAGCATCCGCTCACCCTCTACGTCGACAAGCGCGAAATCGTCACGCTGATGACGCTCGGCCAGGCGCCCGAAGCGCTCGCGATCGGTTATCTCCGCAATCAGCGGCTGGTAAGATCGATTGAAGAGATTGCCGAAGTCCAGGTCGATTGGGAAACCGATGCGGTGGCCGTCACCACCCGCAAGCGGATCAAGGGGCTCGCGGAGCGGATGAAAAAGCGCACCGTCACCACCGGCTGCGGCCAGGGCACGGTGTTCGGCGACTTGATGGAAGAAATCGAGACCATCACCTTGCGCGACGACGTGCGGCTTTCCGAGGACACCCTTTACGGCCTGCTCGACGCGGTACGGCGCCACGAGACGATTTACAAGAGCGCCGGGGCGGTTCACGGCTGCGCGCTCGCCGACGGCGCGGAAATCCTGACGTTCGTCGAAGACGTCGGACGGCACAACGCGGTCGATGCCATCGCCGGGCTGATGTGGCTCGAGGGGATCGACGGCTCGGACAAGATTTTCTACACCACGGGCCGGCTCACGTCCGAGATGGTGATCAAGGCCGCACAGATGGAGATCCCGTTCCTCGTTTCGCGTTCGGGCCTCACGCAGATGGGCTACGAAATCGCGAACAGGGTCGGCATCACCATGCTTGGGCGGGCGGTCAACAAGCACTACCTGCTCTTCACCGGCAAGCACCGATTCGAAAAGCGGCTCACGGCGACGATGCTGGCGTGAGCCGCTTTTCGAATAATTAATTCGGGATTCGGGTACATGACCGTACGAAAACATGCGTCGATCCTCCATGCCCGCATCTCGGATCCCATAATATGA
>MEQT01000170.1 GCA_001770325.1 Betaproteobacteria bacterium RIFCSPLOWO2_02_64_14
AGCGTATTGGTGCCCTGGATGAAAACCACGCCATCGACTTCGGGCAGCCGCAGCACTTCGTTGACGCGCAGCGCGAGCTTGCGCACTTCCTCCAGCGCTGCGACTTCATGGGGATTCCCCGCGTCCACTTCCACGCGGGCAATGTTCGCAATCTCGGGCAGTGCCGCGAGCAACTCGTGCCCGGTCATGCGCGGACGGCCGCTCCTGCGGTAACGCGTGAAATCGAGCCGGCCGCTGCCCTGGCTCGGCAGCGTCCCCGGGCCCATCAACAGGCGGATTCGCGGCAATTCGCGCTGTGTCATATGTCTCCCCGTATCAAGAATTGCACCTGCGGATTTACGTACAAAATGCTGGTTTGCACCCACACCGTTTCAGTCCCGATAAGCCGGGGCGCGAGAACTGGCGCGCGTGCGGAGACGTGCGTGTAGATGAGATCGGTCATGCATCGATTATCCGCCATTGGCGGCCCGGCGTGCCAGCCGGCTGACAGCTCCCGTTTCTGCGCTATCATTCGGGCCATAATGCAGCCTTCCCACTCGAGCTGTCCGAAACGGCCGGACGGTTCGCCCGACTTTGTCCATGAGGAAAACTGGTGCCGGCACCGGTTTGCCGCGCTCTGCACATTACGGACACTTTGACCGCCCGTTGTACGCTCACGAAGGAATGATGAACCCGCCCGCGGGATCCGCCCGCGGGTATTTTTTGACTCGAGAGGAAGAGGATGGCACAGGACGGATCGATGGACCGCGGCCGGCAGGCGAGCCAGACGCTCGCGCTCAACATGAAACTCATCGCGCAGCACGAGCTCGGCGGCTTCGGCGGCATCGGCGAAGGCATGGGCATGTCGAAGACCGCCGACGGGCGGCGCATCATGTGGCTCGGCCACGAGAGCGCGCCGAAGAACTTCACCGCTGTGGACGTAACCGACCCGCGCAACCCGAAAATGGTCGTGCAGACCGAATTGCCGCACAACAAGATGCGCTCGAACTCGATCGAGGTCCGTGGCGACATCATGGTCGTCGCGCACCAGATACGCGGCGACTTCGGCATGACGCCGGCTGGCTTCGACCTGTGGGACATCGCGAAACCCGAGCAGCCACGGCGCATCTCGCACTTCGATGCCTCCGGTCCGCACTCGCTCGGCGTGCACTGCGTGTGGTGCGTGGACGGCGAGTTCGTGCACATGTCCTCGGGCGCGGGTGACTTCAAGCCGCGCAATCCCAAAGACCACCAGTTCTACCGCATCGTCGACATCCGCAATCCGTCGAAACCGGTGGAAGCGGGCCGCTGGTGGTATCCCGGGCAGCGCGACGGCGACGCGGAGCCGCCCATGCCGCGGCACCCGACGTTCGACAGCGGCTACCGCCCGCATAACATCAACGTCTACCCGCAGCGCCCCGACCGCGCCTATGTCTCCTACATCGACGGCGGGCTGTTCATCCTCGACATCGGCGACAAGGCGCACCCGAAGGTGATCGGGCGCTACAACTACTCGCCGCCCTACAACGGCTTCACCCATACCGTGATGCCGCTCTTCAGCCGCAACCTGCTGATCGTCACCGACGAATGCACCAACGACAACGGCAAGGACTGGCCCAAGCTCGCGTGGGTGTTCGACGCGCGCACGGAAACCAATCCGGTGCCGGTCTCGACGCTGCCGCTGCCGCCGGTGGAAGTGTTCGGCAGGCGCGGCGGGCGCTTCGGCGCGCACAACGTGCACGAGAATTACCCGGGCACGCTGTCGTGGCGCTCGGACGACATCGTGGTCGGCACGTTCTTCAACGGCGGCGTGCGCGCCTACGACGTGACCAACCCGTACCAGCCGCGCGAGATCGCGTACTTCGTGCCCGGCGCCCCGGCGCTGTCGCCAAAGGGCGCCGTCCAGATGAACGACGTCTTCATCGACGACCGCGGCCTCGTGTTCTGCGGCGACCGCTTCACCGGCGGCCTCTACATACTGGAAATGAAGATCTAAACCGTTCCATTTAAGGATTTTGTCGGGCCCAGATCCGGCAAAATCCTGGGGAGAATCCCATGAAAATCGGAAAGATCACCTGCTGGGTGCTGCGCATCCCGTTCACCTTTCCACTGGTAAAGGAGCAGCAGCACGCGCTCGTCAATTTCGTCGAAGTGGAAACCAACGACGGTCTGAAGGGCCACTCGGCTTCGACCTATCCGCTGCGGCACGGCATCCGCGAGTACATCAACCGCGAGGCGGCACCCGTGATCACGGGCATGGACGCGCTGCGTCCGGAGGAAGTGCGCAACCGCCTCTTCTGGGCGACCGCGCGCAAGTACTTCCAGGGCGCGTGGAACTGCGCGGCAAGTCTCATCGACATCGCGCTGTGGGATGTGAAGGGCAAGGCGCTGAAACAGCCGGTGTGGAAACTGCTCGGCGGCGCGCACGCCGAGCTGCCCGCCTATATCACCTTCGGGCTGCCGCGCTATTCGATCGACGAACTGATCGAAGTCGCGCGCATGCTGATCAAGGACGGGCAGACGCGCCTCAAGATGGTGGTCGCCAAGGGCTCGAACCCGTACGACGAAATCCTCGGACAGCCCACCGACGCCGATATCGTGCAGGATGCCGCGCGCGTCGCCGCACTACGCGAAGCGGTGGGCCCGAAGATCGAACTCATGATGGATGCGAACAAGGGCGCGACCTACGCGCAGGCGCTCAGGCTCGCGAAACTGTGCGAACCGTACAACCTCACGTGGTTCGAGGACCCGGTGCTGCAGGCCGACCCGCGGCTGATGGCGAAGCTGCGCACCCAGACCACCATCCCGCTCGCCACCGGCAGCACCGCGACTTCCGACCTCATGTATATCCGTGAGTACCTGGTGCGCGAGGCCGTGGACTACCTGCAGCCCAACGTGCGCGACATCGGCGGATACACTCAGGGAATCAAGGCCGCGGCGCTCGCGCAGGCGTTCAACGTCCCGCTCGCGATGGGCGGCAATTACCCCCACCTCAACATGCATCTCCACGCCGGCGTGCCCAACGGCGGGCGCGTCGAGTTCCACTGGCAGGGCTGGAAGTGCATCGAATCGACCTTCGACAACGCGCCCGGCCCGGTCAACGGAACGGTCACGCTCCCCACCGCGCCCGGCCTCGGCTTCACGCCGAAATCGGGGATACTCGATCTCAAGGTGGACTGAGGAGGAGGCGCAACCGCGACGTGATCTCCGTGCCGCCACGCACTGCTGCGAGCGGTTCCAGTTCGGCGAATACGAGTCGCCAGTCCAGCCGATCACCCAGCCGGATCACGACAGACTCGACGTCCAGCCAGTCCTGCGGTCGGGATGCAAATGCCTTCAGGACGATCAGGTCCTCGGCCGAACACGTGCGGAGAATTGCCCCGGGCGTCAGTGCCCACTCGCTCGATCGGCCCACGCACCGTTCCTCAAAAGGCAAGCCTCCAAAAGCCACGTCGACGGCGATGCCACCTTCGCTTTTTAGGAGCAAGACGCGGTTGCGAATAGCAAACTCGCGTGCGTCCCCAATACGCGGCCGTAAAACAGCGAGCAGTCGATCGGCGGTTGGGCCTTCGTCGCCAAAATGCGAGAGTACCGTGACGTCCACGTCCCGGGTCAGGCGGGGCTCCCCCCAGCGTTGCAGGGCGATACCGCCGATGAAGCAGAACTGCTCGTTAGCCTGCGAAAGCAAACGCTGCACCTCGAGGGCCGCCCCGAGGACAGTTTTCATCTCGGAACGAGCAGTCGGGAAAACCAGCGTTGCTGCTCGACGAGGCCAGACCCACTCCGTGCCGGCAGGTCCTCCGACATCGGCATGCTGAGCAGGTCCAAGGCCGCCGCCTTCACCTGCTCGTCGGTCATGCGCTCGAGTTCGCGGCGCCGCAAAAGTGCAAGCTCGCGCCCGGCGCGGTCCCAGGTTTCAGCCCAACGCTTGAGGTCAGCATCGCTCATGTGTGTATTTTACCTCTGACGGCCTTCAACGGGCCGTGACAGCTGCGCGTTCCCGCTCAGTATCGCCGGTGTCCCCGCGCCCGCGAACGGCGCCGGGCCGGGAACCGTCTCCCAGGTAATGGCATAATCGCAGCGCGTGGCCTGTCCCATGCACGGTACCTCGGCCCCGATCGGGCATGACCACAGCGAGAGAAAACGAAAATGGCAGACACAACCAACCTCTTGCGGCTGGGAATTCCCAAAGGCAGCCTGCAGGAGACGACGCAGAAGCTGTTTGTGCGTGCGGGCTACGACCTGCGCATTTCCGGGCGCTCGTACTATCCGGACATCGACGACCCGGAGATCCAGTGCATTCTCATCCGCCCGCAGGAGATGGCGCGCTACGTCGGCCAGGGCGTGCTCGACTGCGCGATCACCGGGCTTGACTGGATACTGGAGAACGACGCCGACGTGGCGGAACTCGCCGACCTGCGCGCACCGTGGCCCAACTACGGCGTGGTGCGCTGGGTGCTCGCGTCCAAGGAGGATTCGCCGTTCAAGTCGGTGCAGCACCTCGAAGGCCGCCGCATCGCCACCGAAGCGGTCGGCATGACGAAGCGCTTCCTCGCGCAGCACGGCGTCAACGCGACCGTCGAGTTTTCCTGGGGCGCGACCGAAGTCAAACCGCCGATCCTCGCGGATGCGATCGTGGACGTTTCGGAGACCGGCTCGTCGTTGCGCGCCAACAACCTGCAGATCATCGACGTGGTGCTGCAGAGCACGCCGCGCTTCATCGCCAACCGCGCGGCCGCCGCGGACACGTGGAAGCGCGCCAAGATTGACCGCGTGCTGATGCTCTTGAAGGGCGCGATCGCCGCCGCCACGCGGGTGCTGCTGTCGATGAACGTTTCCCGCGAGAAGGTCGATGCCGTGCTGAAGATCTTGCCTGCGCTCGCCACGCCGACGGTGTCGACGCTGGCCGATCCCAACTGGGTGGAGCTGAGCACGGTGGTCGAGGAAAAGAGCGTGCGTGAGCTGATCCCGAAACTTTTCGACGCCGGCGCGCGCGGCATCATCGAACTGCCGATCAACAAGATCGTCGAGTAGTTCAGTCGGCAGGGGGAGCGCGCATGAGATTGTTCGACCTGGGCTAACGTGGCCTGCCACGAGATTGCTTCGCTTCGCTCGCAATGACAACATTTTGACCATGCACCCGAACCTCGTCGATTCGCCTTCGGCCATATGCGAACTTCTCACACAAAGCCGAACCATCGCCGTGCTCGGCATCAAAACCGGGGCGCAGGCGTCCAGGCGGCGTTAGAACTCGCCGCAGCGGGCATCCAGGTCGTGCAGGACCGCTGCATCATGGTCGATCACCGCGTCCTGCAATAAAGGGATTGACCATTCCCCTTGGTATCGCACGGTTGAATCGAAATTGCAGAAATGCCGCATGGCCGGCGGCCCGCCACGCGGGCGACGCCTTCGTGGTCACGCGCCAGCCGCGAGGAACTCGAGCAGGTCGCGGTTGAATTCTTCGGCGCGGGTCTTGGTGGACGAATGCCCGCCGCCGCGCCGGATCACCAGCTTCGCTCCGGGGATCGCGCGGGCGAGCGCTTCCGAGAAGTAACGCGGCGTGATGAAGTCATCGTCTGACGCGGTTACTAGCGTCGGCGCTGTGATGCGCGAGAGCCCCGCGCGGCGGTCGAATTTGAGCAACGCGTTGATGCGCGCCACAGACACCTCCACCGGCGGCGCGCCCGCAACGGCCTTGCGCTGTTCTTCGTCGATCTCGGCATCATGGGCAATGACGTAGTCGGGCGAATAGAGAAAAAGCGGATGGAACATCGCGTGCAGTTCAGTCCCGGCCTGCTGATACATCGCGCGCCGCGCTTCGAAAAGCCGCCGGAACCAGGGATCGCAGTGCGTCCACGTGCTGCACAGCGCCAGCCGCGCCACGCGCTGCGGATGGTCGATCGCGAGTATCTGGCCGATCGCGCCGCCGGTGGACATGCCGACGATGTGCGCACGCTCGATTTTCAGCGCGTCCATGAGTGCAATCGTCTCGGCGGCCATCTGATCGACTGAAAACTCGCGTTGCAGGCGGTCGCTCGCGCCGGTGCCGCGCTGGTCGTAGGTGACGACGCGATAGTGCGCACTGAACACCGGAACCTGCGGCGTCCAGTAGCGCCCGACGCCGTTCAACCCGCTGATGAAAACGAGCGGATGCCCTCGCCCGGCTTCCTCGTAGTAAATCTCGCCACCCGCAACCGCGACCCTCGGCATTCCTTATCCCCCTTTGGCAGAGGCATCCACAAACGTAAGCTCCCTCCCTTGCGGACGATGTCCGCGGGGGAGGGTTGGGGAGGGGGCAGGTGTACCGCGGCTTCGCCCCCATCCCAACCTTCCGCCGCAAGCGGAAGAAGGAATTTTAAACATAGCATGGAATGCGGGCCGCGGGAGCGCCCGGCACCGGAGTTCTTTACAGCCAGTGCGCCCCGCCGTATGTTTCGGCTTTTCCCGGGAGGTTTCAATGGCAGCAGTGATGAAGGACAAGGCCGCGGTGCTGGCGAAGCTACCGGTGCGTCCGGACGAGGACCCGATGATCGTCGCGATCGGCGGTTTCTATCGCCGCTGGTTCAACCTGCTCGACGATCTGCAGCCGATGCTCGACACGGTCGCGAAACTGAAGGGCACGGAGGACGAGGACTGGGTGCCGGCGTGGAGTGCGGTGGCGGCGCCGCTGGAAAAGCAGGCCGAAGCGGCGCTCGCGCGCGGCGACCGAGTTGGAGCGCGGCGTCTATTCCTGGAGGCAAAGACCTATTACAGCCTCGCGCGTTTCCCCGCGCCCTATCACTCGGGCTCACCGAGATGTCCGCCCCAGATGTCAGCGCTCAAGCGCGAGGCCTACGAACGCTACCTCGAATGCTTCCGCAAGGCGGCGGCGCTCCTCGATCGTCCGCCGGAGACGATACGCGTCACACGCAACGGCATGGAAGCCGTCGGGTTTCTGCGCACACCGCCCAATGCGTCACCTTCGAATCGCGTGCCGGCGGTGCTCGTGATGTGCGGTGCCGACATGTACAAGGAAGATCGCGAGAAGTACGCCGAGGGCGCGCTCGGCGAAGGAATGGCGGCACTGGTGGTCGATGCACCAGGCACCGGGCAGACATCATTCCCGCACGCGCCGGAGTCGGTCGTCGCGTGGCAGGCCGCGCTCGATGTGCTGTCCTCCCGCCCCGAGATCGACGGCAACCGGCTGGGCGCATTCGGCGTCTCGCGCGGCGGTTTGTGGGTGATGCGGCTCGCGGCGACTGACTCACGCATTAAGGGTCTCATCTCCTGTGCCCCCGGCGGCGCGGGCTACTGGGGCACGCCGGAGGAGCGAGCGGAGTGGCGCCGGGTCGCGGCCGAGAGCGCGAAGATGAACTGGTTCGGCCCGCGCGGCACGCGGCCCGCGCCGCACGAGGTGAGCGAGGAGGAGCAGCGCAAGGAGTTCCTGCGCTGGTCGCTGAAGGACAACGGCCTGCTGGAGAAGCTCACCATGCCGATGTACCTCGTGAACGGCAAGGTCGACCATCTCACGCCGATCGGCAACATCTATCTCCTGCTGGAAAGCGGCCCGCCGACCGGCCGCGTCGCGCGCGTCTATGCCGACGACGGCCACATCGCCGCGAAGAACGAGCGCGAGTGGGCGCCCGCAGCGTGGCGCTGGCTGCGCGAAGAGCTAACGCGGTGAGGCGTGACTGAAAGTGCGTGACCGGTGACTGGTGGTGCGTGACCGGTGACCCGAGACTCGCGGGGCATATGCATCCGGATATATGCCGGCAGATTGAGATATATACGGGCAGATGCTTGTATCTGCCTGTATGTGGGTTTAGCATTTTCCGCACGCGTTTGATTTCAAGTTAGGCGCTCCGGGAAGCAAGGAGGCGATTCGCATGGGCTTCTTCAAGAACATACAGGGCATCTTCAATACCAAGGCCCTCGGTGAGGCGGTAGTCGAAGCTCACCTCACAAGCTATTTTGCTCTGAGACAACTGCACCCGGAGTTGACCGAGCATCTACTTCTCTCCAATGTTTTGGTTGAGCGCGTGAAGCTTTTTTCCAAGGTAAACGAAATGCCGATGATGGTCGACGCGACCTAAACGAAGCCACCGCCGCGCTACTCAATTACCTACCTGTGATCGGAATTACGGCGTTGACGCGGGAGTCTGCTGGAGACGCTTGGTGTCGCATCGCAATCCATCAAGCACTGTTCGGCGCGTTAATTCTTGACCCTAAGACTGGTCGATCTTACTTTCTTACCAAATCCGACGTTTTCAGGCACATCGGTGTCGAAACAGAAGGTAAACCGCAAGCGTTTGGCGAGTTTTGCGAAGGCCTGCTCTGGTGCGCCCAGCACCAAGAGGAGAGCAAATCTCCATTCTTCGTGGCAAACGGCAAGCAGTCACTCCTGCAAGCGCTCGGGGTTACCAACGGAGAGGGCCGGAATTGACAGATTGACCGGCCGGGGACATAGGTAACAATACGTCGTGGGACATTGGTTACACAGTTTTGCACTGTGGCGCTCGTTAAGCCTGCCGAGTTTCAGCGGTCCGAGGTCATCGTTCTGAATCCATCGTCTGCCGCCTCCAACCCCGTACAAAAAAATGGACCGGTTTCACTTTCCCTGGGTTCACTTTCCCTTTCGTGCGCCAAGCGGAGCAACCGGTACTTGGACGGTGATCCATGAAATGTTGGAGTAATTGACAACATGGGTCGACTGTTGGTATTCTCTCCAACATGCAGGCTGTTGCCCTGGTTCGACGCCGGGTGGTACTCGCTGCCGACGCATTCGTCGAAGTGGTGATCTGGCGTGTCCCGGAGCCGGTTGCGCCCTCAACGCACCTGTTCAGGTACCGCCTTGCCTACGTGGTCGAGGAGCGATGCGTTTTGCGGTATGACAACGAGCGCGGCAAGGGCGATCACCGGCACACCGAAGCAACGGAGAAACCTTACGCCTTCTCTACGCCCGATCAGCTGATGGCCGATTTTGAAGCCGACGTCGCGAGGTGGAATCGTGAATACGGTCGTTCTTGAAGTACGCTCCCTCAGGGAAACACTGGCCGATGCCGCACGCGCCATGAAGTCACGACGCGCGGAACGCACGGCGCGCATCAGCTTTGCGACCCCTGAGCTGCTCTGGGAAGTGCTGACCGCGAAACGCTGGGAACTGCTCAAGGCCCTGCGCGGCGCCGGGCCAGTGTCCATCCGTGAAGCCGCGCGTCTGGTTGGACGTGATGTGAAGGCCGTTCACGGTGATGTATCCGCGCTCCTGAAGGCAGGCGTGCTGACCCGCTCTCCCGATAGACGCATCGAGTTCCCCTTCGACGCCGTCAAGGTCGAGTTCCTGCTGCGAGCGGCGTAAGCGAGCGGAAGGCTGGCGCCAAGTAGGCCACTCGCGTGCGTCGCTGCACGCAGCCTACGCGGTAAAATGTGACACATGAAGATCACCAAACTCGACGTTTACATCCTGCGCGCACCCGACACCGGGCGCCCGCACTGGGTCAGCCACTTCATCGTGCCCAAGGCCAATGA
>MEQT01000171.1:0-5703 GCA_001770325.1 Betaproteobacteria bacterium RIFCSPLOWO2_02_64_14
AACGTCACGCGCACCATGCGCGAATATGAATTGCGGGGGATCGCGGCGATCCAGATCGAGGACCAGGGCTTTCCCAAGCGCTGCGGGCATCTGGAAGGCAAGGAAATCGTTCCGCTGAAGGAATTCCTGACGCGGATTCGGGCGGCGGTCGCGGCACGGCGCGACCCGGACACGCTGATCGTCGCGCGCACCGATGCGCGCAGCGTCGCGGGCTTCAACGAGTCGATCGACCGCCTGAATGCGGCGCTCGATGCCGGCGCCGATGTCGCCTTCTTCGAGGCGCAGCAGTCGGTGCAGGAAACCGAACAGATCCCGCGCCTGATACACGGGCCGTGCCTGCTCAATGTCACGCGCGGGGGAAAAAGCCCGGTGCCGGACCTGCGGCAGGTGGAAGACATGGGCTATCGCATCGCCATACTCCCCGGCCTGCTGCTCATGCATATCATCGGCAGTTGCCGGCAGATACTCAAGGAAGCGCGCGATACGCGCACGCACCCGGTTCCCCTCGGCGACATCTCGATACCCGAAATGTGGCGCGTGGTCGGAGCGGATGGGTGGGATGCCGTGCAGGCGAAATACAGGTAAACGCCGTATCAACCCAAGAACGGTAGTTGAGCCGCCGATGCACGCCGATAGACGCCGATGAACACCACTCAACAGTGTCTTGCGGGAGCCGCCTCATTCACCTTGCGGGTGATTGGCATGACCCATCGCCCCGCTTTGATTTTTCGGCGTCCATCGGCGTCTAATTGCTTTTTCTAGGATCAAGAAGCACCGATACCGGGAGCGGGCGGTATCCGCTCATTCTGCCCGGCGCTCAGGCGACAGCCGTCGCGCCTGTCATTCCGGCTTGATTCCCGCTTCCGCCGCCACCTTCAGCCAGCGGGCGACCTGCGACCGGTTGAACGCTGCATGTTCCTCGGGCGTGCTGCCCACCGGGTCGGCGCCGCTCTCGAGCAGCATCTTGCGGTTGGCCGGCTCCTGAACGGCGTTCACCAGCGCCGCGTTCAGCCTCTCGACGATGGGTTTCGGAAGATTCGCCGGGCCCGCGAAGCCAAATCCACTGTTTATGGAAAAGCCGGGGAGGCCCGCCTCCTGCATGGTTGGAACATCCGCCGCCGTTGCCGAGCGCACCCTGCCGGTCTGCGCGAGCATGCGCAATCTGCCGGTGCGCGAGTGCGCCATGGCGCCGGGGATGCTCGGGAACGACATCTCGATCCGGCCGCTTATCAGGTCGATCAACAGGGGAGGCGTGCTCTTGTAGGGAATGTGCACGACGTTGACCTTGGCCAGCAGATTGAAGAGGACTCCGGCCAGATGGTTATTGGTGCCCGTTCCGGCGCTCCCGTGATTGAGCTGGCCTGGCCGTGCCCGCGCCAACGCGATCAATTCTTTCAGGTTCCTCGCGGGCAGCGACGGGTGAGTCACCAGACCCTGCGGCACATCGACGATCAATCCGAGCGGCGTAAAGTCCCGCAGGGCGTCGTACGGCAGACTCTTCACCATGGCCGGCTGTATAACGAAGCCGGAACTGAGGAAGCTGATCACGTAGCCATCGGGGCTGCTTTTGGCCGTGGTGGCCGCGCCCACGGTCCCGCCCGCCCCGGCGCGGTAGTCGGCAACGAGCTGTTGTCCGAGCGTGGCGCTCATCGATGGCGCAACCACGCGGAAGAAAAAATCCGTGTTGCTGCCAGGCGAGGCCCCAATCACGACCCTGACCGGCTTGCTCGGATAACCCTGGGCAAAAATGCCTCCGCCGCCGCTAGCTGTCCACGCGGCGGTAAGCGCCACTGCGATTGCGCGGCGCCATCGCGGCTGTATCTTCATTGCTGTTTCGGCATCCGCCATCACTGCGTCCCGATACCGGGGAGAATATCAGACTGCAGCCGCGCGGAGCTGGTCGCACGAGAGCGTTCTTGATGTGGATCAAACGTCCGCGAGCGCGGAGTCAAATACACTCGGCATGCCCGCAAGCAATTTCCAGTGGAGGATCGGAACAAATGCGCCCCGGAGGTGAACGACCTGGAGCAACCATCGCCGGCGCCCTGGCACGCTGGGTGGTCGGCTTGCAGTTCGAGGACCTTTCGCCGGAGGCGGTGCGCGAGGCTAAGCGCTGCATGCTGGATACGCTGGGCGTGCAGGTTCGGGGGGCGACTTTGCCGTGGGTCCAGCCGGTGTATCGCTATGTCCGTTCGGTCGGGGGCAACGAGGAAGCCACCGTCACCTACCACGGGGACCGTCTTGGCGCCCCTTATGCGGCCTATGTGAATTCAACCTTCAGCTACAGTTGCGAGCTCCAGCATCACGGATCGTACGGGAGCGCGCATACCGGCGTCATCGTCATTCCCACGCTTCAGGCGTTGGGAGAAAAGCTGGGATCCACCGGGCGCAGCCTTATCGCCGCCATGGTGGCGGGCTACGAGGTGCAGGGCCGTCTCGGCATGGCGCTGTTCAAGCCGGCCTCTCAGCGCCATTTTCATCCGCAGGGGCTGCTGGGCGTATTCAGCGCCGCCGCCGCGGCGGGTAAACTGCTGGGGCTCGACGCCGAGCAACAAGCCCATGCGTTCGCCATCGCGGGCAGCCACGCCTCATCCATACTGGAATATGACCAGGCCGGGGGCGAGGTCAAGCGCATTCATGGGGCGATCGCCCTGCGCAGCGGCATACAGTCGGCCTACCTGGCGAAGGAGGGGCTTACCGGGCCGCTTACCGTATTCGAGGGACGCCGCGGCATATTCGCCTCGTTCGGCGGCGGGGAAGTGGCCCCTGAGCTGCCGCTTTCCCAAATCGGCCGGCCCTATTGCATCACGCGTTGCCGGTTTCGTATCTATCCCACCATCGGCTCCTGCCATGCGGCCCTGGATATCGTCAACGACCTGATGAAGAAGCACTCATTCGATTACCGGGATGTCGAATGCATCAGGGTGGGCATGCCTGAATTTTCGGTGACGCACGTGACGACGGTTACGCGACCTCACGACGTCATGACCGCGCAGGCAAGTCTGGGCTTCAGCCTGGGCCTGCTGCTGGTAAAGGGGAGCAACGATCTGGAGCTGTACATCGACCGCGCACTGTGGCAGGACCCGGAGGTGCTCTCCGTGGCCGACAAGCTGCAGGCGTACGTGGTGGCGGACGAATCTCACCCGCAGATGGCCCGGGTGGAGGTGAGGCTCAAGGGCGGGCGATTGCTCGAAGGGGAGCAGGAGGACGCAAGAGGGACGGAGATGTCGCCTTTCAGCGATGAAGTGATGGAAGCTAAATTCCGCCGCCTGGCAGTCTCACTGCCGGGGGATCAAGCGGAGCACGTGATACACACTGTCGCCCGGATGGAGGAGATGACGTCGATGTCGCAGCTCGTGCCATTGCTGCAAAGAAGATCGAACAGGTAACGGTTGTCGCGGAACTGAGATCCTTGCTTTTCAGTTCATGTCATGGATTTTCTTTCCGTTCCCCGCTGGCAGCCGGTTCGAGCCCGGCATCGCCCCGCCACTTGAGAGCCTGCATCAGGATCGGGCGCATGCCCAGGAACAGGAGCAGGAGCCCAACCGCCAGCATGGTGCCCGCGATGGGGCGTTCGAAGAGGATGCTGTAGCTTCCCGCCGACATGGCAAGCGACTGCCGGAAATTGAGCTCGAGCATGGGGGCGAGGACCAGGCCGAGGATGATCGGGGCGATCTCGTATTCGAGCTTCCGCAGGACGTAGCCGACAAGGCCGGCGCCGGTCATGATCCACACGTCCACGACGCTGTTGTTCACCGCGTACACGCCGAGCGTGGCAAATGCCAGAAGCGATGGGTACAGATACGAATACGGGATGCGCAGGATATTCACGAAGAGCCCGACCAGCGGCAGGTTCAGGATGAGCAGCACGACGTTGCCCACGTACATGCTCGCGATGACTCCCCAGAAAAGCTGCGGCTGCTCCTGGATGAGCATGGGGCCGGGGGCGATGCCGTGGATCATCATCGCCGCCAGCATGATTGCCGGGACGGCGCCCGACGGCAGGCCCAGGGCAAGCATGGGCACGAATGCGCCGGTCGTGGCCGAATTGTTGGCCGACTCGGGGCCGGCGACGCCCTCGACGGCGCCATGGCCGAAGCGCTCGGGATGTTTGGAGAGGCGCCGCTCGACGGAGTACGAAACAAAGGACGAGATGATGTGGCCCGGCCCCGGGATGATTCCAATGAGAAATCCCAGCACGGTTCCCCGGCCGATGGGCGCGGCGCTCTCCCGCCATTCCCGCCGGGTGGGCAACAGTTCTCGAAGGCGGGGCGTGCGGATGTCGCGCTTGGTGTCCTGCCCCGCCGAGAGCAGGATTTCGGAGATCCCGAACAGTCCGACCGCCACCGGCACGATGCCGATGCCGTCGCCCAACTCGGAGAGCCCGTACTCGAATCGGAACAGGCCCGTCATCGTGTCCATGCCCACCATGCCCAGCAGCAGTCCGAGCGCCGCCATGGTCAGCGACCTCGTCATCGGACCGCTGCTCATGTACGCGAGCACGAGCAGCCCCAGGACCAGCAGCGCGAAATTCTCCGGCGGACCGAAGCGCAGGGCGAATTCAGCGAGCGGCGGCGCCAGCAGCATGAGGGCGACGATGCTCAAGGTCCCAGCCACGAACGAACCCATCGCGGCCACGGCCAGCGCGGCGCCTCCCCGTCCCTTCTGCGTCATGGCATAGCCGTCGATACACGTCATGACCGACGCAGCCTCGCCGGGAATGCGCATGAGGATGGAGGTGGTCGATCCGCCATACATCGCCCCATAGTAGATGCCGGCCAGCATGACTATGGCGCTGGTCGGGTTCAACCCGTAGGTCACGGGCAGGAGCAGGCTGATTCCCGCGAGGGGCCCCACGCCCGGGAGCACTCCCACCAGGGTCCCCACCAGGCAGCCCACGAACGCGTACAGGAGCACGTCCGGCGCCATGGCGGTGGCGAAGCCGAGCGACAGGCTGTGCAGCGTCTCGATCATCAGGTGTGCTCCCGGCAGGCCCTTCTGTTACGCGCGCGCGACCTGCCGTTTCCCATGGAGCCGGGAGGGCGCGGCCTACAGCCCGAACGGACCCTGCGGCAGGGGCAACCGCAGCAGCGTGCCGAAAATGTAGTGGCTGCCGAAGGAGAAGCAGCCGGCGAAAACGATCCCCGCGATCCATCCCTTCTTCTCGGCGATGCTCACCAACGCCAGCAGGGCGATGAAAATCGAGAGGCGGTATCCGAGGCGTTCGAGCGCAAGGGCCATGAATGCACACATCCCCAGGATGGCCACCGCGTGCCGCCACTCCGTCCACTGCAACTCGGCCACCCGTTTGCCCGAGCGTCCCCCGATGACCACTGCAATGCTGCACGCCAACAGAATGAAGGCCAGGATCGCGGGCACCGCGCCCGGTCCGGGTTCGGCCAGAAAACCGAATGGGATCTTGCGGGACTCCCAGAGAACCAGGAGCGAAAACGCGGCGAAAACCGATCCCGCCACCTGGTCAATGGTCGGAGATCGCACAGCCGATCCTTCGGAACACGCGCGGGGCACCCCGTCAACTGGACTTACTTAGGTTGCGGAATGCGCCGAATGGCGGCAGCGAGCCTCTCGGTATCGTTGTCCCACCATTTCTTGAACGCGACCGCGTCCAGGTAATCGGGCGCCATTTGCATCTTCATGGACGCATTCACGAACTCGGGGTCAGATACCGCCTGCTTGACCGCC
>MEQT01000171.1:5711-6867 GCA_001770325.1 Betaproteobacteria bacterium RIFCSPLOWO2_02_64_14
AGGCGGCGAGTCTTTTGGCGCCCGAATTTGCCAGCACCCGAAGTTTCCCCGCCTTCGCCTGCGGTGTGACCGCTCCAGTGGACAATGACGACACAAATGCATGCCCGCCCAGGAGCGCGGTCATTGCAGGCCCGCCCCCGGTGGTAGGCAGGTGGCGCATCTTGACTCCGGCAGCCTGCTGAAACACCTCCATCGCCATATGGGCTACCGTGTAGGGCCCGGCGGACACGTAGATGATGTCGTTCGGGCGCTTCTTGGCGTCGTTTACCAGATCCTTCACGCTCTTCCACGGTGTGCTCGGGTGCACGATCAAGAGCGTGGGGTCGGCGTTGATGCGGGCGATAGGCACGAACTGGTCCCGGGTGAAGCGCGGCTTGCGGCCCGCCACGCGATCCGCTTCGGGGATGGTAGAGATCGAGAACACGGTCATGATCAGAGTGTAGCCGTCGGGGGCGGCCATCGACACGAACTGCGTGCCCACGGCGCCGCCGGCACCCACCCGGTTGACCACGACCACGGGCTGTTTCAAGACCCGCTCCAGGGCCGGAGCGAAGGGCCGGGCGGTGAGGTCGGCCGCGCCTCCCGGCGGATACGGCGACACGATCGTCACCGCACGGGTGGGATACGCCTCCTGGGCGGCGACATTGCCCGCCAATGGCAAGACGGCCAGAAATCCTGCAAGCAGCATACGAGCCATAGATACCTCCTCGGTTGCACTTGGTGCCCCTCTCGGGGCCCAGGGGTCGGGCATGAGCGCCCGCCCGTCCCATTCGACAAGATCTTAAACCTGATCTTGGCCGCCGGAATGCTGATTTCGTGTGTAGCCTGGTTGCCGTGCCGCGCGGGAGCCGGATTCGATCGGGCGATCCGGCATCGCTCCCGCGAGTATCCTTCTTGCCGGCAGCAGTATGCGTGCTGTGATCTTCAGTTGTCAACGCTGGGAACGCTTGCCAGCCGCAAACGCTTCGGAGACCGTCGTACACTCGCAGTAGCGGAACTTGGCGGCGGATGCTGTTTACGGTATGGTATTCTTTGAGGGGAGAATAACAAGCTCGTCTTACATTTCGAGGAGATATAAATGAGAAAGGAAGCATTTGCAGCAGCGGCGCTCGCCGCGATCTGGGTCGTGAATCCCATGCCGGCCGCCGCCCAGCAG
>MEQT01000171.1:6898-8104 GCA_001770325.1 Betaproteobacteria bacterium RIFCSPLOWO2_02_64_14
CGTTTCCGCCGGGCGGGGGGACGGACATCCAGGCCCGGCTGTTGTCGGTCGCGTTTCAGAAGAGCACGGGACAGAATTTCATCATCGACAACCGCACCGGCGCAAGCGGCCTGATTGCAGCCCAGCTCGCCGTGGATTCCACGCCGGACGGCAACACCATCCTCTTCACCTCCGGCAGCATCTCGGTGGTCGCAACGCTGCGCGCGAAGCAGATGAAATTCAACGTGTACAACGACCTCGTGCCGGTGAGCTGGATCTCCTCGACGCCGCTGGTCCTGGTGGCGCACCCGAGCGTGCCGGTGAAGTCGGTGAAAGAGCTGACGGCGCTCGCCAAGCGCGCGCCCACGAGCCTGAACGCGGGCGGCAATACCGTGGGTAGCACTGCCCATCTGAGCGCCCATATGTTCAACCAGACCGTCGGGATCAAGTCCACCGTGGTCACCTACCGGGGCGGCGGGCCGGCGGTCATCGCGTTGATCTCGGGCGAGCTCGATTACGCCTTCGTCACCGCGCCCTCGATCATGCCGCACCTGCGGTCTGGCAGGGCAAGAGGCCTCGCGGTGACGACGCCGAAGCGCTCTCCTGCGATGCCGGATCTGCCGACGATGAACTCGACGTACCCCGGTTTCGAGTCCGGCAACTGGTACGCGATGTTCTACCCCAAGGGCACGCCGAAACCGATCGTGGACAAGCTGAACTCGGAGATCAAGAAGGCGCTCAATACGCCGGAGGTCAAGGCATTCTATCCGCGCGAGGCGCTCGATGCCGTCGCCAGCAGCCCCGAGGAGCTGGCGGCGCTGCTCAAGCGGGAGATCGCGAAATACGCCAAGGTGATCAAGGCGGCGAACATCCGGGTCGAGTAACCGGGTAGGGGACTGCCGCGTTGCCCGTCCGGATTGCCGCGATCGGGGTCGGGCATTGGCACTCCCTGTTCGACGCCGCGTATCTCAAGACACTCGCGGGCATGCCGGAGGTGCGGCTCGTGGGCGTCCAGGACCCGGATGCGGCGATGGCCGCGCAGCGCGCCGCGCAGTTGGGCGGGCCGCCGGCCTTCACCGATCATCGGGACATGCTCGCGAAGACCCGGCCGGATTTCGTCGTCGCGCTGGGACGTCACAGCGACATGGCCGGGGTCGCCCATCACCTCCTCGACGAGGGCTATCCGTTCCTGATCGAAAAACCCGTGGGCCTCAATGCGCGGGAGGT
>MEQT01000172.1:0-5684 GCA_001770325.1 Betaproteobacteria bacterium RIFCSPLOWO2_02_64_14
TAGAAACTAGCAAACCGTAACCACGCAACCCCGCCCAGAAATCACGAGCCCCCTTGTGCTCCAAAAAGATGTGGGTAAAGATCAGCCCTCCGGGAGAGGGACCGAGGGTGAGGGAGAATGGGGCTGCGCCGGAGATTCATTTTCCTATTGATCTCCGGAGCCCGGCGACAATTCGGTCAATGAGATTCCGCGGGAGCGGGCGATGGGTCAACTCGACGGCAAGGCCGCTCTGATCACCGGAGCGTCGCGCGGCATCGGCCGGGCGGTCGCCCTGCGGCTTGCTGCGGGAGGGGCCGCGATCTACCTGGCGGCCGACGGCACCGCGGCAGAACTCGAGGAAGCGGCTGCGGCCTGCCGCAAGGCCGGCGCGCCGGATGCGGCCTGGGGCCTGCACGATCTGGTGCGCCCGGACGCGCCCGAGGCGATGGTGGCCGCGGCTCACCAGCGCATGGGCCGCATCGACATCCTGGTGAACAACGCCGGCATCCGCGTGCGCAAGCCGTTCGGCGGGTTCTCGCACGAGGAGTTCGAGCGCGTGGTGGCGATCAACCTGCGCGCGCCGTTTTTCGCGAGCCAGGCGGTGGTGCCCATCATGCGCGCGCAGGGCGGCGGGCACGTGATCCACATGGCGAGCCAGCTCGGGCTGGTCGCCTCGCGCTACGGCTCCGTCTACAACGTCACCAAAGGGGGGCTCATCCAGCTCACGCGTTCCATGGCGCTGGAGCTCTCGAAGGACGGCATTTCCGTCAATGCCGTCTGTCCCGGACCCGTCTCAACCGAGGGCTTCCTCGCGGGCCGCAATCCGGGCGAGCTGGAGCAGCGCGCGCGCGACGTCCCGCTCGGGCGCTTCGGCACCGTGGAGGAAGTCGCCGGCGTGGTTGCGTTTCTGGTGTCGAAGGACGCGGGCTACGTCGTGGGCCACGCGCTCGTCATGGACGGCGGCTACATCGTCCATTAGCCAATCGCGCCCGCCGCGGCATCGCTCCGTCAATTGATCGTTGGGGTTCGCGTGGCTCACCCCAACCTGCAGCCACGACAATTTCGTAGGTTGGGATAAGCGCAGCGCCGCATCCCAACGGTCACGGCTTCTCGCGCATCGCGCGCGCCCTCTTCGCGGGCGGACGCTCCCAGCAGCGGGTGAGCCACGCCTCGAGCTTCGGCCATTTCGCGAGATCGAGCGTGAGCGCGCGCAGGAGCGCCGCGGCGACGTTGAGATCGCCCACCGAGAAAGACGGGCCGGCGAGCCACTCGGATTTCGCGAGCGCGGTCTCCAGCACGTCGAACGAGGCCGTGACCTCATTCCACATCTCCGCGGCGATCTCCGGCTTGCGTTGGGCTTCGGGATATTCTTTCGTGTGCCGCATGTAGTTGACGAGCTGGCGGTCGAGGCGGTCCGTCTCCCACAGGCTCCACTGCCAGGCGAGCGCCTCGTGCCTGGGGTCCGGGGGATAAAGCGGGCTCTTGTGCTTCTTCGAAAGATACAGATTGATCGCCATCGACTCCGTGAGGATGAAGCCGTCGTCGTCGATCGTGGGCACGCGGCCGTTGGGATTGAGCGCGCGGTATTCCGGCGTCTTCGTTTCGGGCGCGCGCGGCAGCCAGTCCTTGTGATCGTAGGAAATTCCGAGTTCGCCCACCATCCACAGTACGCGCACGGTACGGGATTTGGCGGAGCCGTAAATGCGAAGCATGGTGTCCTCCGGACGTTACGGGATCAGTCGGTCGAACGGCTTTTCGCCTGCGTATACGCTTTTGATTTCCTGCCGGGCGCGGCAGGCGGAATATATCCCGATATGCGGCAGAGCATCCCGTCGACCTCCTTGCCGTCCTTGTAGCGAATCGACCGGCACACCATGATTTCGCCCCGCGCCTTGAGGTCGGTCACGCCCAGGCGCACGTTCGCAAGCGAGAGGCCTGTCGCGGCGGCGATCTCCGAATCGAGCTGCTCGCCGGTATTTTTCAGGTAGTCCAGGATTGCTTGCATGGCAGATGCTCCTCATCACAGTCGGTGGGGCGGCGCAGGCGTAGACAGCCGTCGCGTCGGGGGCCGAATGATACAGTAATTCGGAGATCCTCACCTGAACCGGGAGAAAACCGTGATGAAACTACGCGTTGCAACGCTCAACATGGAGCAGGATCACAAGCGCTGGGAGAAGAGGCGCGAACTGATCATCGAACAGCTTGCCGCCATCGATCCCGATCTCTTCGCGATGAACGAAGTCTGCATCCCGTTGCAGACGGCGCGCTGGATACAGAAGGCGATGCGGGAGCGCTGCGGGCGGGATTACGCGCTGGTGCAGCAGACGCGCGTCAGCGGGCTTTCCGCCGTGGAAGGCGAAGCGCTGCTCACCCGGCTGCCCATTGCGGAAACCGGCAACCTTGATTATCGAACGCGCGACATGGTAGCGCTGGTGGCGCGCGTCAAGGCAGGAGAGCACGCCGTGGATGTCTATGTCACGCACCAGTACATGTCGCGCGGGGACGAATCGCTGCGGCTTTTCCAGGCGCAGCAGTTGCTTGCGTGGATCGAGAGCCGCAGCGATGCTGTGGGCCGGATCGTCTGCGGGGATTTCAATGCCACGCTCGACAAACCGTCGGCCGCATTGATGGCGACGCGCTTCCGTCCCACGCAAACCGCGCCGACGGCCTTCACCCCGCTCGCGGACGACGCGGGCAACGTCACGCATCCCTACTGGCCGCGCATGGACCGCTGCATCGACTTCGTCTGGATCGACGGGCCGCTTGAGGTGGTGGCGAGCGAGGTGTGCTTCAACAAGGGCAGCGCCGCGGATCCGTCACTCTACCCTTCGGACCACGCGGGGGTGTGGGCCGATCTGCGGCTAAGCACTTAGCCGAAATCCGGCGAAATTGGATTACAGCGCGCCGGCATACACCCCGAGTAGCCAGCGCCTCGGGATCAGTCGGCCGAAGCCGCCTTCGCGGGGGCGTGCGCTTTGGATTTCCTGCCGGGGGCGGCAGGCGGAATGTATCCCGCGACACGACAGAGCACCGCATCGATCTCCTTGCCGTCCTTGTACCGGATCGACCGGCACACCATCACGGCCCCCCGCGCCTGCAGGTCTTTCACGCGCCTGCGCACTTTCGCAAGCGAGAGGCCGGTTGCCGCGGCGATCTCCGAATCGAGCCGCTCGCCGCCGCCTTTCAGGTAGTCCAGGATCTCCTGCATGTCAGATGTTCCTCGTCACATCGGGTGGTATCGGCCCGGGCGCGGACAGCCGTCGCCTCGGGGGGCGAATGATGAATGTGTTCAGAGTCCCGGCCTGAAAGTAGGTTCCCCAGACCTTTGAGAATCAAAAGTATCAAGGAAAAAGGGGTCAGCTCAGACCCCTTTAGACCGAAAAAAGTGCCGGACACCTTCTCCGCTTGGGAAAAGATTCCCGTCTTAGGAAAAGACTCCCGACCCCTTTTCCAGTTCGCGGCGCTTTTGGTCGCGCCACTGCGCGAACGGAACCGTGCTCGGATCACCGGCGATTCTGTTGTGCGTCGCCTCCTCGATCTCCTTGTCGGAGAGCGAGAAGTCCAGCGCCACGCGGTGTGGCTGTGCGGTATACCACGGCGTGTCGCAGAAGAACTCGATGCGGTTGCCCTCGGGATCCATGAAGTAGACCGACCACGCGTTGCCGTGGTCCACGGGATCGACGCCGTCCACTTGGTTGGCAACCACCAGATCGTGCATTGCCCTCACTTCCTTGATCGAGGCGACGCGGAACGTGATCTGGTTGACGGTGGAGCGCGTGCCCTTCTCGCGCCCGGTAACCAGCACGATTTGATGGTGGTCCTTCGGGTCCTTGCTGAGGAACGTGAGGCGAAGACCGTTCTTCAACTCACCCGCATCCATCACCTTGAAACCGAGGAGCCGGGTGTAGAAATCGCGCATCCGGTCCATGTCGGTCACAAAGAGGCCGATATGGCTCAGTTCGAACTTTGGCAGCTCGGGCATGGCTTCCTCCGTGCGTTGTGGCGGGGTGGGCTGGCAGTATACATCCGAGGCAGACCGAACTGAGCCGGTCGCGCGAACGCCCTGTCACTGCGCGCGGATTCCGATAAAGACTCCCGACCCCTTTTTAGTTGCGGATGTTGGCGACTTTTGCGACGTTCTTCCACTTCGCGATCTCGACCGGCACCATCTTGTGCACTTCGGCGGGCGTGCGGATCTCCGCCTCGACGCCTTCCGCCTGGAAGCGCTTCATGGTTTCAGGCAGCTTGAGGTAGCGCGTCAGCTCGGCGCTCAACTTCCCGATCGCTGCGGAGGGCGTGCCGGCGGGCGCGGCGATAGCCCACCAATTATTGGCTTCGAAGCCCGTCACGCCGGATTCGGCGATGGTCGGAAGATCGGGCGCGGCGCCGGCGCGTTTCGATCCGCTGGTGGCAAGCGCTTTGAGCCTGCCGCCCTGGAGGTGCGGCAGCGTCTGAATCAGCGAGCCGAGGTTGACGTGCGCCTGCCCGCCCATCACGTCCACCAGCGCGGGAAATCCGCCCTTGTAGATCACGACCAGCATTTTCATTCCGGAGAGATGGTTGAAGAGTTCGCTCGCGAAATGCGCGTAGCCGCCCGAGGTGGCCATCGTCAGCTTGCCGGGGTTGGCCCGGCCGTGGGCGATCAGCTCCTTCGCCGAACCAATCTTGAGCGCCGGGCCGACCGTGAGCACGCTCGGGCCGAACCCGAGCGTCCCGACCCAGGAAAACGACTTGAGCGGATCGTAGGCCACCTTCCGGGTTGCGCCATTCACGGCGAACGCGGCCGACGCGAAGAGCAGCGTGTAGCCATCGGGCTGCGAGCGCGCCGCGAGCTCGGTGCCGATGATGCCGTCGGCGCCGGCGCGGTTGTCGACGATCACCTGCCGGCCCAGGCGCTCCGTGAGGTACTGGGCGAAGTAGCGGGACAGGATGTCGTTGCTGCCGCCGGGCGGGAACGGCACGATAAGCCGGATCGGCCGTGCGGGATAGCCCGCCGCCGGATCGTTCGCCGCAGCGCCCTGCGCCGCATGACCGCCGCCCGTAGCCGCGAGCAGTGCAGCAAAACCCATTGCGATGACTGTTTTCATGTCCGTCTCCCTATTTGCCTGCTTCTCACCACGCGCCTGGCGCATGCACGCCGTTCGTCCCGCGGCCCGTGGCGAATGAGCGCCCGAAACCGCAGGCACGAAAAGACTCCCGACCCCTTTTCTCGCTAAAGCGGGGTGATGCGCTCGCGGCGGATGAGCGCCCGGTAGCGCAGGTACTCTTTTTGCATCAGCCGCATGAAGCCGTCGGGCGTGGTTTCCGGCATCGACTCGGCCCCCTGGCGCATGAACAAGTCCCGCATCCGCGCCTTGCGCAGCGTGAGCACGATGTCCCCGTGCAGTTGGTCGACGATGCGCCGCGCCGTGCCCTTGGGCACGACGATGCCCGACCAACTGTCGAACTGCGCCTCGGGCAGGCCGAATTCGGCGATCGCGGGCACGCCCGGCAGCGCCGAGCTGCGGTGCGGCGTCATCACCGCGAGCGCGCGCAGCTTTCCATCCCGAACCGGCCCCAGCACCGCCGGCAGCGTCTGGATGGCGTAATGCACACGCCCGAGCACCATCTCGGTGAAAGTGTCGGAAAGATTCCTGAACGGCACGTGCACCGCTTCGATGCCGACCGCGCGCGTGAAGACTTCGCCGGCGAGATGCGACGCCGAG
>MEQT01000172.1:5696-6808 GCA_001770325.1 Betaproteobacteria bacterium RIFCSPLOWO2_02_64_14
CGTGAAGACTTCGCCGGCGAGATGCGACGCCGAGCCGAAGCCGAGCGAGGCATAGTTGAGTTCGCCGAAGCGGGGGCGCGCATAGGCGACGAACTGGGATGCCGTGCGCACCGGGACCGAAGTCGCCACCGCCAGCACGTTGGTGATGGAGGCGACGTGCGCGACGCCGACGACGTCGGCGAGCGCGCGCAGCTTTCCATCCCGAACCGGCCCCAGCACCGCCGGCAGCGTCTGGATGGCGTAATGCACGCGCCCGAGCACCATCTCGATGAAAGTGTCGGAAAGATTCCTGAACGGCACGTGCACCGCTTCGATGCCGACCGCGCGCGTGAAGACTTCGCCGGCGAGATGCGACGCCGAGCCGAAGCCGAGCGAGGCATAGTTGAGTTCGCCGAAGCGGGGGCGCGCATAGGCGACGAACTGGGATGCCGTGCGCACCGGGACCGAAGTCGCCACCGCCAGCACGTTGGTGATGGAGGCGACGTGCGCGACGCCGACGACGTCGGCGAGCGCGCGATACGGCGGCTGCTCGTGCATGAGTTCCCGGATGATGCGGCTCACGCTGACCATGCCGAGCGTGTAGCCGTCGGCGTTCGCCCTCGACACCAGCTCGTTCCCGATCAGCCCCCCTGCCCCCGAGCGGTTCACTATGACGACGCCCTGCCCGTAGAACGCGCTCAACTCCGCGCCGATCGTGCGCGCGAAGAAGTCCTCCGCCGCGCCCGGCGAGGACGCCGTGATGATGCGGATGGACTTGACGGGATAGACGGTAAACGCCGCCGACTCCCGCGCGAGGCACGGGATCGCGACCAGGCATGCGGCGGCTGCGCCCAGCGCGACCCACAGGGCGTTGGCCGATCCGAACCGCAAGATTGAGGTTCCCGTCATCACTCCCTCAAGCGGGCCACGATAGCGCGCATGGCGCCCGGGGACAAGCGCCCGTCGCACATAGTCCCCGGGAGTGCAAATCAAGATGAACCGCGTCCCTCATCGTTCCCCTCTCCCTCCGGGAGAGGGGCCAGGGGTGAGCGAAGTAATCGGCCCGTTGCCGCAAATCGCGCCGAAGAAACACGGGGGCGGCAGATGTGGCAAGGTGGAATGCGGCGCTGGGG
>MEQT01000173.1 GCA_001770325.1 Betaproteobacteria bacterium RIFCSPLOWO2_02_64_14
GCGCTGCTCGAACCCGCTGGTTTGCCCGTCGTCGCGACGGACCGGATCCGCGATTTCAAGTGGCAGAAGCTGCTGTCGAACGGCGTGTTCAATCTGCTGTGCACGGTCACTCAGTCCTCGCCGCAGCAGGTCGTGATGTTTCCGGAGACCCGGACGGTCGCGAAAGCGATGCTCGACGAGTTCCTCGCCGTGGCGGCTGCGGTCGGCGTCGTGCCGAAAACCAGCACCGACGACATCCTCGCCTACACCCGGAACCGGGCGGGCCTGCCACCGTCCACGCTGCAGGACGCCCGCGCCGGCCGCACGCTGGAACTCGACGCGCTCGACAACGCAGTTCTCGATATCGCGCGCCTGACCGGGGTGCCCGCACCGACGCTGGAGCACGTCGTCGCTTGCGCCAACCTGCTCAACCGCCGCATCGTCGAGGACGGCGTGGCTTTCCGCCCGGCGCCCGTACGGAAAGCCGGCTGATGCGCTAGTGCGGGCGCGGTTGCGTTGCCTGCAACGAGATTGCTTCGTCACGGTGTTCCTCGCAATGACCGCCTTTTTGTCATCGCGAGGAGTGGGCGACGCGGCGATCTCGCGGCGCGCCCGGCGTGACTGGACGACGTCCAGAGGAATTAGGTAACCACCCGAATCTGCAGCGCTGGTCCTTACTCCACGGGAAGGCCGGCCGCCCGGCGCATCGGGCTCCGCGCCGTCCTGCAGGTCGGAGTGATCGTGGTCGTGATCGTGGTCATGGACGGATTCAGGATCATGCACGTGATCGGGATCGAAGCCCTTCAGGTGATCGGCCAGGGTATGGCCGCGCTTCTTGTCGGTGTTCTCGGTCATCGCGCCGGATTCCGGGCAGGTTGGCCTTGCGGTCTGCAACTGCGATAATGATACGTGCCTGAGCCGCGGCCGGCCCGGTGCTGCGACTGGCGCTGACATGGAGATTTGCCATATGAGCAAGCCGGTTGTGGGCGCCCCGGAGGCGCTGGTGCAGGAATCCGATGGCAGGGAGTCGAGGGCGACCGTGTTCGCCTACGAAAGCCCAGCCGAACTCACGAAACCCAAGAGCATCGCGCGGCTTTGCCGATCGGACATCATCTACTCGTCAGTGCAGATCCTCAGGGAAGGCGGCGAGAACAATCTGCACGCGCACTCGGCGCAGGACGGGGTCTGGATCGTGCTGAAGGGCAGGGCGCGCTTCTACGGCAAGGGCGATGCGCTGCTGGCGGAACTCGCGCCGCTGCAGGGCCTGCACATCCCGCGCGGCTTTTATTACTGGTTCGAAAAGGTCGGGGAAGAACCCCTCGAAATCCTGCAGGTCGAGGCCATCGACAAGACCATCATCAACAAGCGGCTCGACGCCACGCCGCTGACCGATTCCACGAAACAGGTGCAGTACATCTGAACGGCGTGCGGTGCGGAGTCGATCCATGGCAATGACCCGAGAACAGAACGAGCAGCTCACGTTGACCGGCGCCGGCACGTTGATGGGGGAGCTTCTGCGCCGCTACTGGATTCCGGCGCTCCACGATTGGGAGCTGCCCGAACCCGACTGTCCGCCGGTGCGGGTGAAACTTCTCGGCGAGCGCCTGATCGCGTTCCGCGACACTGAGAATCGCCTCGGGTTGATCGACGAATTCTGCGCCCATCGTGGGGTATCGCTGTGGTTCGGGCGCAACGAAGAGTGCGGCCTGCGCTGCCCGTACCACGGGTGGAAGTACGACGTGACCGGCCAGTGCGTCGATCTTCCCTCCGAGGGCGACGATGGCCCGATGCGCAAGCGCATGAAGCTCAAGTCGTATCCGTGCATCGAGGCCGGCGGGGTCGTGTGGACCTACATGGGGCCTGCGGAACTCAAGCCGGAACCGCCCGCACTCGAATGGGTGCGCGTGTTACCGCGGCAGCGCTACGTATCCAAACGGCTGCAGGAGTCGAACTATCTGCAGGCGATCGAAGGCGGCATCGATTCCTCGCATGTGAGTTTTCTCCATTCGGGGGCGTTGAGGACCGATCCCCTGTTCGTCGGCAGCAAGGGCAACGAATACAACGAGCGCGACCTCATGCCGCAGTTCGACGTCGCCGAATTCGATGGCGGGCTGCTGGTCGGCGCGCGCCGCAATGCCGAGAACGGCGGCTACTACTGGCGCATCACGCCCTACATCATGCCGTGGCACACCATCATCCCGCCACGCGCGGGGCATCCCATCGGCGCGCACGCGTGGGTGCCGATCGACGACCATAATTGCTGGGCCTGGAGCATCAACTACCATCCACGGCGCGAGCTGTCGGAAGCGGAAGTGGGCGCGATGAAGGACGGCAAGGGCATCCACGTGCGCTACGTCCCCGGCACGTTCACGCCCCTGCAGAACAGGAGCAACGATTACCTGATGGACCGCGCCGCGCAGAAAGCGGGCATCCACTATTCCGGCGTCGAGGGCATCGCGATGCAGGATGCCTCCCTCCAGGAATCGATGGGGCCGATCCAGGACCGCACGCGGGAGAACCTCTGCCCGACCGACCGTGGCGTGGTCATGATGCGCCGGTTGCTGCTGCAGGCGGCCGAGGCGAACCGCACGGGCGGGCGCATCCCCGGGCTTGCGGCTGCCGAACAGCACGTGCGCTCGTGCGCCATCGTGCTGCCGCGGGAACAGCACTTCAAGGAACACGCGCGGCACGGCCTGTTCCCTGCGCTCGGCACCGATCCGCTCACGGTGTAATGGGATTGCGGCGTTTCTCCCTCATCCCCAGCCCTTCTCCCGGAGGGAGAAGGGAGTTATCCCTCTCCCCCCGGGAGAGGGACCAAGGGTGAGGGAAACGTTTGAGATAGGTTCCCGCCATGCCCCGGTTGCGGCTGACGCTTTCGATCTGGGATTACGACCGCACGCGCGCGCTCGCCGACGGCTCGGTGCGGCCGGGCGGGCGGTAAACGTCAATGCGGAGGTGAATTCCGTGGTGCAAAAAGTGCAGGCAGCGGTGCGAACCGGGCCGAGCCGGACCGAATTCCGCGAGTACCCGATGCCCGATGTGCCGGAGGACAGCGCGCTCCTCAAGATGGAAGTCGCTGGCATCTGCGGCACCGACGTGAAGCTCTACGCGCATCCGCCGTCGGATGCCCCCGTGATCATGGGCCACGAGAACATCGGCACCATCGCCAAGGCAGGGCGCGAGTTCACCCGGCGCAAGGGCTTCAAGGAGGGAGACCTGGTGTTCGTGGAACACTACGTCATGTGCGGCCAATGCGAGTGGTGCCACCTCGGCCAGTACCGACACTGCGAAAACACAGACTGGCGCTCCAACCCTGACGGCATCCGTTACGGCTACACTTCAGCCGAAAAGGCGCCCCATCTGTGGGGTGGATTTGCCCAATACGTCTATCTCCCGTGGAACGCCGTCGTGCACCAGGTGCCGAAGGGCGTCACACCGGAACTGGCGGGACTGGTGACGCCGATGGCGAACGGCGTGGAGTGGTCGCTTTTCGACGGCGGCGTCGGCTACAACTCGACAGTGCTGATCCAGGGTCCGGGCCAGCAGGGGCTGTCGCAGACAGTGATCTGCAAGCAGGCCGGGGCCTCGCTTATCATCGTCACCGGCACTTCCCGCGATCGCGCGCGGATGGAGGTGGCGAAAGCGCTCGGCGCCGATCACGTGATCGACGTGCAGAAGGAGGATTCGCTCGCGCGCATCATGGAGATCACGGGCGGCAAAGGCGTGGATGTCGCGCTCGACTGCACGGCGGGTGCCGGAACCACGCCGATCCTGCTCGGTGTGAATGCTTTGAAGCGCAAGGGCGGGACGATCGTGGTGCAGGGGGAGATGAAGGAGTTCCCGAATTTCCCGCTCGAAAAGGTGACGGTCAAGTTCATCACCATCAAGAGCGCGCGCGGGCACAGTTATAAAGCGTGCGAGCTTGCCTTGGCGCAACTCGCCTCCAAACGCTTCCCGCTCGAGAAGGTCACGACCCACACCTTCGGACTGAAGGATGTGGACCTTGCCATCCGGTCGGTGGGAGGCCAGGGCGTGCCGGACGTGATCCACGCTTCCCTCATGCCCTGGCAGTAGCGCGGCCAACGCTGTTATTGCGAGGGACCGAAGCAATCCCGTTGCAGGCAACGCGATGTCATTGCGAGCGAAGCGCGGCACTCCCGTGGCTGGCCACGCCACCGCGCCTACCGCGAGATCGCCGCGCCCGCCGCGAGATCGCCACGTCGGCCCGCCTCCTCGCGATGACACCGGGGTGCATGCCCGCCGCTCAATACTGAACGATTCCTGTGAGGCGCGACCCTATCGCCCGCTGGCGTCAGTCCGCTTCAGGAAATCCAGGAACACCGCGGCGAGCTCCCCTTCGCGCCGGTCCCACTCGGCAAACGGGATGTCGTCGAGGTCCGGGCCGGGCGGCATGATGTCGCGCACCTCGGCGCCTGGAATCAGGCGGCCGACGTTCGCACCGGCGCGGCGCGCATGGATGCGATCGTTGCCGGGCACGATGCAGGCCGGAACGCGGATCGAGCGCAGTTCGTCCTCGGATGCGCCGATCACCGGCTGGTCGGCGCCGGCAATGAAATACTCGCGCCAGTGTGACATGACCGTGATGAAGCGCTGCGGCTCCATCGCCATCAGGCGTGCGCGATTTTCGGGCCGGGCGCCGATGCGCTCACGGAAATGCTCGGATTCGCAGACCGCCGCCATGCCCCCGCGCTGGGCCAGCTCGATGTAATCGGTATAGTACTGGCGTGCGAGGTGCTCAGCCGCGATGCGCCCGCCGGTGACGCGCCACAGCAGGAGCGCTCGCACGGCCTGCGGGTGGCGCAATGCGAACAGGATAGCCATGCGGCAGCCGGAGGAGGCGCCACCGACGTATGCCGGAGCCGCGCCGAGTTGCGTCAAGAGAGCATGCAGATCGTCGGCCCAGATGTCGTACTCGGACTCATCGCCGTCGATGATCACGTCGGAGGCGCCGCAGTTGCGCCGGTCGTGCAGCAGCACCCGGTAGCCCGCCTGCGCAATGCGCTGGCCGATCGAGCGCACACCTTCTATCGCCCGGCGCCCCCCGGGCGACAGCGACACCCACGGGCCTTTCTCGCCGACGATCTGGTAATGGATCGCCGCGCCGCGTACAGTCGCAACTGGCATCGTGCCTCCCCGGTGTGATGGTGCGCCGATGATGCATGCTGCCGTCCGGGCTGTCAAAGCATCCGCAACGCGGGGAGATGAGGAGCTTGCGCCGTGAGGCCGGCAGGAATAGATTGGTCGGCAGTCGATCGCTGATCCCGCGCAGCCAACCATGGCCAGTCCCGACATCTATGGAGTATGGAAGCTCAAGGCGTACTCGCGCCGCTTTCTCGACACCGGCGAAATCCGCAACGACATGCTGCCGCACGCCTACATCATCTACACGCCGGGTGGCCACATGACGTCTGTCACGGTCGAGGAAAACAGGCCGCCTCCCGCCGGCACTGTCCTGACCGACGAGGAACGGATCCGGCTCTTCAAGACCATCGTCAGCGCCTACGCGGGCACGTACACGGTCGAAGGCGACACCGTTACGCACGATGTCGAGATGTCGTGGAACGAAGCGTGGACCGGGACGCGCCAGGTGCGCCGCTTCCGCATCGACGGCGATACGATGACGCTCGAGACCACACCGCGCACCGCCGGCACCGACAGCCGCGAATTCATCAATACGCTGACGTGGGAGAGGGTGGAAGCCCTGCCGCAGTTGTAGCGCATTTCGGCCACGGAAACACACAGAAGTACACGGAATTTGTTTGGATTACCATGCCGCCTTTTCGATCATGACCTTTTTCCGTGTGATTCCGTGTACCCCTCAAGGGGGTATTGAGATGAATGATTCCATGGCTAATGACTTTCGGCTTTTATGGACACCTTGATCGACGATCTCGTAACCGCCAATCACATCCTGTATCGGGAGGGCGTGGTCGATGGTTTCGGCCACGTCAGCGTGCGCAGCGCAACCGACCCGGAGCGTTTCTTCCTGGCGCGAAGCATCGCCCCGGACAATGTCACTGCTGCCGACATCATGGAGATTG
>MEQT01000174.1 GCA_001770325.1 Betaproteobacteria bacterium RIFCSPLOWO2_02_64_14
GCCATGGGAAGGGTTACGCGGTCAAAGTGAATCTCGGCAGCGCCGTGGACCTGGCAGCCCTGCCGCAGACGGTAAATGGTGTGCCCGTGATCTTCGAGGTGGTCGGCAGCATCCGCAAGCGCTGAGAGTGTGTGGCGTGCCAAGGTGCGCGCTCGTATCAGAGATAGGTTGGGCTGAACGCGGGGAAGCACAACGCGGATCGACCGTCGATTGTTGGGGTTCACGCCATTCACCCCAACCTACGATCTTGTCTTCGGCTTCAACAAAGGAGCGGAAATGTCAAACGGGCAGAAGGAACAGACGGGCGCCGAACTCGCGGCCGAAATTGCACGGCGGCGCGGGCGCAGTTATCCGGCGCACGAGTTCATCGCGAAGACCTTTCCCGATTACATGAAGGTGCTGATCGAGCTCGACGAAGTGATCCGCGCCAGGCCGCGCCTTTACGACGAGAAGATGCACGAGCTTTTTCACATCATCGCGCTCGCGGTGGAGATGTCGAATCCGCCGAACCAGCCGCACCTCAGGCAGCACTTGAAGAAAGGCCTCAAGCTGGGACTCAAGCCCGAAGAGATCGCGGAGGCGCTGATGGTGTGCGTGAACCCGTGCGGCATGAAGGTGCTGACCTACGGCGTCACCTGCATGCTGGAAGCGATGGAGGAGCTGAAGGCGGAGGCGGCTGCCGGCGCCGCCTCCTGAGTGCGGGGCGCAGCTAACCCGCGATGAGCGGCTCGCCCTTGATCGTCGTGCGGTGCATCACCCGCCGCTGCGTCACATCGATCTCCGAGCGGTAATGCATGCAGCAGCGGTTGTCCCAGAGGACAAGTTCACCGGCGCTCCACCTGTGCATCCAGGCGTACTTGGGTTGCGTCGCGTGCGCCCATAATTTATCGAGCAGCGCCTCGCTCTCCGCATTGGGCATCCCCACGATGTAGTTCGAGGGCCAGTCGCGGCGTCGGCCCAGGTAGAGCGCGCGCCTGCCGCTCACCGGGTGGATACGCACCAGCGGATGGGTCGGACCGGGGACTTCCTCGGGCCGGGCCGGCAGCTTCACGCCAGGCCGCAGCACCCCGGCGCTGTTACGCGTAGAGTCGTGCACCTGGGATTTGCCCGCGATCGCGCGCTTCAGGTCCTCGGGCAGCTCTTCGTACGCGAGGTACTGGTTGTTGAACGACGTGTCGCCGCCGCCGTTCTGCGGTACCTCGAGGGAATAGAGCATGCTTCCGGCAGGTGGCACCTCGACGTAGGAATTGTCGGTGTGCCACACCACCTCGTAGCTGCCGAGGCCGCCGTTGTCCTTGACCGGATTTCCGTCGGCACCGAGGTTGGAGATGATGCTGACGCTTGCGTGCGGGGAGAGCATGAACTTGTTGTCGACGGCCTTGCCGACTGCGAGGTGGTACTTGCGCGAGGCGGCGTCGTGCGGCGGCCCAAATATTCCCGCTGCGGCGATGAGCTGCTCGTCGGTGATGTCCTGGTGACGGAACAGCAATACCAGGTGATCAGCCCATGCCTTGCGCAGTGCTTCCTTCACCTCGTCGCTGACCGGAAGCGAGAAGTCCACGCCCTGGATCTCCGCCCCGAGCGCGGCCCCTGTCGGCGCCACGCGAAACGTTGCGAGCGTGTTGATTCCCGCGATTCCGGGCTGGCGGTCCGATGCCACGCCGGTGACAGTCTGCGTCATGCAATGCTCCAGATGCGGTGGTGGCTCGATTGTGTCGCGGGCCCTGCGCCGAGTCAAGGCGCGCTGCGGCGGTGCAACCCGGCGCGGATCGTGGGCGGCGCGCCCTGGCGCGCTTGCGTGCGTGCCGCGCGTTCTCCTATCATCGCGCTTTCCGCCTGCGCCCTCGTGGCGCAGGGTTTGATCGCAGAGGAGCCGTATCGTGGACATGGGACTCAAGGGGAAGAACGTATTGATCACCGGCGCCAGCCGCAACATGGGCCGGATCGCGGCGATCGAATTTGCGCGCGAAGGGGCGAATCTCGCGATCTGTACCAGCGCCAAGATGAAGGAATTGAACGCAGTGGCCGATGAACTGCGCGCGCTCGGCGCGAAGGTGGTCGCCGAGAAGTGCGATGTCGCGGATCCGGCGGCGGTGTCGGCGTTCGTCGAGAAGGCGCGCGGCGCGCTGGGCTCGATCGACGTCGCGATCAACAACGCGGTCTACCGCGCGGAAGACGATTTCCTCGAGACTTCCGACGAAAAATGGCAGCGCAACATCGACGTCAATCTCACCGGCCCGCGCAACCTCTGCCGTGCCGTGCTGCCCGGCATGGTCGAGAGACAATGGGGACGCATCATCAATTTTTCCGGGATCGCGCCTTTCCTCGGTGTCGGCGTCGCCAAAGCCATGGCCAAGCTTGGAATCGTCGGGCTTACGCGCGGCGTTGCGCGCGAGTTCGCCGCCCACAACATCACCGCGAACTGCATCGGTCCCGGTACCTTCGACGTCGAGCGCGATGCGTTCCAGCGCGACAAGTCGTCAATACGTCCGGCGCAGCCGATCCGGCGGCATGGCAAGCCCATGGAATGCGCCTCGCTCATGCTCTATCTCGCGAGCGAGAACGCCGGGTTCATCACCGGGCAATGCTACCTGGTGAATGGCGGTATGTATTTTCAATGATCGTTGGGATGCGCTGCGCTTATCCCAACCTACAATGGAAGGCGGTACGTAGGTTGGTGGTGAGCGTAGCGAACCCCAACACCTCCTACGGCATCTGAATCTTGCCGCCGCCGGGCATGCCGCCCGGGCCGAGAGCGCCCATCCCTCCCTGCGGCACGACGATGGAAGAGGCCGCCTGCCGGCGCATTTCCTGCAGGTCGCGCACCGTGCGTTCGATCGCTTCCTTGGCCGCCGGTCCGAATTTCGCCACCGCATCGCTGAGCGAATCGGCTTCGATCTCGAAACCGATCGGCAGAGGGCCGGCGCCGGTGAGAATCTGCGCCTCGCCCGTGTAAATGACCGGGCGCGCCGCGTCGGTGGTGCCGTCGGTCTTGATCGGCGTGAGCACGCGCAGCGTTCCCACCTTGCGATCGGTGATCGTGTCCTCGCGGTAAAGCGTCGCCGCGTCCATCTTTGCCTCTGACACGCGTTCTTCCGGATGTTGAGCCATGGGTCTACCCGTATGCTGGATTCAGGGGAGTCCCAAGCGTACCAGAAATCGCGGCCTCCTGGCCGCCACGCCGATTCTGATGGTAATCGCGCCTCCTCATCCGTACCGAGGAACGTTACGCGCTCGGCCCCCACCCCCCGGCCCCTCCCCCGCTGATGCGAGGGAGGGAGGATTCGTGGCGCAATGAGGCTGTAACTTAGTTGCGCAACGATCGATGAGGCAGGTGACAAGTCAGCCCTTCTGGTCGAGAATGCGCCGCATGGACCTGGAACAATTCGAGAGCACACTCACCGGCAAGGCGCCGCCGCGCGGTGTGGGCGGATTGCTGCAGGCGCTGTGGCACGACGCGCACGGCGACTGGGCGCGCGCGCATGCGCTCGCGCAGAAGGAAGGGGGCCGCATGGCGGCAGCGGTTCACGCCTACCTGCACCGCAAGGAAGGCGATTTGTCCAATGCCGATTACTGGTACCAGCGCGCGGCCCGCACGCGTCCGACCACCCGGCTCGCGACCGAGTGGGGCGCGCTCGTGCGTGAATTGCTGGAACGCGGAGAATGAGCGTGGCCGACATCGATGCCGTCACGCAGGCCGTGGCGCCGCCCGAGAGCATGGTGCGGCTCACGCACGTGGTCTACGGCTTGCATGCCTTCAGTGCGGTAATGGGGGTGCTGGGTTCCGCGTTCATCGTGACCGCGTTTCTCACCGGCTGGCCGTCGATCATCGCGGTGATCATCAACTACGTGAAGCGCAGCGACACCTGCGGCACCATCCTCGACTCGCACTTCGGCTGGCAGATCCGCACGTTCTGGTACGCGGTGCTGTGGGCGCTCGTCGGCGTGATTCTCGTCTATACCGTCATCGGCGCGCTGATCGGCGTGCCGCTGCTGCTGTTGCTCGGGCTGTGGGTGCTCTACCGCATCGCGCGCGGCTGGATCACGCTCTTAAACGGCCGGCCGATCTAGTTTCCGAGCAACTGGCTGCGCGCTTCGTCCACGTCGTCGAGTACCTCGGCAAGGCGCCCGATCCCGTTTTCGAGCGAAGCCGCGATGCGCTCGATTCCCAGCTTGTGGCCGTCGGGATACATCATGAGGCGCACCACCGGCGCGCTGCCGGGCATGGACACGGCGCCGATGGTGAGGATGCCGTCCTGTTCCAGCATCTCCATCGCCACCAGCCCTGCCGCTTCGACCGCGACCAGCGCGGGCTTCTCGTCCGTTCCGCGCTGCTCGCGCGCGATGTCGAGCACGTCGTCGCCGGAAATCGACACGCCGGGTCCGCCGAGGTAGGCGCGCTTCGCGCCGTACTGCCCGGCGAGCACCTCCACCAGCTGCTTCGCCAGTTCTCCGGCGCGTTTGATGACACTCGGATCGAAGTTCCGCAGCGCGTTGGCGACACCCACGTATTGCCCGGCCTGCGCCTCGAAGCCGAGTTCGTAGGCGCGCGATCCGATCGTCGTCACCAGGTCCTTGCGTCCGACGAAAACGCCGGCGCGCGGCCCTGCGACGTGCTTGTCGGCGGAGCACACCGCAAGATCGATGGCGCCTATCTCGAAGGTGCGCGGCTCCTCGAAGAATCCGACGCGTGAAGCCATGTGCGCGTCATCGACGAAGACCAGGGTGTGCGGGGCGCGCGGCAGTGCGAGCGCGCGTTTAAAGTCCGCGAGATCGAGGTGGCGCTTGGAAGCGCTGATCGGGGTGATCAGCAGCAGCCGCGGCGCGCCCTCGGTGCGCCACGCGTTCTCGAGGTCGGCGTAGGAGAAGAACTCGGTGAAGTTGGCGCCCGCCATGCTGATGGGCCGCACCGCCGAAGGATGCGTTACCCCGCCAGCCGGTGCCAGAGCGAGGACGCGGTCGCCGGCCTTAAGCACCGTCGTCAACGCAAGGAAGTTGGCGGCGGATACGCGGTTCAGGATCAGTGCCCCATGCTGGCCGGCATCGGCGCCCATGTGTTTCAACGCCAGCGGCTCGGTGTTGCCCTCGAAGCGCTCGAAGAATGGTACGTGGCTCGTCAGGTGGGCAACGTCCTGCGCCTCGATCCCGCTGCCGCGGTTCATGCCCGACAGATCGTAGACGCTGTCCGCACCCATCCTGCGGACGCGTTCGGCGACGAGATGCCGCGCCCGCAGCATCCGCGCTACCTCCTCGTCCGTGCTCTTGAGGATGGCGCCGCGGGCATAGCGCACGATGGGATCGACCGGGTTGCCGAAGCGATCCGTGGCAGGCAAGGTCGAGGACATGCAATCTCCTTGAGAGGGAACGTCGATGCAGACGGCAGGATAGGCGCGCGCAGTTTGGGCCGTCAAGTCGCATCGCGCCGCCGGGTGCGGGCCGCGCATGTATCGCGGCCGTCGCCGCGCTAAACTACCACGATGCCTGCCATCGTGCTCGCCACCATCAACGCGCGCTTCGCCCACGCGGCGCTGGGCCTGCGCTACCTCGCCGCCAACATGGGGGAACTCCGGAGCGACACCGGGATCGTGGAGTTCGTGCTGGGCATGCGCGCGGCGGACACCGTGGAGGCGCTGCTCGCGCGTAGCCCGCGCATCGTGGGCCTGGGCGTCTACATCTGGAACGCCGAGGAATCGACAAAGTTGGTGGCGTTGCTGAAGCGCGTCGCCCCGGACGTTGTCATCGTGGTCGGCGGGCCGGAGGTGAGCTACGAGACAGGCGAGCAGCGCATCTGCGCACTTGCCGACTACGTGATCACGGGGTGGGGCGATTTGAGCTTCGGGCGGCTCTGCCGCGAGTTGCTCGCGGGTGCGGCGCCGCGCGCGAAGGTGCTGGCCGGCGAGCAGCCCGATCTCGACGAGGTGGCTTTCCCGTACGACCTTTATACCGACGAGGACGTGGCGAAGCGTTTCCTGTACGTCGAGGCCTCGCGCGGCTGCCCGTTCAAATGCGAGTTCTGTCTCTCGGCGCTCGACAAAACCGCGTGGCCGTTTGATCTGGAACGCTTCCTCGGGGAGCTTGCGCGCCTTCACGACCGCGGTGCGCGCCACTTCCGCTTCGTCGACCGCACCTTCAACCTGAAGGTGAGCGCGGGCAGCGCGATACTGGAATTCTTCCTCGAGCGCCTGGGTGACGGACTCTTCGTTCACTTCGAAGTGATTCCCGATCACCTGCCCGACAAACTGAAGGATGCGATCGCGCGTTTCCCGGCGGGCACGCTGCAGTTCGAGGTCGGCATCCAGACCTGGAACCCGGAAGTGCAGGCACTGATTTCGCGCAAGCAGGATAACGCCCGGGCGGAGGCCAACCTCCGGTGGCTGCGCCAACACTCGAACGCGTTGATCCACGTCGATCTCATCGCCGGATTGCCGGGAGAGGACCTCGCGAGCTTCGGGCGTGGATTCGACCGCCTGCACGCGCTCGCGCCGCACGAGATCCAGGTGGGGATACTGAAGCGGCTGCGCGGCACGCCGATCGCGCGCCATACCGCAGCGTACGGCATGCGCTACAACCCCGATCCCCCGTACAACGTGCTTGCGACCGACCGCATCGCGTTCTTTGACATGCAGCGCCTCTCGCGCTTCGCGCGTTACTGGGAACTCGCCGGCAATTCGGGCCGCTTTCCGCGCGCGCTCGCCCTCCTGCTGGGCGGGGCCCCGTTCACGAACTTCATGCGCTTTTCCGACTGGACCTACGCGCGCACCGGTAAGACCCATGAAATTGCGCTGGAGCGCCTGTTCGGATTGACACACGATTTTCTCGTGGAGGAACTGGGCGTCGACCCCACCGCTGCCGTCCAGGCGCTGCAGGATGATTACGAGGCGAGCGGCGCGAGAGGCCGCCTGCCGTTCATCGAGGCCCGGGCACGCGCATCAACCTCTGCCGCGGCGTCGCGTGGGCGCCTCCGGCAGCAGCGGCACGTGGCCGGTAATGGGTAATGGGTCGCCCATCACCCATCACCCAGCGAAGTGATGAGCGTGCGCCTTGACAAGTGGCTGTGGGCGGCGCGTTTCTTCAAGACGCGCTCGCTCGCCCAGCAGGCGGTCGAGGGCGGCAAGGTGAAGCTCAACGGTGAACGCACCAAACCGGCGAAGGAACTGAGAATGGGCGACGAGCTTCGCGTCCACGTCGGCACATACGAGTGGGTGGTGCGGGTGGCGCAGCTCTCGGACAAACGCGGTCCGGCGGCCGTGGCGCGTACGCTCTATGAGGAAGACGAGGAAAGCCGCGTGCGGCGCACCGAGCAGATCGCTTTGCGCAGAGTGGCCGCCGATCCGGGAAGCGACCGCCGCGGCCGGCCCACCAAGCGCGACCGGCGCCAGCTCGAACGCTGGCGCGACAGTTGATGGCGCTTCGTGCAATCAATTGGCCTATTGCCCGTTTATTCGTCCCAAGTCCGTTTTAGAATGTAGGTTGGGGTGAACGAGTTGAACGCCAACAATCGACGTTCGTTCCGTGTTGGGCATCACCGCGTTCAGCCCAACCTACGTATGCTCGTCACCCGTCACCCGTCATTCAAGACCACGTCAAGGAGATATTGTGATTCCCCCGACCGACAAAACCGGAAGCCTGCGTTCGGAGCGGCGCCGCGACAACCAGCAATGGCTGCTCGACTGGATGGTGAAGACTACGGGCCGCACCCACAATTTCGCCTACGATCACCGCGAAATTCCTGCCGAGGTCAAAACCTACCGGCAGATCCCGCGCGTGATGGAGAAGGTGGGCCGTCACCAGCAGGCCATCGCACGCGCCGCCGAGGCGGCGGGGCATCGGCAAACGGCGTGCGAGCTCTACTACAAGGCGTGCGAGCAGTACCGCATCGGCCAGCACGCGATTTTCGCCGACGATCATCCGGACAAGATCTTTCTCCACGGCAAGTTGATCGAATCCTTCGAGGGCTGCATGCGTACGGCGGATTACCCCATCGAGCGCGTCGAGATCGACTGGGAGGGCGCCAGGATCCAGTGCAACTTTCACCAGGTGCCGGGGGCGAAAGGGCTGCCCACGATCCTCTCGATCCCCGGCATGGACCAGACCAAGGAAGCGGTGCCCGATCCGGGCAACAACCTCTTCGTGAAGCGCGGCATGAACGTGCTGTGCGTGGACGGCCCCGGCCAGGGCATGAGCAACCTCAGGAAAATCCGCGTCACGGCCGACAACCACGAGCGCGCCACGAGCGCCTGCGTCGACTGGTTAAGCAAGCGACCCGAGGTCGATCCCGAGCGCATCGGCGTCATGGGCATCTCGATGGGTTCCTATTGGAGCAACCGCCTCGCGGCGCACGATTCACGCGTCAAGGCGATCGCCAGCTCCGCCGCCAACTACGGCACGAAGAAAGCGATCTTCGAGGAGGCCTCGCCGCGGTTCAAGCAGATCTTCATGTACATGGCCGGCATCCACGACGAGGCCGAGTTCGACAGGATGGCGGAAAAGATGCACCTCTTCGGCTATGGCCCCAAGGTCAAGTGTTTCTCGCTGATGGTGCTCGGCGAGTACGATCCGCTGTGTCACCTGGAGGAAGGCCTCGCGTATTTCGAGGAGGTCGCGGGACCCAAGGAGATCTGGATACTCGAGAACGAAAACCACGTGCCGCGGCCCAGCCGCAATTTCGGCGGCATGATGGCCGATTCTCCGGTCGCCGACTGGCTGAAGGACGCGCTCACGGACAAAAAGCCGCGCGACCTCAACAAGGCCGTGTTCGTGCACGACCGCACGGGCGAGGGCCCCTACAGCCCGCAGATCAGCGGCGTCGCGGACGTATATCTCGGGAAGCGGATCGGGATCTGACAAACAAGAACGGTGGGCGTTCCAATTTGCCCGCGATTCACGGTACCTTGACCATTTTCCCGGCCGTTGGCTTGAGTATCTCGATGAAT
>MEQT01000175.1 GCA_001770325.1 Betaproteobacteria bacterium RIFCSPLOWO2_02_64_14
TCGCTCGACAACTGGCCGAACCGCCGCGCAAGCGCACCATGCAACTCCACGGATTGCTGCGCGAATGAAGGCAACAATAAGGTTAGCGCTTATGCCCTTGACGGGGGAGGGCCAGGGTGGGGGTGAGGACCCGCACGGCACTCGTTTTTTCACCCCCATCCCAACCTTCCCCCCTCAAGGGGGAAGGAGTTCCTCTCGCATCTTGTGACACAGTTCTGCTAGGCGGCGAGCAGGACCATTTCGAAATCGGCCTTGGCGATGCCGCAATCGGGGCACGCCCAGTCCGCCGGGACGTCCTCCCAGCGCGTACCGGCTGCGATACCGTGCTCGGGATCACCGGCCGCCTCGTCATACACGTAGCCACATACGATGCATTGCCACTTCTTCATTTCCATCTCCTTTCTCAATTTGCGTTCAAGCATCAAGTCACCCTCACCCTGCGCCCGCGGAGGGCGGAGCAGGTTCCATTGGCCTTGGACAATGGATGCGACCCCGTAGCGGGATGCATAGCGCCGAATTACCGCGTGCGTATACGCGCCTCCACGGTCGCATCCCGCAAGCAGGTCCCTGCTCCACGTTCCGGCGCGCCCCTCTCCCGGAGGGAGAGGGAGGCGCGCACGGCTCACGCCGTCGCCGTCTTGGCGAGTTGCGCCCGGTACTGGTTGGCGTGGCGCTCTTCCACTTTCGCCAGTGCGGCAAACCGCTTGGCCGCCTTCTTCAGGGTCTCCTGGAAGTGTGTGGCATGCTCCTTCGATTCGGCGATCTGCTCGTCCAATTCGGACACTGCGGCGTGATTGCCTTCCTGCTCGGCGAGGTGACGGAAGCTCGGGTACATCTCGGTGTACTCGTAGGTTTCGCCCGCGATCGCCATCTCCAGCGCCCGGGCCGGTGTCATCCCGCGCGGCGGGTAGAGGAGATCGAGGTGGCCGAACGCGTGCTGAACTTCCTGCGCGGCGGTTTCCTCGAAGACCTTCGCGGTTTCCACGTCGCCCGCGGCGCGGGCGATCTTCGCGAAGTACAGGTACTTGATGTGTGCCATCGACTCGCCGGCAAACGCCGCTTCGATGTTCTTTACGGTTACGGATTCGGGTTTCATGCGTTTCTCCTTTAAGAAAGTCGCGTGTCGCTCACGCATGGAACGCATGATAGGGGCGGGCATTCAATCCATCCAATGGATTGTCACTATAGTTTAGATAGGAATTACCTATTCTATGCCCGCTGTGCGCCAACCCTAACCCCACCCCCATCCCAACCTTCCCCCTGAGAGGGAAGGAGTGCTTCGATGCTGGCGACGAAAGGTTCCCTCCCCTTCAGGGGGAGGGCGGCTTCGATGCTTGCGAAGAAGGATTCCCTCCCCTTCAGGGGGAGGGCGAGGGTGGGGGTGGGGTTGGATCGGAGTGCGTGAGTATTACTTGTTACGGACTCTTGATCACGCCGGGAAGGTCCGCCGCAAGCATGGCCTGGCGCAGAGTTTCGATCGCCGCCGTGCGCGTGAAACTCTTGCGCCAGGCGAGCACGATACTGCGGTCGGGCGCGGGCCGGGTAAACGGCACGTAGGCGAGCAGATCGCCGCGCGCGGCTTTCTGCGGGGTCGCCGAGGCCGGCAGCACAGTGACGCCGAGGCCCGATGCGACCATGAGGCGGATCGTCTCGAGCGAGGAACCTTCGACGGTCTTCTGAATCGATCCGGGGCTCGCGCTGGAGCGGTTGAGGGCGGGACAGGCATTCAGCACCTGGTCGCGGAAGCAGTGTCCTGTCCCCAGCAGCAGGAGGCTTTCCTTCGCGAGGTCGTCGGCGCGGATCGATTTCTTTTTCGCCCAGGGATGTTCCCTGGGCACGGCAACCACGAACGGCTCATCGTATACCGGCTGCAGGTTCATGCCCGGCTCATCGAACGGCAGGGCGATGATCGCGACGTCGATGTCGCCCCGCTTGAGTCTCCCGGAGAGCGCCGCGGTGTAGTTCTCCTCGATCACGAGCGGCATCTGCGGCGCGCGCTTGTGCAGGATCGGGATCAGCCTTGGCAGGAGATACGGGCCGATGGTGAAGATCACACCGACCTTGAGCGGTCCCGCGAGCGGGTCCTTGCCCCGCTTCGCGATTTCCTTGACTGCGTTTGCCTGCTCCAGCACGCGCTGAGACTGCTCGACGACCTTCTGACCGATCTCGGTGACGGCAACCTCGGCTGCGCTTCTCTCGAACAGCGTGACGCCGAGTTCGTCTTCCAGCTTCCTCACTGCCTGCGAGAGGGTAGGCTGGCTGACGAAGCACTTCTCCGCGGCGCGGCCGAAGTGCTTCTCGCGCGCGAGCGCGACGATGTAGCGCAACTCGGTGAGCGTCATGATGACAGGCGAAGCTTTTCCCTCACCCTCGGTCCCTCTCCCGGAGGGAGAGGGAAGCATGAGCTCCCTTCTCCCCCCGGGAGAAGGGCTGGGGATGAAGGCTGCGGCTGCAAGTTACCCCTGCAATGTTACTTGTACTGGCGCGTCATGAGGTCGCCCACGCTCGCGCCGCGCTCGATGTCCTGCTTGCGCTTCGTGTCCCCGGCATCGATCTGGCGTGCGACCTCGAGCACGGCGGCCGCGCGCTCGCGTGGCACGAAGCAGATGCCGGCGTTGTCCGCGCAGGCGAGATCGCCGGGCTTTACCAGCACGCCCGCGATCATCACCGTCCCGTTCACCTCCACCGTCTGCGTGCGCCACTTGCCGGTGATCGGCGTGAAACCGCGACACCACACCGGCCAGCCCATTTCGCGGTACTGATCAGGATCGCGGATCGAGCCATCGACGATGGCGCCGGCTTCCCCCTGGCGCCGGCCCGTGGTCGCGGACTGGCCTCCCATGTTGGAGCAGCCGACGATGCCTTCGATCACCAGAACGTCGCCTGGCTCCGCGAGGTTGTGCGCTTCGCTCTCGCCCTGTCCGCTTGTGTTCTCCAGCGCCGCTCTGTGGATGTCGAGCGAGTGCCTCACATTGCGCACGGTGAGCGCGGGTCCCACCAGCCGCTTGCCGGGGTTGACGGGAAAGAGTTCCGCCGCGGGAATTGCGCCGACGATGCCGAGCTTGTCGAGCGCGTCGGAGATCGTACCAGTGAGATCGACGAGGACGCTGAAGCCGTCGACGATGTCCTTGGGCAGGCGGGGCAGTTCCAGCAGCCGTATCGCTTCGCGCGGCAGCCGGCCGAGTGGAGTCTTGGGCATGGGCGTATCGGGGGATTGTGCAAGGTTGTATGCGGGCTGCCCGCATTCTAGGGAGGCGTCGCGTGTTGCGTCAACCAGGGCAATCCGCTATCGTGCAGCACTCGTTTTTCGCAGGGTTCAACCCATGGCAACTCGGAGCAAGCGCGGCATGCGCCGCGGGCTGACGGCATACGGCGACGAAGAGTTTTCGCTGTTCCTGCGCAAGGCCTTCATCAAGGCGATGGGGTATACCGAGGATGCGCTCGAGCGGCCCATCGTCGGCATCACCAACACCTACAGCGGCTTCAACGCCTGCCACCGCACCGTGCCGGAACTGATCGAGGCGGTGAAGCGCGGGGTCATGCTCGCCGGCGGGCTTCCGATCGAGTTTCCGACCATCACGCTGCACGAATCGTTCTCGTACCCCACTAGCATGTATCTGCGCAACCTCATGTCGATCGACACCGAGGAGATGATCCGCGCCCAACCGGTGGATGCGGTGGTACTGATCGGCGGCTGCGACAAGACGGTGCCGGCGCTCTTGATGGGCGCGGCGAGCGCCAACGTGCCGGCAATCATGCTGGTGACCGGCCCGATGATCACCGCCGACCATCATGGCGAGCGGTTGGGCGCATGCACCGACTGCCGCCGCTTCTGGGCGCGGTTTCGCGCCGGCGAGATCGACCAGCAGGAGATCGACGCCGTCAATGCCAAGCTCGCGCCCTCCGCCGGCACCTGCATGGTGATGGGGACCGCGAGCACCATGGCGCTTTGCACCGAAGCGCTCGGCATGATGCTGCCGGGTGGGGCGTGCACGCCGGCGGTGATGTCGGAGCGCATGCGTCACGCGGAGGCGAGCGGCGCGCGCGCCGTGGCGATGGCGAAGGAGCGGCTAACCCCGGACAGGATCATGACGCCGGACGCGTTCGAGAACGCGCTGCGCGTGCTGCTCGCGATTGGCGGCTCGACCAACGCCATCGTGCATCTGACCGCGATGGCCGGGCGCCTCGGCATCGCGGTCGATCTGGACGGCTTCGATCGCATGGGCCGCAAGACGCCGGTGCTGGTCGATCTCAAGCCAACCGGCCAGCATTACATGGAGGACCTCGAGAAAGCCGGGGGACTCCCGACCATCCTGCGCGAGCTGAAGCCGCTGATGAAATTGAATGCGCTGACTGTGACCGGCAAGACCCTGGGCAGGAACCTCGCTGCGGCGCCGGCGGGATGGAAACAGAACGTGGTGCGGCCGTTCAGCAACCCGATCTTCAAGGGCGGCAGTATCGCGGTGCTGCACGGCAACCTGGCGCCTGGTGGGGCGATCATCAAGCAGGCGGCGATGGATCAGCGTTTGACGCGCCATGAGGGGCGGGCGGTCGTGTTCGAGTCGCTGGAAGATCTCGCGGACCGCATCGACGACCCAAAGCTCGACGTGAACGAGGACGACGTTCTGGTGATGAAGCAGGCGGGGCCCAAGGGCGCGCCCGGCATGCCGGAATCGGGCTACCTGCCGATCCCGAAGAAGCTCGCGCAGAAGGGCGTCAAGGACATGGTGCGCATCTCGGACGCGCGCATGAGCGGCACGGCGTTCGGTTCCATCGTGCTGCACGTGACGCCAGAATCCGCTGCGGGCGGGCCGCTCGCGCTGGTGAAGAACGGTGACCGCATCCGGCTCGACGTGCCCGCGCGCAAGCTTGAATTGCTGGTGTCTGATGCCGAACTGAAAGCGCGCCGCAAAGCGTGGAAGCCGCCGCGGGCACGCAAGGAAGATGCGCGCGGCTATCGCAAGCTCTTCCTCGACACCGTGACGCAGGCCGATCGTGGCTGCGACTTCGATTTTCTCGCGCAACCCGGTACAATTCGCGTCCCGAAGGCGTAACAAGCTTGCGGATCTGCGCTATCTGTCATTGCGAGAGAATCGAAGCAATCTCGTCGTAAGCGACGCGGCGCGCCCGCCGCGAGATTGCGTCGTCGGCTCAGCCTCCTCGCAACGACAGATCGGGGAGTTTTCTGGCAAAATCCTGATACCGCATCCTGGTTTCAGTTCACAGGGAAGTCATGCCACGTTCGCCACGCAGAACGAAGCGGCGCTTTGCCGTTCGCACATCGTCCATACACGGTCGCGGAGTGTTCGCGCTCCGGCCCATCGCAAGGGGCGAGCGCCTCATCGAGTACACCGGTGAGCGCATGTCTCACGACGAGGCCGACGAGCGTTACGGCGAGGAACACGAGGACTCGCCGCACACCATGCTGTTTGCCGCCAACGACGAGGTCGTGATCGACGCGACGAACCGGGGGAGTTCCGCGCGCTGGATCAACCACTCGTGCGCGCCCAACTGCGAGGCAGTCGAGGAGGACGGGCGGGTGTTCATCGATGCGCGCCGCGCGATCCGGCCCGGCGAGGAACTCACCTACG
>MEQT01000176.1 GCA_001770325.1 Betaproteobacteria bacterium RIFCSPLOWO2_02_64_14
ATGACATCGCCGGCAGCGCGAGTCGTGGTCTGCGCGGCTTGAAGTCCGGGGGGGCGCAAGGCGGCACGCCGGCGCCTGAGTTCTCGTCGGCCATGGGATGCGGAGAATTACGCCGCGGCCCTGTGCGCGTGCATTTCCTTCAATCCCGGCATGGTGAACCCGATCTGCCGCAGTTCCGGTATGAACGCGGCCGCCTGCGCCTTGGTAAGCGGATCGAGGGGCGGGCGCACCATCGCCCATTGGGGATCGTCCGCGAAATGCGCGATCGCCTGCTTCAAAGCCGGGATCATCACGTACTTCTTGCTGAACGCATCGCGCACTGCGTTGAGCGCCTTCTGCTGATCGTCCGCGGTATTGCTCTGCCATTCGCCGTAGAGCTTGTGGATCGCCGCCGGGTTGACGTTGGCGGTGGCCGAGATGCAGCCCGCGCCGCCGTTTCTCAGGCCGGCGAGCAGAAACGATTCGCTGCCGGGGAAAATGTCGAAGCCGGATTTGGCGTAGGCGTCGAGGAACGTCTTGGTGTTGTTCCAGTCGCCCGAACTGTCCTTCATGCCGGCGATCGCCGATGGGTACGCCTTCAGCAGGCGTTCGACGAGCTTCAACGAAATGCCCACGACCGCAACCGGCGGGATGTGGTAGAGATAAATCCTCAACCGCGCATCGCCGACGCGCTGGATCACTTCCGAGTAGTTGCGATAGAGGCCCTCGTCGGTGACGCCCTTGTAGTAGAACGGGGGCAGCATCAGGACGCCGGCGCAGCCGAGCTTGACCGCCTGCTCGGTGAGCCGCACCGAGTCGGTGAGCGCGCAGCAGCCGGTGCCGGGCATCATGCGCGAAGTGTCGAGGCCGGCGGCGGCCAGCGCGTCGAGCAGCGCCATGCGCTCGTTGACGGAGAGCGAGTTGGCCTCGCTGTTGGTGCCGAACACCGCGAGCCCTGAATTCTGCTGCAGCAGCCAGCGGCAGTGATTCACGAAGCGCGCCGGGTCCGGACTGAGATCGGCGTTGAACGGCGTCACCACGGGCGCCAGCACGCCTTTGATACGCTTGCCGTGTTTCATCTGTGTGTTCTCCTCGCAGGGACCAGCCGAAATTTCCAGGATTGCCGACCGACATGCCGCCTTACCGATATTCGCGTAACCGGGCGACAGACCGGCCAAGCGCACGACGGTCCCCTCTCCATTCGGGAGAGGGGCTCGGGGTGAGGGCCGAGCGGCGTCAAGTCGTTACGCGAAGCTCGGTAGAGCGGCGGCGGCAGCTTTCAGAATAGCACACATCAGGCCGGAATTTCCCGCTGGAGACGGCGCAAACCAGCGACGCAAGCGCCGGGCGCAACGCCTCATTCTTCGGGCACGTAGACCTTGATATAGGCCGAGCGCCCGCCGTCGGCGGGGAGGGTGGCGCCGGTGATCATGCGCGATTCGTCGGAAGCGAGAAACACCGCGATCGCCGCGATGTCTCCGGGCTCACCGATCGAGAACGGATACATTTTCTGCTTGGCGGCGCGCGTGCGCACGGCGGGCGAGGGGTTTTCGGCGAAGAGCCAGTCCTTGTTTTCATAGCGCTTGATCGAGCGCTCGGTGCGCACGGTGCCGGGGGCAATGGCGTTGGCGCGGATGCCGTAATCAACATACTGGGCCGCGAGCGTGCGGGTAAAGGACACGATGCCGCCCTTGGCCGCCGCGTAGGCCGGTTTCTCCGAGCCCATCAGGCCGAGGTGGGAGGAGAGGTTGATGATCGAACCGCCACCCGCTTTCATCATGTGCGGGATGCCGTGGCGGCAGCACAGGAACGGGTGCAGCAGATTGAGCGCGATGGTGCGCTGCCAGACGGCAAGGTCCATTTCGTGCACCGGGACATCTTCCTGCAGCGAGCCGCCGGCGCAGTTCATCATCGCGTCGAGCCGGCCGAACCTTGCGACCGTCGCCTCGATCGCGCGCTTCACGCTGTCGTCCAGCGTGACATCGGTCTCGATGAAGATCGCATCCCCGCCCGCCGCGCGCACCTCGCGTTCGGCATTCCGTCCCGCTTCGACGTTGATCTCGGCGATTGCGACCTTCGCGCCTTCGCGCGCGAACGCGAGTGCGGTCGCCTTCGCGATGCCCGCGCCGGCGCCCGTCAGAAATGCGACTTTTCCGTCCAGTCTGCCCATGATTCGTTTTCCCCGTGTTGGGTTATCATTCACACCGCGTAAGAGTGCCTAACATGATGGACCGCGTGGTGCGCTGTCAACCTGTATCGAGCAATTATGCGTGACTGATGGAACGTGACTGATGGATCGTGACTGATAGGGCGTGGCGCAAACAGCGTAACTCGCAATACGCTTCCTCTGTCACGCACCACCAGTCACCGGCTTATAGTCACGCCTCACCGGCCGGTCACGACTATTCTATACAGGATCATGGAATGACCTCAGATCGGGCAGTGACCGTGGGTGCTCTGAAAGTATTGAGCGCCGGGGCAGTGAAGAGCGGAGTGGCCCGGCGCGCCGCGGATTTCGAGAAGGCCCGGGGTTGCCGGGTCGAGCTCGAATTTGCAATCGGCCCGAAGGTGCGCGAGCGCGTGCTGGCGGGCGAAGCGGTCGACGTGGTGGTCGCGCCGCCCGCCGCGATGGACGAATTCGCCAAGCAGGGACGAATCGATGCCGCGACGCGCGCGCTGGTGGGACGCTCGCGCGTGGGCGTCTTCGTGCGCACGGGGCGGCCGCTTCCGGACATTTCCAGCGCCGACGCATTCAAGCAGACCGTGCTGAATACGGACGCGCTGGTTTACAACAAGGCCTCCAGCGGCATTTACATCGGCAAGCTGCTCGAACGGTTGGGCATCGCGGAAGCAATCCGCGACAAGGTGATCCTCGTGGAGTCCGGCTCGGCGGTGATGCAGACCGTTGCCGCCGACCCGCGTGGCACGCTGGGCGTGGGACAGATTTCCGAGATCCGCGTGCAGATCGACAAGGGCACCGCGATCACCTTCGTCGGCCCGCTGCCCGACGCGATCCAGAACATCACCACGTACGCCGCCGCCGTTGCGACAGCGACTCGCTCACCCGATGCGGCGTCCGCCTTCGTGAGTTTCCTCACTTCGGTCGAGGGCAGGCAGGTCTTCGCTGCGACGGGCATCGATTAGCGCCCCCATCCCGGCCTTCCCCCGCAAGCGGGGGAAGGTGAATGAGAGGCTCAGATGCCGCGGGCGATGCCGCCGTCGACGTGCCACGCGGCGCCGGTGACAAAGCTCGTGCGCTCGGACGCGAGAAACGCGACGACGTCGCCCACCTCTTCCGGCCGGCCCATGCGTCCGAGGGGAATTTCCGCTACCCGCTGCTTGCGGATTTCCGCCTCGGGCCTGCCCGTCAGCGCGGCGAGCTCCCGCATGGTCTCATCCTGGCGGTCGGTGTCGATGATGTGCGGTATCACTGCGTTCACCAGGATGTTGTCGGGGGCGAGCGCATGCGCAAGCGACTTGGTGAGGTTCAGCACCGCGGCGTTGTTCAGCCCGACCGGTACCGTCCTGGCTCCGGCTTCGCGCGCGCCGAGCCCGGATACATTGATGATCCGCCCCCATCCGCGGCCCTTCATGACCGGAATTGCGTGGCGCAGGCAGCGGACGTAGCCGTTCAGCTTCTGCTCGAAAACGGCGGGCCACCGATCCTCCGTGAGCGACAGGAATTCGGCCGGATTCACCGTGCCGGCGGCATTGACGAGAATGTCGAGGTGGCCGAAGGCTGCGATCGTCGCCTCGATCAGCGCCCGGGCGTCCGCGTCGCTCTCAAGATTGGCCGCGTGGGCGCGGACCGTTCCCCCGGTTTCCCGCGCCAGCGCCTCGCGGGTCGCCTCCAGTCGCTTCGGGTCACGCGCGGCGAGCATGACGCGCGCGCCCTCCCTGAGCAGCGAAGCCGCGATGGCGCGCCCCACCCCGCGGCTGCCGCCCGTCACCAACGCCACTTTTCCCGCAAGACCCAGGTCCATCGTGAATGCGGACGCGATGCGCCCCGCAGATTTTCGTCATTGCTTTCGCACGGCCCGCGATTCTACACTATACGGTGTAGGAATTCGGGCGGCGACAGCACAAATCTTCATTCAGAAGGAGGCGTTATGCGACAAGTGTGGGGAGTGATTGCATTCGTAATACTCGCGGGACCGTTGTCCGTTGCATCCGGGCAGGACTATCCGGTTCGGCCCGTGAGGATCGTCGCTCCGTTCGCACCGGGCGGATCGACCGACGTGCTGACCCGGCTGGTCGGCCAGAAGCTCAACGCGCGGTGGAAGCAGTCGGTGGTCGTGGAAAATCGCGTCGGCGCAAGCGGCCGCATCGGAGCGGAATACGTGGCCAAGTCAGCCGCGGCCGACGGCTATACCCTGCTGATGGCCGGCGCCCCTCACGCGATCGGCATGACCCTCTTCAGGAAGCTCAACTACGATCTCGCGCGGGATCTCGCGCCGATCGGCCTGGTGGCAACGTTTCCAAGCGTGATCGTGGCGCACCCGACGCTGCCGGTGAAGTCGGTAAAGGACCTGATCGCACTCGCCAGGTCGCGCCCGGGGCAGATCGACTTCGGGTCGCCCAACATCGGCTCGCCGAATCACCTCGTGATGGAGCTGGTCAAGACCATGGCCAAGGTGAACATGACGCACATACCCTACAAGGGCGGCTCGGGGCAGATGGTGGGCGACCTGGTGGCGGGCCATGTGCAGATCGCCTCGATGGGATTCCCGCCGGCGATTCCGCAGATCAAGACCGGCAGGCTGCGCGCGATCGCGGTCACCAGCGCGAAGCGTTCGCCCCTGCTGCCGGAGGTGCCGACGGTGAGCGAATCCGGCTTGCCTGGATTCGAAGTGAATTCCTGGTACGGTCTGTTCGGCCCCGCGGGCCTTCCGGCGGCCCTCCGCACCCGGCTGAACGGCGATGTCGTGGCAATACTGGGGGACGCGGATCTGAAGGAGCGGCTCGCAAAGCTGGGCGCGGAACCCGGACCGATGTCGGCGGAGGCGTTCGGGCGCTACGTGCAGAGCGAGATCGCGAGATGGGCAAAGGTGGTCAAGGCGTCCGGCGCGCGCGCTGATTGAGATGGGAGTAGGCATGTCCAGGATTGCCATGATCGGCGTCGGCGCCATGGGGGAACCTATGGCGGCGAACCTGCTCAAGAAGGGCTTTGCGGTAACGGTGATGAAGAGCCGCCGGCCCGGGGTTGCCGATCGTTTGCAGGCGCTGGGGGCCACGATCGCGCCAACCCCGGCGGAAACGGCCGCCGGTTGCGATGTGGTCATCCTCATCCTTCCGACTTCGCGTGAAGTGGAATCGGTGCTGTTCGGTAGCGGCGGCGTCTCCGGGAAAGCGGCGCCCGGCATGCTTGTGGTGGATTGCACGACCGGCAATCCGCCCGATACGGAGAGCATCTGCGCGCGGCTGCGGCAGAAAAAAATCGGTTTCGTCGCGGCCGGCATGACGCGCGGGGTGGCGGGCGCGAAACAGGGGAAACTCGCGTTCTTCATAGGTGGCGACGCCGCCGACGTCGAAAAGGCGAAGACCGTACTGCAGGCGATGGGCGATACCTTCATCCAGTTCGGCTCGGCGGCGCAGGCGCATACCGCCAAGGTCATCAGCAACGTGCTGAGCTATGCGACCGTCGCACTCGTCAACGATGCGTTGATGCTGGGCGCGAAGGGCGGTCTCGATCTCAAGACGCTGTACCAGGCCCTGATGGAGGGTGCGCCGAGCAAGGCGCTCGAAGCCTTCGGGTCGCGCATCGTCGCGGGCGAATACGAGCCGCCGCGCGTCACGGTGGACCATGCCTGCGACGACTTGGTGCTCTCACAGGGACTCGCTGCCGGCGCCGTGGCGCCGGTCTTCATGCTCGGGACCGCGCAGGAACTCTACCGGCTTGCGAGCGCGGGCGGGCACGGCGGACGCGACATCTCCATGATCAGCGCATCGTGGCGCGCCGGAGGCAAGGCGTGACGATCATCGATTTCCGGCTGCGGCCGCCCCTCAAGGGGTTTCTCGATACCGTCATGTACTCGCAGGGTGCGCGGCGCGACCGCATCACAGGCTTCCACGGCATGAAGCCGGCGCCTTCAGCGCAGGCGCAATCGATCGACCTGTTGCTCGATGAAATGGACAAAGCCGGCATCACCCGTGGCGTCGCGATGGGCCGCTATTCCGGCCTCTACGGAACGGTCAGCAACGAGGACGTCGCGGCGATCGTCAAGGCCTATCCCGACCGGTTCATCGGCGTGGCGTCGATCGATCCTACGAACCGCAGGCAGGCAATCCGCCAGATCGAGCAGGGGCTCGCGGCGGGGCTGGTCGGGGTCAATCTCGAGCCCGGCGCCTATCCCATGCCGATGTACGCCGACGACCGCCGGCTCTACCCGATCTACGCCTACTGCGAGGACAACAACATCCCGGTCGTGATGATGGCAGGCGGCAGCGCCGGGCCGGACCTGAGCTATACGGTGCCGGTCCACGTCGACCGCGTCGCGGGCGATTTTCCGAAGATGAAGCTCGCGATATCCCACGGGGGCTGGCCGTGGGTGCACGAGATCCTGCACGTCGCCTTCAGGCGCGAAAACGTTTACCTGTCACCCGACCAGTATCTGTGCGGCATGGCCGGAACGGACGAGTACGTGCGCGCGGCGAATGGCTACCTGTCCGAGCGATTCCTGTACGCAAGCTCCTATCCATTCATTTCCGCGAAGGACTACCTCGCGTGGTTCCGGACGCTTCCGATCCGGCAGGACGTGATGGAGCGGCTGCTTTACAGCAACGCCGCGACGTTTCTCAACGTGAGCGTTTGATTTCAGCGCGGTCTGGTTACGCGCCGGCCCTTTTGAACTCGAGTATGTCGAGGCCGTTGTAGCGGTCGGCGGCATAGATCAGCCCGCGCTCGTCCACATCCACGTCATTGGTCTGCGGGCAGGCCTTGCTCGCCGCCGGCTCGGGGATGAAATGTCCGACTTCGCGCGGCGCGCTGGGGTCGGCGATATCGACGATGCGCAGCCCTCCCGCAAACCACGCGCAGTAGACCAGCGTGGCGCCGCCTTTCGTATGTTCCTGGAATTGGTGCGCGCCGAAGCGCCCGGGCGTGGCGCGGCTCCACGGTGATTCGAGTTCGCTCACCTGATAGACCGAGAGCGGCTGGATCTTGCCGGGGTCGGTCACATCGAATACCCACAGGCAGGCGTGCGGGCGGGTGCGGCGGCGCGCCAACTCTTCGTCGCTGTGCGCATGATCTTCCTCGTCGATTGCGACCGCGATCTGCCGGCCGTCGATCGGCGGCATGCCCATGAAGGTGTGCGAGGGCTCGGGGAACGGCGGGTGGTAGTTGTAGGCGCCGATGGTTTTCGGTTTGCGGATGTCGGACACGTCGATCATGCGCACGCCTCCGTGCCAGCAGCCCGCCCACATGCGGTCGCCCTGGCGCAGCGCGTGATGCAGGCGGTGCTGCCGCCCCGGCCACGTCGGTTTCTCGCCGCCGGCGATGTGCTGCCCCGGCAGCCACCAGCGCGAGACTTCCTCGGGTTTGGCGGGATTGCGGATGTCGTAGGTGACGAGGATGTTGCCGATGTAACCTGGCACCTCGGTCGAGATGTAGGCGTAGTCGGCGTCCATGTCGAAGCGGTGCACGCCGCGGCCGTGCGTCTTGTGGTGCGTGATGAGTTTAGGTTTCGCGCGGTCCGACACGTCGTAGATCTTGAACCCGCCCTGGTCGTACGGCTTCTTCTCGGCTGCTTCGACTGCCGGAATGTCCGATTCCTTGACGCCGAGGGCCGCCGCGAGTTCCGCGTGGGTGGGCGCGCGCCCGAGCGATGCCGTGAGGTGCGTGCGGAGCTTCGGCAGCTCGTCCGCTTTCCTGCCGATACCCGACGCGTTCTGCTCCATGTTGACGATCATGATGTCGCCCGCCACACGTGCCTTGTGGCTGTGCGAATCGGGATCGCCGACCGGCAATTGCGACACGATGCGCGGCTTCTTCGGATCGGACACGTCGAGTATGCTGGTCGCCAGGCCTTCCTGGTTGGTGATGTGGCCGATGTAGGCATGCTTGCCATCCACATAGACCTGGCCCGCGCCGGGAAGATCGAGATGCGAGAGGCGGGTGACGTTGCGGGCGAGGCTCGCAACCTGCGACGGTGCATTCATTGGGGAATTCCTTGTTGTGCGGTGGGCGTCGTTGATTCTACACTATGAATCTCGCGCGGCACCCGGGCGCGCGTGATTCATTAATGGAGGGTTAATATGAAATCATTGACCGCAACGC
>MEQT01000177.1 GCA_001770325.1 Betaproteobacteria bacterium RIFCSPLOWO2_02_64_14
TGGTCGCAGATTCCACGTTTCCGCCTGCCGATGGAAGTGATCGACGAGGAAGTGGGCTACATCCTCGCTCTCGGGGTCGAGTTCGAACCGGGGGTGAGAATCGACAGCCTCAAAAAGCTGGTGTCAGAAGGCTACGACGCGATCTTCGTCGGGTCCGGCGCACCGCGCGGGCGCGATCTGGAAATCCCCGGTCGCAAGGAAGCGGCCGCCAACATCCACATCGGCATCGACTGGCTCTCCAGCGTGTCTTTCGGGCACATCAACAAGATCGGCAAGCGCGTCATCGTGCTGGGCGGCGGCAACACGGCGATGGACTGCTGCCGCTCCTCCAAGCGGCTCGGCGGCGACGACGTGAAGGTGATCGTGCGCTCGGGTTACGAAGAAATGAAGGCGAGCCCGTGGGAAAAAGAGGATGCAACCCACGAAGGCATTCCTATCCTCAACTACCTCGTGCCCAAGACTTTCGAACGCGGCAACGGCAAGCTGGCCGGCATGACCTTCGAAAAGGTGAAGGCGGTGTACGACGAAAACGGCCGGCGCAGCCTGGTGCCCACCGGCGAACCCGACCAGCATTTCGAATGCGATGACGTGCTGGTCGCGATCGGCCAGGAGAACGCGTTTCCGTGGATGGAACGCGACATCGGATTGGAGTTCGACAAGTGGGGCATGCCGGTGGTCGACAAGATCACCATGCAGTCGACGCTGCCCAACGTCTTCTTCGGCGGCGATGCGGCGTTCGGCCCCAAGAACATCATCTGGGCCGTAGCCCATGGGCACGATGCCGCGATTTCGATCGACAAGCTGCTGAACGGCGAAGCCATCCGGGAACGCCCGGCGCCGGGCGTCACGCTGGTGTCGCAGAAAATGGGCATACACGAGTGGAGCTACGACAACCAGATCTCGAACGAGCTGCGCTACAAGGTGCCGTGGCAGGACAAGAAGATCACGCTGAAGGACATCAAGGTCGAGGTCGAGCTCGGCTTCGACGTGAAGACCGCGTTCGCCGAGGCGCAGCGCTGCTTGAACTGCGACGTGCAGACGGTGTTCAGCGGGAAGCTCTGCATCGAGTGCGATGCGTGCGTCGATATCTGCCCGATGGATTGCATCACCTTCACGCCGAATGCCGAAGAAAAGGAGCTGCGCACGCAGTTGAACGCGCCGACGCCGCATGCCGACCAGGACCTCTACGTCTCGGAGCCACTCAAGATGACGGGCCGCGTCATGGCGAAGGACGAGGACGTCTGCCTGCACTGCGGCCTGTGCGCGGAGCGCTGCCCCACCGGCGCCTGGGACATGCAGAAGTTCCTGCTCGACATGACGCACGCGGGCCCGGCCTGCCGCAGTCCGCAGCGCAAGGCGGCATAAAAGTTTGTCGGACTTGCGCGTGACAAACTTTTATTGCGGCGATCGACATTGGAACAAGCTGTAAAGGGTTCGTCATGATCTCTGTCTCAATGAGAAGCCGCCATGGTTAAGCGGGTCGAGGCCGTCAACGATTTCGTCGTCAAGTTCGCCAACGTCAACGGCTCGGGTTCGGCGAGCGCCAACGAACTTTTCGCGCGCGCCATCCTGCGCATGGGCGTGCCGGTGTCCCCGCGCAACATCTTCCCGTCGAACATCCAGGGCCTGCCGACGTGGTACGAGGTGCGGGTGAACGAAACCGGCTACCAGGGCCGGCGGGGGGGCGTAGATCTCATGGTCGCGATGAACCCTCAGACGTGGGACGCCGACGTGAAGGAAATCGAGCCCGGCGGGGATCTCTTCTACGACAGCTCCAAGCCGCAGCCGAAGGCGAAATTTCGCGACGATGTCCACGCGATCGGCATGCCGCTCACGGAAATCTGCAACGCGACCTACAACGATCCGCGGCAGCGGCAACTCTTCAAGAACATCATCTACGTCGGCGCGCTCTCCGCCCTGCTGGAAATCGAGCCGAGCGAGATCGAGAAACTCTTCTCGGAACAGTACAAGGGCAAGGAAGCGCTGCTGCAGTCGAACGTCAAGGCGCTGCGGCTGGGACGCGATTACGCGACGCAGAACCTGCCCTGTCCACTCGGCATACGCGTGCGCCGCGCCAACAGCGTCGGCAACAAGATCTTCGTGGACGGCAACAGCGCCGCGGCGCTGGGCGCGGTCTACGGCGGCGCGACCGTGTGCGCGTGGTACCCGATCACGCCGTCGTCTTCGCTCGCCGAGGCGTTCATCAAGCATTGCGAGAAGCTGCGGGTCGATCCCGCCACCGGCAAGCATCGCTACGCGATCGTGCAGGGCGAGGATGAACTCGCCTCGATCGGGATCGCGATCGGGGCCGGCTGGAACGGCGCACGCTCGTTCACCGCGACCTCCGGTCCCGGCATCTCGCTCATGACGGAGTTCATCGGGCTCGCGCATTTTGCCGAGATCCCGGTGGTGCTGATCGACGTGCAGCGCGGCGGCCCGTCGACCGGCATGCCCACGCGCACCCAGCAATCCGACCTGCTGTGCTGCGCCTACGCGTCGCACGGCGACACCAAGCACGTGCTGCTGTTTCCCGAGGATCCGACGGAATGCTTCGAGTTCTCGGCGCTCGCCTTCGACCTGGCGGAGCGCCTGCAGGCGCCGGTGTTCGTCATGACCGATCTCGACATCGGCATGAACACGCGGCTTTGCGAACCGTTCCACTGGGACGACGCCCGCGGCTACGATCGCGGCAAGGTGATGACGCACGCCGACCTGGAATCGGGCAAGGACTTCGGGCGTTATCTCGACGTCGACGGCGACGGCATTCCCTATCGCACCTACCCCGGCACGCACCCGACGCGCGGCGCGTATTTCACGCGCGGCACCACCAAGGACCGCTACGCGGGTTACAGCGAGGCGGGGCCCGACTATGTTGACAACATGCAGCGCCTGCTGCGCAAGTTTGAAACGGCAAAGCAGCTTGTGCCGAGACCGCTGCTGCATCCTTCCGAGAAGCCGGCACGCTTCGGCGCGATCTTCTACGGTTCGACCAGCCCGGCAATGCAGGAAGCGCTCGACGTGCTCGCGACCCGCGGCATCCACATCAATGCGCTCAGGGTGCGCGGCTTCCCGTTCCAGGAGGAAATCAACGATTTCGTGAATTCGCACCCGTGGGTGTTCATAGTCGAGCAGAACCGCGATGCGCAGCTGAAGACGCTGCTGGTCAACGAAGCGAAGGTCAACCCGACGCGGCTGCTCTCGGTGTTGCATTACGACGGCACGCCGATCACGGCGCGCTTCATCGTCGATCAGATCTCACAGCACGCCTCGGCGCGCACGGTGGTGCCGCTGAAGAGGGCAGGATGACAAGGACAATGCGGAATGCTGAATGATGAATGATGAAGGACAAAGGATTGAGGATTGAGAGATGACGTATCTCGCTAAACCGAAGCTGCATCACCCGACGCTCGCGAAAAACAGCGTCGGCTACACGCGGCGCGACTACGAAGGCAAGGTTTCCACGCTGTGCGCGGGCTGCGGCCACGATTCGATCAGCGCCGCGATCGTGCAGGCCTGCTGGGAGATCGACCTTGAGCCGCACCGGATGGCGAAGCTCTCCGGCATCGGCTGCTCGTCGAAAACGCCGGATTACTTCCTCGGCAATTCGCACGGCTTCAACAGCGTGCACGGCCGCATGCCGTCGGTGCTGACCGGCGCGAACCTCGCCAACCGCGATCTCATCTACATGGGCGTATCGGGCGACGGCGACTCGGCCTCGATCGGCATCGGCCAGTTCGTCCACATCATGCGCCGCGGCGTCAACATGGTGTACATCGTCGAGAACAACGGCGTCTACGGCCTCACCAAGGGCCAGTTTTCGGCCACCGCCGACAAGGGCTCGAAATCCAAGCGCGGGGTCGCCAACATGGACGAGCCGCTGGATCTCGTCGGCATGGCGCTGCTGCTCGGCGCGACCTACGTCGCGCGCAGTTTCTCGGGCGACAAGAAACAACTGGTGCCGCTCATCAAGGGCGCGATCCAGCACAAGGGCGCGGCGTTCATCGACGTAATCTCTCCTTGCGTTGCGTTCAACAATCATGCGGGCTCCACCAAGAGCTACGAGTACGTGCGCCAGCACAACGAAGCGGTCAACCGCATGGACTTCATCGAGGAGCGCGACGAAATCACCGCGGACTACGCGCCGGGGGAAGTGGTAAACGTGCCGCAGCACGACGGCTCGGTCATTCGGCTACGCAAGCTTGCCGCCGGCTACGATCCGACCGACCGCATCGCGGCGATGCACCATCTCCAGGAACGCGGCGCCGCCGGCGAAGTCGTCACGGGACTGCTCTACATCGACCCGGATGCGGTCGACATGCACGAGCACATCAACACCATTGAGACGCCGCTTAACCAGCTCGGCGTCGCCGAGCTGTGCCCGGGTGGCGTCGCGCTCGAGCGCATCAACGCCAGCCTGCGGTAGGATTTTGCCGGCCCTTCAGCCGACAAAATCCTTATCCAAGATCGCCTAAACGAAACGGGCAGAAAGAGGCGATAGGGGCCTCATTTCCACCCGCGCATTGGCGGCCGACAGAGGTTGCGATCCTGAGTTTCATTCGACTGCGCTATAAAACGTCTCTTGCGGACGCCTCCCGCTAGGCCTGCCGTGGCGGGATGCGCCACAGGTAGACGGAGGAACCGTCCACGTTCTCGGTGCGCTCGGGCTTCCAGTCGCCCATGGCGAAGGCATGCGACACGACGCGCGTGCCGGGCCGCAGGTCTGCAATGAGCTTGGGCCGCAGCTTGAGGTTGAGTTCAGTCAGCAGGTAAAGCGTCACCACCGTCGCTTCGCTGATATCGGTTTCGAACAGGTCGCCCTCGATGAACCGCACCTTGTCGTTGACCTTGCCGCGGCTCGCGTTCTGCCGGGCTTCCTTGATGCGCTGTGGATCGATGTCGACGCCCACTCCGCGCGCGCCGTACTTCTGCGCCGCGGTAATCACGATGCGCCCGTCGCCGCAGCCCAGGTCGTAGACCACGTCTTTGGCGGTAACCCGCGCCATCTCCAGCATCTTGTTCACCACGTCGTTGGGTGTCGGCACGAAAATCACGTCCGGAGAACGCGGTTGCGTCGCCGTGGCCTGCGCAAGAATCGCGCGCGCCGGGTCGAAGGCGTGGGCTGCGCCGGCGACGCCGGCGGCGGCAAGTCCTGCGAGAAAATGTCTGCGGTGCATGAAATCTCCTTTCGGGTTGCAATAGAGCGGGGCCGGATGCCGCGCGATTATAGCCGCAGTCGCTTACCGCGAGCTTACGGCAGCTGCGCCGAATTCATGCGCGCCTGGATCACACTGGCGCGTCTCTGCAGATAGGCGGTATTCGCCCCGGGGCCGTACTTTCGCGGGCTCGGCAGCATCACTGCCAGCCGCGCCGCCTGCTCCGCCGTGAGCTGCGACGCGGGCACGCCAAAATGGTAGCGCGCCGCCGCCTCCGCGCCGAACACGCCATCGCCCCACTCGACCACGTTGAGATAGACCTCCAGGATGCGGCGCTTGCTCATGATCGTCTCCAGCATCACCGTGATCGCGGCCTCCTGGAGCTTGCGCCACCATGCTCGCTCGCCGGAAAGGAACAGATTCTTCGCAAGCTGTTGCGTGATGGTGGAGCCGCCCGAGACGATCTCGCCTTCCCGCACGTTTTTTTCGTAGGCGGCGCGCATGCCCTCCCAATCGAAACCGCGGTGCGTGAGGAACTTCCCGTCCTCCGCCGCGATCGCCGCGCGCTTGAGATGGGCGGAAATCCTGTTGTACGGAACCCAGCGGTGCCTGAGCGTTGCCGCAGGGTTATCCTCGCGCACGATTTCGAGCCGGTAGCGCATGAAGGCGGTCATCTGCGGATTGTGCGTGGCCCAGTACCAGACGTGAACCAGAAACCAGAACTGCAGCACCGTAAGGACAACCAGCGCCAGCAAGAGCAGCCGCCATGTCCAGCGAAGCAGCGCTCTCATGGCGAGCGCTGAGGATTGAGGAATGAGGATTGCGGATTGAGCAAGACCAAAGCGCATCCCCTCAATCCTCGATCCTCGATCCTCGATCCTTCATTCTCAGCATCTTGATCACCGGCGCGGTCTCCGGCCGCACGCCGCGCCAGATGAAGAACGACTCCGCGGCCTGCTCGACCAGCATGCCCAGGCCATCGGCCACGCGCGCGCCGCAAGCGCGGGCAAACGCCATGAACGGCGTTGCCTTGCCATAGACCATCTCGTACGCGAGCGCACCCGGCGCGAAGACCGCTTTCGGAATCGCCGGCGCTTCATCGCTCAGCCCCGCGGAGGTGGCGTTGATCACGAGGTCGAATTGGGTTCCGGCGAGGTCCTCAAAACCACATCCGACTACATTCGCGAATTCGCCGAGATGACGCCGTAACTCCTCGGCCCTGGAGACCGTACGGTTCGCGATGGTCAACCGCGCGACACCTTGCGCGAGCAGAGGCAATCCTATGCCCCAGGCGGCGCCACCCGCGCCCAGCACCAGCAGCCGCTTCCCGGAGAGTCCGAATCCGAGATTCCCTTCGATATCGCGCACCAGCCCCACCCCGTCGGTGTTGTCGCCAGCGACGACGCCTGCGTTGAACGTGAGTGTGTTCGCCGCCCGTGCCCGTTCGGAGCGCTCGCTTCTACGGTCGGCAAGCCGCCAGGCTTCATGCTTGAACGGCAGCGTCACGTTGAGCCCGCTCCCGCCCGCGTCGCGAAACCCGAGTACCGCCGCACGGAAGCCGTCCAGAGGCGCCAGCAGCGCTCCGTACGAAATATCGTGGCCCGTCTGACGCGCAAACTCGGCATGGATCAGCGGCGACTTGCTGTGCGCGACGGGGTTGCCGATGACGGCGTATCTGTCGGTCATGACAGCAGTGATGAGTGACGAGTGACGGGTGACTCGTAGCTTGCGCCCAGTAAGTATTGGCCGATTTGCGGTTGACTCCCCACACCGCTTCTATCCGCTAAGGATTTTGTCGGCCGGCGGCCCGGCAAAATCCTAGTCGGTGACGAGCTGATCCGAGCGGGTGAAGGTCCACGTCCGCGTGATGCTCAGGATGTCGGTATCCCGGGTAATGTCGGAGGAAAACGCCGCGAACGGCGCCGCGAGCTTCACGATGGTGACCGCTGCATCGTCGAGGATTTTCCTGCCGGAGGAACGATTGATCTCGATCTTCTCGAGACTCCCATCGGCCTTGATCGAAACGGTCACCAGGAGACTGCCGTAGACCTTCTGGTCGCGCGCGGTCTGCGGGTAGTTGAGTTCGCCGACGCGCTCGATCTTGATGCGCCAGTCCTCGATATAGCGCGCGAATCGAAATTCCCGGGTGCGCGCGCCGATGAAGCTCCGCCGCGGCCGTTTCTGGTAGTTCTCCCACTCGCGGCTGATCTGCGCTTCGAGCCGGGCGATCTCGAGGCTGCGCTGCACAAGATCCGCGGCGTTGGGTGTCACCGGCGCCTCGGTCTCGGGCTGCGGCTGCGGCGGCGTGCTGTCCACCTGCGCCGGCGGCTTGTCGAGCGCCATCATCTTGCGGGCCTCGCGTTCGAGCTGCTCGGCTCGTTGCGCGGCGAGCGCCAGCTCCGACGCCTGCTTCTTGTCCCGCGAGACCGGAAACGGGCTCTTGGCACGACGCTTGGCATCGGTGTTGCCGCCGCCATCCAGGTTCGCCTGCGCGAGCGCATCGGGCTGCTGCGGCTTCGCAGTGGACTTGGCGTTGACCAGAACGACTTCGAGCGGCTGATTCAGGTCTTTGAGGATGTTCTTGTCGGGCAGCGTGAAAGTAACGCCCAGAGCCACCAGCACGTGCAGTGCGATCGAGAACAGCACGGCGATCTGAAACCGGGTCTTGACCGCGAGCGCCGCGTAGCGCCGGTCCAGCGCCGCAAACCGGCGTTCCAGCTCCGCCATTCGCGCATCGAGCCGGGCGACCGCGCTGCTCCACCGCGCGTGGCGCGCGTGGCGGGCCCGCCGCGTAAGCGCAATGACTTTTCTGGACGGCTCCAGGCCCATGGGCGCCCATTCTACCTAAGGCACGAGTTCCTGCATACAAATCCGTTTTGCGATGAGACCTTGAAGCGCGGGCTTAAAGTGAATTCGCGGCCGCGCCAACGCGGCCCGCGTATTCGCAGCGCAAGGTAAGCTCCAGGAGATCGATGCCATCCACCGCAAGTTCGACCGCGGTCCCCAGCGGGAGCGCCGGCAGCGAAGGCACGCGCACCACCAGCGGCAATTCGGTGAACCGTACGAGGTTCTCCCGAATCACCGTGCCGACCGCAGTGGAGCGGTTCTCCTGCTGCAGCCAGCGCAGGCACCAATGGCGTTCCATTCCGCGCTGAAACTCGCCGTATGCCTCGTAGGCGACTTCGAAGTCGCGCATCGCCGAGAGCAGCGCTTCATCTCCCGGCCGGTACGGCGGCGCGACGCCGCGCACCAATGCCATGAGCTGGCGCTGATTGACGAGGTCTACATAACGCCGCAGCGGCGAGGTCGCCCAGATGTACTGCGCGACGCCGAGGCCGTCGTGCCCGGCGGGCACCGTGCTCATGCGCACCTTGCCATTGGTCTGCACCCGGAAAATCGCCGCCGCGCCCGCGTCGGCGAGCTGCCGACCCCACTCGCTGTTGGCGTAGATCATGAGTTCGGAGACGACCTTGTCGATCGGCGTGCCGCGCTGCCGCGGCACGATGCGCACGCGATCGTTCTCGACGTAGAAACTGAACTCGGGGCGCTGCTCGAGTTCGCGCCCCTCGCCCCGCCGTGCGGTTTCGAGCCTGTCGGCAAGCCGCCACAGCACTTGAAGTTCACGCCCGTATGCGTGATCGATGCTGCCAGCCGCCAGCGTATCTTCGTTGAACACTCGTTCCAGCGCATCGTGGCGCAGGTTCGCGGCGATCTCCACAGCCTCGGCGCATGTCGTGACTGCCGTGATCTCCAGCGCGGGTGTAACTTCGAGATACAGCGACAGCGCCGGGCAGGGGCGATTCTCGACGAGTGTGTAGCGGTCGATCGCGTCGTCCGGAAGCATGGTGATCTTGGCGCCCGGGTGATACACCGTCGAGAGGCGCCCGCGCGCGATGCGGTCGATTTCCGAGCCCGGCGCGATGCCTAGTGCAGGGGCGGCAATGTGCACTCCGATCCGCCAACCCCCGTGGTCGCGCGCCACGACAGAGAATGCATCGTCGATCTCCGTCGTCGTCGCATCGTCGATGCTGAATGCGGGCGCGGGAGCGCGCGGCAGATCCGCCGGCGCGGTGGCCGGCGCGACCTGTGGAAAGCCCGCCCCCTGCGGAAAGTATTCGAACAGGAAGCGGTTCAAGTGGTAGTCGTACGCGGAGGCGAGACCCCCGCAGCGTTCGATCAGCCGCACCGGCGTGACTCGGCGCGCCGCGCCCGCTTCTTCGAGCGCCTTCCACTCCAGGCTCGCCTTGTCGGGTTTATAGAGAAGGCTCGCGAGCATGGGCCTGAATTCCACCGGCAGCTCGTCTGCGCCAAGCTGCCGGATGTACGCCGCTTTCCTGAGCGCCTGCTGCTTCTTGCGTTCAACGCTCGCGAGCGCGGCCTTGAGCGCGTCCTCCGGCGCCGCCTTGTAGCGCCCGCGGCCCTTCTTGTAGAAATACATCGGGGCATCGTGCAGCTTGAGCGCCACCCCGGCCGCCTCGAGCGGGGCGGGCGCGTGCCCGAAATACTCGCGCGCCAGCGTGTCGTACGAGAATTCCTCGCCGCCGCAGCACTGCCACAGAAAATCGACGTCGATCCCGCCGGCAATGCGCTGCGCTTCCGCCATGAAACCCGCAAGCGGCGGCGCCTCGAATCGCAGCAGCACCGCGGACGTCTTCACCTTGGAGCGCTTGCCATGCGGCGCCTCGACCTGGAGCGAGGTGTTGTTGTCGGCGAGGACGGCGCCGACCTTGAAGTCACCCTCTTCTTCATAGAAAACGTTCACAGAGGCACTCGATGAGGATGCTGCGGTCGGGGCGGAGAAAAAAGCACGCGCAGTCGCCGTGACTGCGCCTGCGATTATAAACGACCACGGGTATTGAGCCACGACATAAGACGAGACCCATCGATTCGATCACGCACCAATCGCCGTGCTCGGTCTAGGGAAGCGATCGTGTGACGCCGCAGAAGCCGAGCACGGGTTCCAGGTAGTCCGCGAATCTGCTGAAACCGTGGTCGCCGCCCTCGATCACGATCTGCTCGCATCCCGCGTATCGTGCCACCGCCATCCGGTAATCGAGCACCTCGTCGCCGGTAGTCACGACGAGCAGATAGCGCTCGGGCGTGATGCGCGGGACCTCGAGCAATTCGAGTTCATGAAGATGCTGCGTGGTGAATTCGTACTCCGCGCCGGTGTAGAGATTGCGTTGCGGCCCCAGCACTTCGCGCAGCCGTTCGTACGGGCGGACGGCAGGGTTGAG
>MEQT01000178.1 GCA_001770325.1 Betaproteobacteria bacterium RIFCSPLOWO2_02_64_14
GGGCACGCTCGCGCAACTGGTGCTGCCCGGCGAAAACCCCGACGTGGCGAGCCTTGTCATGGAGCATGAGAACGGCGCAAGATCGACGCTCAATGCGTGTTACGCGTCGGCGTCCGAGTATTACCTCATGAACATCTATGGCAAGGAAGCGAGTGCGTACTATGACCTGCACGAGGGCCTGCGCTTCCTCAGGCGCGGCGAGAAGCGCCCTCACCGGGTGCCGTGCCTCGACACCGACACCATCGTCGAGGAACTGGAGGAGTTCGCGCGCGCGGTGCGCGGCGAGGGGCAACCCGAAATGGACGGCGAGAAAGCGACCGCCTCGCTCGCGGTGCTGCTCGCCGGCATCACGTCCGCGCGCGAGGAACGGCGTGTGGAGGTCGCGGAAATATTGGCGGGATGACTCGTGGAAATCGAGGGAACAGCGGGAGCCGGACAAGAATACCGTGCAGCGCACGCGTGCGGCATATGCCCGGAACGCGCTTATACCTGATGCTTGCGGCGCAGATCACTGGAAGGTTCTAACCAAAGGAGGAAATCATGATGAAGACCATCGCTCTTGCGCGCGCCATGCGGGGCGCTGTCACTGCCGTGGCCACGGCAGCCCTGCTGTGCCTCGCTCCGGTGTCGCCGGCGTTCTCGGCCGATTTTCCGAAGCAACCCGTGGAAATGACCGTGCTCTTCGGCGGATCCAGCGCAACGATCGCGCAGATTCTCTCCGACGCCATGTCGAAGCATCTGGGCGTGCCCGTGGCAGCGGTGAGCCGCACCGGTGCCAGCGGCGCAATCGGCTACTCGTACGTCAAGGCGACGCCCGCCGACGGCTACAACATCGTGTGGAATTCCAACTCCATCAGCACCGCGTATCACAACGGCAACATGGACTTCGACTACAAGGCGTTCGACGGCGTCGCCCGCGTCGGCATGGAGGTGCCGGCGCTCGCCGTACGCACCGAATCCGGCTGGAAGGGCCTCAAGGAGTTCGGGGCGGCAGCCAGGAAGCAGAAAATGAAGGTCGGCGTCTCCGGCCGTGGCGCGTTCACCCACCTCGCCTCCGCCGCGCTCTTCGACAAGATGGGCATCGACGTGATCTACGTGCCCTACGGCAAAGGCAGCGCGCCGGTCGAACTGCTCGGGGGGCGCATCGACGCGGCGCTGCAATGGCCGTCGCAGTACAAGGCGCAGGTCGACGCGGGCCAATTGCGCGTCATTGCCGTTACCAGCAACGTGCGCCTGCCCGTGCTTCCCGACGTGCCTACCGCCAAGGAGCAGGGCTACGATGTCGACGCCGTGCTGTGGCGCGGCATCGCGGCGCCCAAAGGCACGCCCAGGGACGTCATTGCGAAGCTCGAAGCGGCGATCAAGAACGTCGTGACCGGCAAGGACTTCCAGGAGCGGGCGGCCAAGCTCGGCTTCGAGCCGGCGTTTCTCGGCGCCGCCGATTTCGACAAATTCATCGCGGCCGACGACGCAGTCACTGCGAAGCTGATGAGCGAGCTCGGGCTGAAGAAGAAAAAGTAGGCGGCGGCAGGCATCACCCGTGCGCATCGACCGCTGGCTCGGACCCTGCCTGCTGATCCTCGCAGTCGTCTGGCTGTGGCTGGTCTATACCCAGATTCCGGGCGCACGCCAGCCGGGAGAACCCGGTCCCCGGGCTTTTCCCGCCCTGCTCGGGATCGTGCTCACCGCGTTGGGCGCGTTCATGACCGCGTCAGCTTATCTGCCCAGGCGGAACAGGCTCCTCGATGAGATTCCGCGGGCATCGTTGCGCGAGGTGCTCATCGCAGCAGGAACGTTCGGCTTGCTGATGCTCTACGCGTACCTGCTCGAGAAGGTGGGCTTTCTGCTCGCTACGCCGATCGTCGTGGTACTCGCGATGGCCGGCATCCTGCGCCTGCGCAACTGGCTGCTTATCGCCGCGCTTGCCGGGGGTCTCACCGCGACCTGCTGGATGTTCTTTGTCTGGCTGCTCAAGGCCCCGTTGCCGCGCGGGCTGTGGCTCATGTGAGGCGGGGGATACACTGGAAGCCCTGACACACGCGCTGGCCGCGGCGCTCTCCCTCGACGCGATCGCCGCGACCGCGGCCGGCACGGTGATCGGCCTCATTTTCGGGTCGATCCCCGGACTCACATTCTCCATGGCACTCGCGCTGATGCTGCCGTTTACCTTCGGCATGCAGGTCACGCCCGCCATCGGGCTGCTGCTCGGCGTGTACGTCGGCGGCATGACCGGGGGCTCGGTATCCTCCATTCTCCTCGGCATCCCCGGCACCCCCTCGGCAGCGGCCACGGTGTTCGACGGGTTCCCGATGGCGCAGCAAGGCGACGCGAGCGTCGCGCTCGGCGCCGCCGTCATCGCCTCGACTTTCGGCGGTCTCTTCAGCCTGGTGGTCATGATGTTGCTGCTCGAACAGGTGGCGGCGGTCGCCATCCGCTTCGGGCCGGCGGAGATATTCGCCCTGGTGCTGTTCGGGTTGTCGACCATCTGCGGCATGGCCGAGCGCTCGATGCTGCGCGGCCTGGTTGCGGGGACGCTCGGCCTGATGCTGATGATCATCGGACTCGATGAGCTCGACGGCGTCGCGCGGCTCACCTTCGGCACGGTGCAGATGCAGCAGGGGGTAAACCTGCTGGTCGCGATGATCGGGCTCTTCGCCGTGCCGCAGATCATCAGCACCTTCCTGGACCACGGCCGGGTCGCGCCCTTCAAGATGCCGACCGACGTGCGCGCGCGCCTGCCCTCAATGCGCCAGCTCAAGGAGCGGCTGTGGCTGATGGTGCGGTGTTCGGGCATCGGCACCGTCATCGGCGCGATTCCAGGCACGGGCGGCCCGATCGCGGCGTTCATCGCCTACGATCACGCGCGCCGCTTCGACCGCGATCCCGGGAAATACGGCAAGGGCGAGCTCTCCGGCGTGGTCGCCCCGGAGAGCGCGAACAACGCGGTGACCGGCGGAACCATGATTCCGCTGCTGAGCCTGGGCATTCCGGGCGACCCCGCCACCGCCGTGATTCTCGGCGGGCTGCTCGTGCACGGGCTCTTCCCGGGACCAATGCTCTTCCGCACGCACCTCGAGGTGATCTACGCGCTGTACGTCTCGATCGTCCTCGCCTACGTCGTGATATTGGTCGTTCAGTTATGGGGCATACGGATCTTCGTGCGTGTGCTCGCCGTTCCGCCGCACGTGCTCGCGGTATGCATCATCGTGCTGTGCGGTCTGGGCTCGTACGCGATCCGCAATTCGATTTTCGACGTCTATCTGATGGCCGTCATGGGGCTCTTCGGCTACCTGCTCCAGCGCGTGCGCATACCGGTCGCGCCGGTGGTGCTCGGCCTGGTGCTCGGCGAAACCCTGGAAAAACAGTACCGCACCGCGCTCATCATGACTGAAGGCGACTACGCGGTGTTCTACACGAGCGGGGTGGCGCTTTTCTTCTTCGTGCTCACCGCGCTCACCATTGGCCTGCAATTCCGTTCGTCGCTGCGACGCCAATCGACCGAATCCGGGCGCCCGGAAGCCGATCGGGCTCCCCGCTGAGTCACGAAGCCGCTTCCTGCAGGAACGCTTCGACCACGGCGTTGAACTCCTCGGAACGGCGCCGGTACGAGTAGTGCCCGCCTTCCTTCATCATGTAGAGACGGGAGCCCTTGATTACGCGGTGGAGGTCCCCGGCAAAGTAACCCGGCACCGTCGGATCGTCCTCGGTGCCGATGACGAGGGACGGCCGGGCTATCTTGTGGAGTTCGCCGGTGCGGTCGTGCTCCAGGGTCATCTGCAGCCGGCCCACGAGCACCTCCACCGGCGCGATGGTTTTCTTCTGCCGGGCCTCCAGCGCCTGCACCATGTCCCAGTTGAAGCGAAACTGGTTGGGGCCGCAGGTCCACAGCGAGCTGAACTTGATGTACTCCTCGGAACCGTAACTCTGCGCGATGCGCATGCGCGAGGTCTGTACACGCCGTATGTATTCGTCCGCCGTCGTCCAGGTATTCGTGAATATGCAGGACCGTAGCCGCTCCGCATGATCGATGGCGAGATTTTGCAGGATGCAGCCGCCGGTCGAAGTGCCGGCAACATGCGCTTTTTCGATTTCCAACGCATCGAGCAGCCGTACCGCGTCCTCGGAGATGAGTTTCGTGGAATAGGCGTCCTTCGGCTTATCGCTGTCGCCCGTGCCCCGGTGATCGAAGCGGATGCAGCGGTAGCGCTTCGCAAAGTACGCGACCTGATAATCCCAGGCGTCGAGCAAACCCATAAGGCCGGGGATGAGCAGGAACGGCTCGCCTTCGCCCTGTTCCCTGTAGTTGAGGTGTAATCCGCCGATGTCGATTCGCGGCATGGCCGTCTCCTCCTCCATTTCAGCAATCCGATCCCGCGCCGAAAAGCCCCTTGCACCGACCGCTGTCCATACGGCGCAATGCCCGGTGGTTATTGCGCGCTACGCGAGATGCAGCGGCCCTATCCGTGCTGTACCGACGATCTCTCTCCAAGGAACACCCCCGGCCTTGCTTCCCGCGGCATCAACCGGATCGCGGCACAGCTTTCAGCCTTCGACCGGTCCGATGCCGGGAATCCGTATCAGTTCGGGGTCACGTTCCACCCGCTCTGCGCTGGCAATCAGAAACGATATCAGGAATCGTGCAATGCCTACGCGGCCGATCCGCTGGAGTGCCCCGAGTGCAAAGGGCCGATGCGGATCATAGCGCTGATAGAGGATCCACAACTTATTGGCGCATACTGGAGCATCTGAGGCGCGGGCGCCGCCGAAGAGCTCGGGGCGGCTCAATCAGTGAGCGAACTTCGGCAACGGCCGGATTGATTTTTCATCGCTTTACCTGCTTGGGAGCAACACCATGATGGCTCAGTTTTTCAGGACACCGAAGCTCGGTTTGTTCTTCGCGGTTGCTTTTCTGGCATTGCAGGGCACGCCTGCGGCGGCGGCTGATTCCGCGGGTTCGGGCGCCTACGTTAGAACGGCGAAGGGGGAAAAACCATTGTCAGTCACATTCAAGGACGTCTTTGCTTTTCGTGCCGAAACTCCGCGTAAGGAACAGGTGACCGTGGTCATTTTGAGCGAGTTGCCGATGGATAGGAAGGCCATGACCGCCGCGCTGAGGAAGGAGCGGGCGGTGATGGCGCTGAAAACGGGCCCGTACCTTGACCATACGGCGTACGCACAGTTAAGAATCGATCAAAACGGGGAAATTGAGGGTTTTGACTTCGACGGACGGGGTCCCAGTGTGAGCGTGGGTGGCGGCAAGGGTGACCTAAAAGTCAATACCGCGAAGCGGGTGGAAGGCAGTTTTTCCTATCACGATTATGAAGATAAGATGGATCTGCGCTTCGCGACGGACCTTGCGGACGTCGGCCCTGGCTCTCCGGTCAAGACTATCCGCTAAACGTTGCGCAATCGGTCCGCGACGTCACGCGCGCGATGCATGCGGGCGCATGGCGAGCTGAACGGCGCCGTCATCGGTTTGTGTAGGGCGCAACCCCGCAGTGGATGAGGCGAAAGAAGGGCGGCACGCAATGACATCCGAGCAGTGCATCTGTCTTGGCGATGATAGTCTCGCGGCGAGGGAAGCCATCCGAAAAGCCAAGCACATCGCCGGG
>MEQT01000179.1 GCA_001770325.1 Betaproteobacteria bacterium RIFCSPLOWO2_02_64_14
CATAGTATGTTGTCGAGGTAGGAGCTTGGCGGACCTGGCACCGACAAACTCCAGAGGTGTCATTGCGGCTGGATTGAAGCAATCCGAGCAGCCGCCCGTCACTTGGGACGCAGGCCGGCGTCCCTGACCAGCTTGGATAAGATCTCGATTTGGGCGCGAAAGATCTTGTCGTACTCCTCCGGCGTGGTCGGTACGGGAACAATGCCAATGCCCTGCAGCTGCTCCTTGATGGCGGGTAGATCGAGGATGCGTGCGACCTCCTTGCTGATCTGGTTGAGAATGGGCGGCGGCGTCTTTGCCGGCGCCAGCAGCCCGATCGATGTTTCACTTCTCCTGAACTCAGGCAGCGTCTCCGCCAGCGTCGGCACTTCGGGCAATACGGGTGAGCGCTGCGGGGTAGTCACGGCCAACGCCAGCAACTTCCCATCCTTGATGAACGGCAGCGCAACGGCCAGACCCGAGATAGCATAGTGGGTGCGACCGCCCAGGGTTTGAATGAGTGCTTCCTGCCCGCCCTTGAACGCCACGGTTACGACCCTGATGCCGGCAGCGAGGTTGAATCTTGCCCCGTTCAGGTGGGTCCCGGCTCCGACCGGAGGAGAGCCGAAGATGATCTTGCCGGGTTGGGCCTTGGCGAGCGCGATGAGGTCCTCGACCGACTTGACGCCCAGCGCTGGCGCCACAGACAGTACTTGCGTGCCAAACCCGAGCTGGGTGACGCCGGCGAAGTCCTTGAACGGGTCGTAAGGAAGGTTCGGCTGCAGCACCGGGTTGATTACAAAGTTGCCCCCAGGCAACAAGAGCGTGTGGCCGTCCGGAGCGGCCTTGGCGACCGCGCTCGCCGCCAGCGTGCCGCCTGCCCCCCCTCGATTATCCACCACCACCGACTGCCCCCAGCTCTCGCTCATCTTCTGGCCGATCATGCGCGCAATAGTGTCGGTCGAGCCGCCGGCCGTGAACGCCACCACCAGGCGGATCGGCTTGCTCGGGAATTTCTGCTGCGTCTGCGCAAGAGCCGGCAGCGCGGCTCCTGCCACGCCCACCGTAACTACGGCCGCAAATGCGACGGGCCAGAACAAACGCGGGCGAAGTGGCGAGAGAACAACGCAGGAGGGGTTGCGACGCACAGGCTCCGCAATGGCGGTGTTGAGCCCCCGCGACAGGATTGGACCACGGACGTCTGCCATGAGACCTCCTCCGGGTAGCCCGATGTCCCATCTCACCCGACTGGGGTGGCTCAGTATGTGCCGTTGCGCGAGACTGTCAATCGCTGCAAGGAAGTGATGCGTGCTGGCATACCATTCGGCGGGTTACGGCTCGCGCCTGACCCGCCCTACGAACTACGATTCCTCGAGTGGCCACGCGCGCGTTCAACTGGATCGCGGTATCCGCCGCCTTGTGGAGGGCTGTAGGGCGGGAAAGCGCCGCGCATCCCGCCGGTCGGTGGCACACACTGTAAGATCGCATCATGCCCCGCTACATCCGCGCTTTTGTTCCCGGCGGCACGTTTTTCTTCACTGTTGCAATACTCGAACGGCGCCGCCGATTGTTGACGGAGCATATCGACGCGCTGCGTGCGGCTTTCGCCGCAGCTCGGTCAAGGAAGATTTTCACGATGAACGCCATCGTCGTGTTGCCCGATCACCTGCACTGCATATGGACGCTGCCCGCGGGCGATGCAGATTTCTCGTCACGCTGGCATGCCATCAAGGCACGATTCGCGCGTGCCATCCCCGTTGGGGAACGACTGTCACCGCGACGCCAGAAGAAGGGCGAGCGAGGAATCTGGCAGCGCAGATTCTGGGAGCACGTTATTCGTGACGAGCGGGATTTCGAGCGCCATGCGGATTACATCCACTTCAATCCCGTCAAGCATGGTCTCGTGCCTACGGTCGGCGAATGGCCATACTCGAGCTTCCATCGCTACGTCAGGCGCGGGTTGTATCCCGCTGACTGGGCCGCCGGTGAAGAAATTCGTGGACTCGATTTCGAATGACCCAAGCGGCGGGATGCGCTCTGCTTTCCCGCCCTACCCGTTCTGCATCAAAAGTACATAGGGTGGGATAAGCACGGCGCATCCCAACGATGATCCTTCGCCGCTACTCCCACGACCAGAAATCGTTTCGCTCCTGCATGTAGAAGCGCGCGAGCACCATGCGGTGCACTTCGGAAGCGCCGTCGACAAGACGCGCCTGCCGCGCGTAGCGGTAGATCCATTCCAGGATGGTGTCCTTCGAGTAGCCGCGCGCGCCGTTCAACTGGATCGCGGTGTCCGCCGCCTTGTGCAGCACGTCGGCGACCGCGATCTTGGCTGCGGAGATTTCCTTGCGCGCGAAGTCGCCCCGGTCGAGTTTCGCCGCCGCACGCATCACCAGCAGCCGCCCGATCTCGATCTGCATCGCCGCCTCGCCCAGCAGCCATTGCACGCTCTCGCGCTCGGCGAGCTTGCTGCCGTGGGCATCGCGCCGCGCGACATACTCGGCAGCGATGTCCATCGAACGCCGCGCGAGCCCCAGCCAGCGCATACAATGGGTGAGCCGCGCCGTGCCGAGCCTGATCTGCGCGACCTTGAGCCCGTCGCCGACGTTCATCAAGCGGTTCTCATCGGGAATCTCGAGCCCGTCGAACTCCAGTTCGCAATGCCCGCCGTGCTCCTCCGGCCCCATGATCGGAATGCGCCGCACGATGCGCCAGCCCGGCTGGTCGCGGTCGAACATGAAGGCGGTGAGGCCCTTGCGCTTGTCGTCTGAGGTCTTCGCGACCAGGATGAAGTGCTGCGCCACCCCCGCGCCGGTGATGAACCATTTGCGGCCGCGGATCACCCACCCGTCTGCCTTCTTCTCCGCTGTCGTGAGCATCATGGCCGGATCGGAGCCGGCCCCGGGCGCGGGTTCGGTCATCACGATGGCGGAGCGCACCTTGCCGTCGATGATCGGCTGCAGCCAGCGTTTCTTCTGCTCCTCGGTGCCGATCTTGTTGAGCACGATCATGTCGCCGTCGTCGGGCGCGGCGCAGTTGAAGGTGACCGGCCCGAAGATCGAGTAGTTCGCTTCCTCGTAGCACGCGGCCATGCCGACGACGTTCAGGCCCTGGCCGCCGCGTGCTTTCGGCATCTGCGGCGCCCACAGGCCAGCAGCCTTCGCCTTCACACGCATTTTTTCCAGCAAGTCGAGCCTTATGTTCTCGTGATCGTCGTAGGCGCTCGGGTCCTGCTCGAGGGGGAGCAGGTGCTCCGCGACGAAAGCGCGATAGCGTTTGCGGTAGTCTTCGATGTGGGGTGGGAGCGTGAAATCCATATTGGATCGTAACAAAGAGGGGGTTCAAGAGCAGATTGTAGCCGCCGATGAACGCCGATGAACGCAGATAAATTGTGGACTGCAAGTGCGCGAGCCGTGATCTGTGATCGGACGACGCCTACCGCGTGAAACAGACCTTGTCGGCTCACGGCTCACGGACCACCGTTCATTGTTCACCTGCAAATATCGGCGTATATCGGCGTTCATCGGCGGCCAGTCATTAGCTCTCTGGCGCGGTCGCGGAGAACGAACTTCTGGATCTTGCCCGTGGCATTCCTGGGCAGGTCGCCGAATGCGATGCGCTTCGGCGCCTTGAAATGCGCCATGTTTTCCCGGGCGTACGCGACGAGTTCGTCTTCGGTCGCAGCGGCACCAGTTTTCAGGGTGACGAACGCCACCGGCACTTCGCCCCATTTGGCATCCGGTCCCGCCACGACCGCCGCCTCCATCACGGCAGGATGCGCGCACAGCGTGCGCTCGACCTCGATCGACGCGATGTTCTCGCCGCCCGAGATGATGATGTCCTTGGCGCGGTCTTTCAACTCGATGTAGCCATCGGCATGCATCACGCCCAGATCCCCGCTGCGGAACCAGCCGTCGGGAATCGCCCGGCGGGTGGCGTTTTCATCGCGGTAATATCCCAGCATCACGTTGTTGCCGCGCAGCGCGATCTCGCCGAGCGTCATTCCATCAGCGGGCACGTCCTGACCCTGCACATCGACCACGCGCAACTGCTGCGAGATGACGTTGCCCACGCCCTGGCGCGCCTTGAGCCGCGCCTGTTCCGCTATCGCGAGCCGGCTCCACTCGCCGCGCCATTCACAGATGGCCGCAGGGCCGAAGGTTTCGGTGAGGCCATAAAGGTGCGTCACTTCCATGCCGAGTTCGGCCGCGCGCTCCAGGATCGCCGGCGTCGGCGGCCCGCCGCCCGTCGCGACCCGCACCGTGTGCGGCAGCCTGGCCGCGGTCGCGTGCCACGCCAGCATGACGAGCACCGTCGGCGCGCCATTGAAGTGCGTGACGTTCGCTTCACGCAGGCTCCTCCACACCGCCGCCGGATCGAACTTGCGGAGGCAGCGATGAACGGCGCCCGCGGCCGTCACGCCCCACGTGAAACACCAGCCGTTGCAGTGAAACATCGGCAGCGTCCAGAGAAAGATGCTGTCGCAATCGAGCCGGGTCTGCATGGCCATAGCCAACGCCTGCAGATAGGCGCCACGGTGGTGGTACATGACGCCCTTGGGTTGGCCGGTCGTGCCGCTCGTGTAATTGATCGAGAGCAGCCCGCGCTCGTCGCTTACCACGCCCCGGTAAGGATCGGCGCTGGCGAGCAGGCGTTCATACTCGTCGCCGGGCCGGCCCGCGCACACCAGGCGCAATCCGCTTCCGACCTGAGTGGCAATGTCCCGGGCCACGCCTTCGAACTCGTAGTCGTAGATGAGCACTTGCGCCCCGCTATGCGCGACCACGACGGAAAGATCGCCGGCGGTGAGCCGTACGTTGAGCGCTACCAGGACCGCGCTGGCAAATGGCACGCCATAGTGCGACTCCAGCAACACGTGGGTATTGGGTGCGAGCACCGCAACGCGTCCGCCTTCGCGCACGCCCATGTCACGCAGCGCACCGGCGAGCCGCAGGCAGCGTTCGAGAAATTCAGCGTAATTGAACCGGCGCTCGCCATCGATGACCGCGCAGCGGTCGGCGTACACCCTTCCCGAACGCACCAGGAAGGAGGTGGGAGTGAGGGCCTCGAATGACGCCGTCGCAGTCATTGTCCTGGCAGCCTGTCGGATTCAGCAGTCCGCACAGGCTGCTATAAGCAAAACTGGCCGACAATTCATAATAAACCGAGCCAAAGCGATCGAATTTGAGGAAAAGCGTGGGTGACTTCGCATAGTTTTCATCATTTTCTCGCACTTCTCCCGGCACCGGTTTTGCATAAGGAGTTTGTCGGGGTTAAGTTCGACAAACTCCTAGCGCCTTGGGATTGGAAACCGCGAGCTTCTCCTCGGTCGTCCGGCGCAGATGCTCGAGCAGCTCACCGCGTTCCTTGCCGTCAAACCGCCCGGCCCGGATGTCGCCGGCCAGGAGCCGATTGTAGCGCGCGAGCGCGTCTGTGAGCGTGTCCGTGGCGAGGGGTTCGGAGCGCTGCGACAACAGCTTCCACAGGCGCTCGCCCTCCGCGCGCGCCGCCGCATCGCCTGCCGCGAGTTCGCGCTCCGCGATCGCGATGGCGTTCGCAACCATCAGGCCGGTGTAACGCAGCGCTTCCGGCAATGCGGGCAGGATCTCGGCAGTGACAGCTTCGCGGGCCGTCTTGAGCAGGTCTGCGGCATGAGGTAGGTCGTTCATGCTGTCGCCTCCGTGAAGACATCGGAAACTGTGGGCCATCGTGTCGGCGACCAGCGCCCTTCGCGGGTCGCATCCCCAGGTACTGGGGCCCCTGCTCCGCCGCTCATGTCGCCCCCGTCAGGTTGAGAATTTCCAGTTCGAGCTGGCCGATGATGTGCCCCGTGAGCGCCAGTTCGAGCGACGTGTCGCCGGACAGATGACGCTCGACCTGCTGCAGCGCGATCGTCGCCCAGCGCAAATGTGCCATGACCTGCCAGTAATTGAGCTCTTGCGGCGATACGGTGCGGCTCGAGACACGCTCGTACTCGGGAATGAAATCGCCAAGCTTTGCAATGCCCCCGACGGGCAGATCCGGGTGGGCGAAGCGCCAGCAACGGGCGCACATCCAGCCAACGTCTTCGAGTGGGTTGCCGAATGCCGGGAATTCCCAGTCCAGAACGCCAGCGAGATGGCCGTCATGGACCAGGTAATTGCCGGTGCGATAGTCGCGATGAATGAAAGTCGTCTCCTCCCTCGCCGGAGCATTGATCTCGCACCAACGCAGGCCCCATTCGAGCACGGGATAGGCGCGGGGCAGCGTGTCGAGGTAGCTTCGATAATGGCCGATGTTGTCCCGGGCCAGCATCGTTCGCAGAAAACCGAGTCCCGGGTGAGTCGGTTTGATCCGGTGCAAACGCGCGAGATTCGCCGCAAGCTCGCCCGCAAGGCGTGCCGGATCGGGTACCAGTTTCAGGTCGCGCGTGACTTTGTGCCCTGCTGCGACGCCGGGCAGCCGCTGCATGATGAAAAACCGCCGCCCTGTCACGCTGACGTCCTCGCACAGGTACAGCGGCTCCGGCGCGAACACGTTCGCAGCATGCATGACCTTGAGCACCGCAAATTCTTGAGCGCGGGACGAGCTCTCACGAACGGCGGCGCCCGCGTCGGTGCGCAGCACCCAGCGCCGGACTTCGCCATCGAGCTCGACGTCCAGCGCCCAGTTTGCCTGAACCGCGCCGCCGCTCATGCGCTTGAGTGCGACGATGGCGACGTTACTCGCGCCGGTGGCATGGGCGATGAACTCCGACAGGCGCTTACGGGTGGTGGGTTCGTTGAGGTTCATGCGAGAGGCGGCGCCATGCGACGAGCCGCAAATCGTAGCAGAGCCGTCCCGCCTGCCCGGAACATTCAACCCGGGGCCGGGAACGATGGCAGGCCTGTCATGCGATTCCGACGAAGACTGCCAACGAGCGGTTGACCTTGAGCAGCGTCGCGTCATCAAGTCGACCGATCACTTCACCCACGCGTTCCCGCGCGACCGTCATGATCTTGTCCACTTGAATCTGTGACACCCGCTGCAGGCCGTTGGCGGACGACGGATCGACGGTAATGCGGAAGATCGGCGCATCGCGCAGCGTGCTCGTCACCAGACACACCGTCACGCTCGGTAACTCGTCGAACAACTCGGATTGGACCACCAGAGCCGGACGCGGCTTGCCGTAATCGCCGGGCGCCGCGACAGTGACCAGGTCACCGCGGCGCATCGTGATCCCAGGCGCCCGCGCGCTCGATAAACTCCAGCGCCTCGGCTTCCGCAGGATCGCCGCGCAGCAAGCGCGACTGGCGCCGACACTCCGCCGCGAAATCCGGCGAACGCGTATCGGGCACCCAAAGCTGTATCAGGCGCAGACCAGCGGCCCGCTGGCGGACACGATAGCTCCGCATGCGCTCATTGACCTCCATAACAGTCCTGTAAACAGGTTACAAGAACATGTTACATCAGGCTGCTGCCTCGATCAAGCCGGCTGGGCACCGTTCGCCAGTGACCGAGATCAGATGGCATTACCATGTGATTGATCTACAGAGACTATTGTTACATCCACCGCGTAATCAAACTGCGCGTTGCGCGGTAGGCAACCCGGCGTAAGGCGCACCGGCGCGACCTACGACGCTTCAGCAGGGACGTTGCCTCATCGCCGAAACGGCAACCTGAGCGGCGCCGTGCGCTCCGCTGGCGCGTACCACCCCTGCTCAGCGTAATCGGTGGTATGCAGGTAGCACTGGATACGCACCTCGCGGCTGCCTACCGTGAAGGTGAGCAGGCGGCTCAACGGAAACAACGGGCGCTTTTTCGCGCCGTGGTGGCGCGTCATTGCGGCGACATTGGCGAATGTCACGCCCCACCGCGACTCGATGTGGCTCTTGTTGCCGTAGCGGTCGTCCGGATGGGTGTGCGTGTGGCCCGCGAGCCAGAGATCGACCGCGCCGGGGTGCTGTTCGAAGTACTCCTGAAACACGGTCGCGTCCGTATCGTCACCGACCCAGTAAAGATACGAGGCGCCCTCCGCGTCACCAAACTTGCCGTGATAGCCGGAATGCGTGCCTTCCCAGCGGCCCGAAGCGACCGTCGTATCGCGCAGCACGTGATGCGCGCAGGTGACGACGATCTTGTCCGGGTTTGCCTCGACCATGCGCTTCCACCACTCGAAGGTCTCCCGCGTGATGGCGCCCGCAGGCCAGCCACCGACCTCTGCGCGTCCCTTCGGCGGCCCGCCGTCGTTGCGGTCGCTCATCATGAGGAACAGGACATTTCCGGCGACAAAGCTGTAACGCTCCCAGTTGCCTTCAATCGGGAACGGCCGGCGTTCGCTGCGCACCTGCGAGTACTGGGGGTTGAGCCCCTCCGGATCGACCCACTTGCGGAACCACCATTGCGTCTCCTCACCCGGCCCGCTTGCGTCGTGGTTGCCGATGAGGTGGTAGATCTGTTCGATGCGATGCTTCTTGCCCGAAGTGAGCTGTTCGACGACGGGCGGGCCGTCGGCATCCACGGGCGGCGCCTGCGTGCCGGAGATGTCGCCGAGATGCAGCATGATGTCCCAATCGAACGGCGGTCCGCCCTCCGCGCCGCCGAACTCGCTCTGCGCGATCGCCTCCGCAATGCTGCAGCGCCCTTCCTTGAGATCGCTGTGAACATGCGAGCAGGCGCCTGCCCATACGCGAAACTTGTCCATCTCTGCGCAACCTCACTCAGGAACGACGGATCCTACGCAACGGCCCGGTCAATGAAGTCGTCGGTAGCGCCAGCGGCAGAGGCGGCCACCAGTCTGACCGGTCAAGCGCCGTACGGAACGGCTCGCGAGACATATTGACCCCGCCTCATGATTCCTGCAATCATCTGCCGCTTGTCACACGAAAACCTCGGGTTATCAGGAATGCCTACCGGTCCCCTGCCGCGCGGCATTTCATCGAGATACTGAAGGCGACGGCCGGGGAAATGCGTGACGCGTGACTCATCGCCTGCGCAATCGACCACTGCCAGTCACAATTACGTCGAAAGGCCCCGAGCGTTATGAGAACCGTGGTGACGATCTGCGATGCGCCGGGTAAATTTCGCCACCGGCACGACAGAGGGAGAGCGCATGGCACAAGGAACTGAAATCAAGGTAATGCTGTCGGCGGCGTTCAAGGAGGCCTATCTTGAACTCGCGCCGCAGTTCGAACGCGCGACCGGACACAAGCTAGTGACGCTATGGGTGCCGAGCGTGCAGATGATGAATCGCCTTAAGGGCGGCGAGACGGTCGACGTCGTGATTCTCTCGGCCGGCTCGCTTGACGAACTCATCCAGGCCGGCCGGGTCGTCCCGGGAAGCCGCGTCGATCTTGCGCGATCGGGCGTGGGGGTCGCCGTGCGTGCCGGCGCGCCGAAACCGGACATCAGTTCGGGCGAGACGGTCAAGCATGCGTTGCTCAATGCGAAAGCAATCGCGTATTCGACTGGCCCGAGCGGCATCTATCTCGCGGGCCTGTTCGAACGCATGGGTATCGCGGAGCAATTGAAATCCAAGCTCAGACGGGTGCAGGGAGAACCGGCAGGCGCGGTGGTGGCGCGGGGTGAAGCGGATCTCGCGTTTCAGCAGGTGAGCGAGTTGCTCCCCGTCGCCGGCATCGACCTTGTCGGCCCGCTTCCGCCCGACATCCAGAAGATCACCACCTTCTCGGCCGGAATTTGCGTTGGTGTGAACGAACCCGATGCCGGCAAGGCGCTCATCCGCTTCCTCACTGCGCCCGCCGCAGCGCCCGTCATCCGCAAAAAGGGTATGGAGCCGGCCTGAAGCGGCGGTTCGATCCGGCACAACGCTCAATCACTCCACACGCACGCCAGCCAAGTCGATCGCATGCTTCATCTTCGCCGTTTCGGCACTGATAAATTACGCACGCGCGGCTCACCTGACTGCGTAATTAAGAACGGTATCGAGAGTGCGGGTGCAATGGAGCCAACGCCAAGCGCCCCGAAGGGCGCGCCTTCGCCCGGCGGTGCCATATCCAGCAAAGCAGGTGCTCCTGGTTCCGCGAGCGCCGCCTTCAAGGAATTGGACGCCAACAAGGACGGTTACATCTCGCGCGAAGAGGCCAAGAAATTGAATGCCGTTTCCAAGCGCTTCACCGAACTCGACCTGAACCGTGACGGCAAACTGTCGCAAACCGAGTTGGATGCGGGAAGCAGCCCGGCTGCGGGCGCCCCTGCCCCCAGTACCGGAACCACCGGCAGCAGTCCGCCCAAGAGGTAAATGTGTCCGACTGCCGAGCGGCGGTCACGCTGAACGGCCCCGTGCGCCGCGGCATCCCCGCCAGTGCACGGGGATGCACGTTTTCTCGCGACATCAGGTCCCTGCGGGCGCAACCATCATCCCTTCTCCCGTTTCCGCAGGCTGGAACTCGAGCTTGCGCTCGTGAAACATGGCAAGCGCGGGGCGGTGGCCGATGCTGATGATCGTCGTGTGCGGCAGCCGGTCCTTCAGGAGGCGATAGAGCCGCTCTTCGGATACCGCATCGAGCGCGCTGGTTGCCTCGTCCATCATCAGCCAGTCCGGCTTCCGCAGCAGCGACCGGCAGAACCCGATGCGTTGCTGCTCTCCGACGGAAAGCTCCAGCGCCCAGTTGTGCTGCTCATTGAGACGTGGCGCCAGGTGCGGCAGGCCGCAATCAGAAAGTAGTTGCTGCAGTTGTGCATCGTCAAATTTCCCGCTCCAGTCCGGATAGCACATCACGTCGCGGAGACTGCCGACCTGCAGGTACGGCTTCTGGGGCAGGAACAGCACACGCGCATTTCTGGGTATCGTAATGCGACCGCCGCCAAACGGCCAAATGCCGGCCATCGCGCGAAACAGCGTGCTCTTGCCGACCCCCGAGGGCCCCGTCACGAGCAATGACTCACCCGGCGCGAAGCGTTCGCTTGCGCTGCCGAGCAGCACGCGGCCGTCCGGCAGTTCCAGCCGCACATCGTCGAGCGCGATCGCGCCGAGATCGCCCCGTTCCTGCGCGACACCAGGCCTGCTCCGAGCCTCGGTGCGCGTTCGTTCGAGCGTAAAAAGGGGTCGGGAGTCTTTATTGCGATTTGACACCAACTCTATTCCAGCATAAAGACTCCCGACCCCTTTTTACTCTACCTTTATGCCGGCAGCCTTGACCACCTTCGCCCACTTGACGATCTCGGCGCGGATATAGGCATCGAATTCGTCGGGTGCGCCGGCCACCACTTCGGTGCCGTCGCGGGCGAGGCGTTCGCCGACTTCTGGGGCGCGCAGAATTGCGACCGCTTCCTGGTGCAATCGCGAAATCACGTCTTTCGGCGTGCCGGCCGGAGCTACCAGGCCAAACCAGGATACGGATTCGTAGCCCGGAACGCCGGCCTCGGCGACGGTAGGAACGTCCGGCAGACCGACCGCACGCCGGAGCGTTGTCACTCCGAGCGCGCGCAGTCGGCCGCTCCTGACATGAGGGAGTGTTGCCACCGTGCTTGGCGACATGACCGACACGCGTCCCGATATGAGATCGATGACGCCCGGGGCGGGCCCTTTATACGGCACATGCAGCATGCGGGTGCCCGTCATCAGCAGAAACAATTCCATCGTGAGGTGCGAACCGGCGCCGATGCCCGAGGACGCAAACACCAACTCGCCAGGCCGTGCCTTCGCCAGCGCGATCAGTTCCTTCACCGACTTTGCTGGCAGCGACGGATGTACGACGAGCAGGTTGGGCTGGCTTGTGGCCCGCGTGATAGGCGCGAAATCACGGAGCACGTCGTACGGCAGCTTTCTGTAAATCGATGGATTGATCGCGAGTGCGGGCAGGCCGATCAACAGCGTATGGCCATCGGGCGCCGCTCTCGCCACGGCCTCGGCGCCGATCACGGCGGCAGCGCCGGCACGGTTATCCACCACCACCGGCTGGCCCAAACGCTCGGCAAGTGGCGGCGCAAGCGTTCGCGCGAGAGTGTCCGCCGCGCTGCCGACAGAAGTCGGCACGATGATCCGCACCGGCCTCGATGGATACTGCGCTTGCGCGCCCGCAACGCTTGCCGTTCCTGCCGCGAGGGCAATGACGCGTGTGAGGTGCGCGATGCGCACCCTACGCAAGCTGCACCAGTCACGCCCCATCACTCACTCGCGCGTGAAAAGGGGTCGGGAGTCTTTATGGTGGGAAAGGGATTGGTGTCCAATCGCATTAAAGACTCCCGACCCCTTTTCACGCTACTCCGCCTTGATCCCGGCATCCTTGATCACGGCCGCCCAGATCGTGGTTTCCGTCTTGATGCGCCGCGCGAGTTCCTGCGGGGTGCTGGTTTCGATTTCGAGGCCCTGCCGCGCCGCGGCTTGCTGTACGTCGGGAAGCGACGCCGCACGCACGCCCTCGTCGTGCAGGCGCCTGACGATCGCCGCCGGCGTTTTCGCCGGCACGAGGAACGCATACCACGAAGTGACATTGAATCCCGGGAATCCGAGTTCTGCCATCGTCGGCAGATCGGGAGCGACTTTGGAGCGCTTGAGCGCGGTGGTGGCGAGCGCTTTGAGCCTGCCACTCCTGACGTGCGGCATGGACGACGCCACGCTGCCGAACAGCACCTGGACTTCTCCTGACAGCACCGCAGCCGCGGCCGGCCCGCCGCCCTTGTAGGCGATGTGCACCATCTTCACACCCGCGTGCTTGCTGAAGAGTTCCGCCGCGAGATGCAGGGGCGTTCCCGTGCCGCCCGAAGAGTAGTTGAACCCGCCCGGCTTCTGCCTGGCCAGGGCGATGAACTCTTTCAGCGTGTTGGCCGGCACGCCCGCGTTCAACACGAGGATGTACTGCGCGGTTGCAAGCAGCGTAACCGGTTGCAGGTCTTTTTCCACGCTGTAGGGGAGCTTGGTGAGCGTGGGATTCACGGTAAGCACGGTATTGAACCCCATGAACACCGTGTGCCCGTCCGGCGCCGCCTGCACGACGATCCCGGCGGCGACGTTCCCGCCCGCGCCGCCACGATTGTCCACCACCCACTGCTGCCCCATCGCCTCGCTTAGCCTGGGCGTAACAATCCGCGACAGTGTGTCCGCACCGCCGCCCGGGGCAAACGGCACGACCAGACGGATCGGGCGCGTCGGATACTCGGGAGCGGCGGCGCCGAAAGCCGCGTTGCCGGCGGCAGACAAGATCAACCACAGGCAGACGGCGAAAACCCGACTCGTGCGGAAGTGTGGAATCATGATGGCTTCCTCCTTTATTCGAGCTTGATACCGGTTTCCCTGCGGATCCGAATCCACTTCGCGTAATCGTGCTGTACGCGGCGCGCGAACTCTTCAGGATTGCTTTTTATCACGTCGGCGCCGAGCCGCAGCGTGTACCCGTCCGGCGGCGCTTTCGCCACCAGTGTCGTGCCGATCCTGCCCCCGCCCCCGCCGCTCATGTCTCTTCCTTAATCATGCTGCCGGTTCTTCACGCTTAAACGCACGATCTCGCCCGCATCGGCCACACCCTCGAGCATCCACAACCTCTCCAGCAGCCTGTCGGTTTGATCTTCCGGGAGCACGTCTGCGGCGAGCTTGCGGAATTTCGCCTCCACCTCGGATTCGGACATCGGGTTCTTCCAATGTCCCTTGTGATAGTCGACCACCGCGACGTGCGTCTCGCCCGAGTGCGTCACCAGCGTCACGCGGCACAGCATCGCCTCCGGCATGCGGCGATTCGCCTCCTCCGAGACCTCGACTTTCACCCGCCGCGTCAGAGCGCGGATCTTCGGATCGTTGAGGTACGGGTCGTCGAAATGGTGCGCCTCGACGCTGCCATGAATCAACGCCACGGCGACAGTGTAAGGCATACTGTGGTCGGCGGTCTCACGCGTGGCCGGTTCCCACTTGTCCGCATCGCCGGCCATGATGTTGATCGCTGTGGCAAGGGTTTCGATCCGCACTTCCGCGATGTCATCGGCTGCTCGGATCGCCCCGCGCGCTTCCAATGCCGCCTGCACCACTGTCTGAGAATATTGGCCAAGCGGATAGCGCTTGATGCTGCACTCCATGATCTTGTATGGGTGATCGCGCCCGCCCATGACCGGCAGGGTGAACGCTTCGCGCGTGACTGCCTTGAAGTAGCCGCCGGCACCTTCGAAGACTGGAGATGGTCCGGTCATGCCGCGCTGCGCGAGCATGGCAGCAAACACGGCGTTGCGGCTGGCGTTACCGTAGGCGCAGCCCTTCCACATCGAGACATTGCCGATGCGTGTCTGATAGAGCGCGAGGTTGGCCGCGATGCCGAGGTTGAACGCCTCAGCGACCTGCCTCTGCGACAGAGCGAACAAGCGCGCCGCTGCAGCGACGCTGGCCATGCCGCCTATCGTGACGTGATCGAACCCAAGCGGCTTCAGATCGGCCGCGTCGCACACACGGCAAAACACCTCGTACGCAAGCACGGTGGCGGCGATGGCATCCTTCCCGTTGCGCTTCATGAGTTCGGAGACCGAGAGCACCGCGGCAGTGCTGTCGCTGGGATGCCCCGACTCACCGTTGCTGGTGTAGCCGTCGTTGAAGTCGAGAAAGCGGATCATCACGCCGTTGGCGAACGTCGCAAGGTCGACGCTGGTGCGCTGGCCGCACACCATGACGGTCGCGGGTTCTCTGCTGGTCACGGCCCCGGCGATGTCGCGCGCGATCGCCGCCGCCGGGCCCTTGTGCCCGCCCAGCGCGCAGCCGACGGTATCGACGATCAGGCGCTTCGCTTGATGGACAACTTCGCGCGGCAGATCCTCGTAGCGCAGCTCGCAGGTATATGCGCTCAGTTGCTCGACGATGGTCGTCATGATTGTGAATCCTCGCGATGCCGCGTAACAGCGGTGTCTTGCCCGGCCGATCCGCGCCGCCGCGCATCTGCTTGAATGATGATACACGGGGGCGCAGAATGACGCTTGAGAATGACGTCGCCCCGCCCGCGGCTTTCGCCGCATGTTGATTTCGCCTGCGTCTGGGGAGATACCCTGGCCGAGTTCGAGCGCGTGCAGCCCGACAACACTTTCCTGCTGCGTTGGGGTTAGCCCGCAGCCATGGAGCCGGAATGAGCGACGAGGTGCTCGCGATTCGGGTGGAGTGCTACGCCGGCTACCGCGGCGAGCAGACGCCGCAGCGGTTCTATCTTGGCAGGCGCAGGGTCGAAGTGGTTACAGTGCTGGACCGGTGGCTCGGGCCGGATCATCGCTACTTCAAGGTGCAAGGCGACGATGGCGGAACCTACATCGTCCGCTACGACGTGCCATCGGACCGCTGGGAGCTTACAATGTTCTCTGCTCGTTAGCGCACCGAGCCTGCCGGGCGCCAGACCCGGGAGAAATGCGCTTCCAGCCGAGGCTTCGGCCATGCCCGCCAACCTTTCGCCGGAATACAAAGCGGCCGAGACTGCCTTTCGCAAGGCGCACGATCCACGCGAGCGCCTGGAACACCTGCGCGAAATGTTGCGCGTGATCCCCAAGCACAAGGGTACCGATCACCTTCAGGCCGACATCAAGCGCCGCATCAAGGAACTTTCCGAAGAGCTCGAAGGACCCCACAAGGGCGGCGCCGCGCGCCACGGCCCCGCGCACGTGATCCGCCCCGAGGGCGCCGCACAGATCATGCTCGTCGGGCCGCCGAATTCGGGCAAGTCCTCGCTGCACGCGCGGCTTACGGGGTCACACGCGCACGTCGCGCCGTATCCGTTCACGACCCAGCATCCGGAACCGGGAATGATGCCGCACGAGGACGTTCATTTTGAGCTGGTCGATCTGCCGGCCATTTCACCCGAGCATCCGATACCGTGGATCGCCAGCACTTTTCAGACTGCGGACGCGTGTTTTCTCGTCATCGATCTCGGCGATCCCGCATGCGTCGAGCAGGTGCAGGCCGTGCACGCCGTGCTGCGCGAGAAACGCGTCACGCTCACGGAACGCTGGCCCGCTGCCGGAGAGTCTCCTCCTGACGCGAACGACGGGGACGATCCGTTCGCGTTGCGGCTCCCGGCATTGCTGCTCGTGAACAAGGCCGATCTCATTGCTGACGTCGATGCGGAACTCGATACGTTTCGCGAGCTGACGGACCTCCGGTATCCTGCATCGGCCGTGTCTGCGGAATCCGGGCAAGGACTCGCCGGGATCGGGCCCTGGCTCTTTCGCAACCTTGGTGTCGTGCGTGTCTACACCAAGGCGCCCGGCCATCCGCCAGACAAACACCGGCCCTTCACTCTGCGCCCTGGCGAGACGGTGGAGCACGTCGCCCGCCTCGTGCACAAGGACGTCGCGCAGACGCTCAGGTACGCGCGGGTATGGGGGAAATCAGGCTTCGACGGGCAGCAGGTCGGGCGCGAGCATCCGCTTGCCGACGGTGACGTGGTCGAGCTGCACGCCTAGCCGTTCGAGGTCGCCCGCCGGAACTCGACCGGGATGAAGTCGTAGCCCGAATTCGGCGCGTGGATCACCAGAAACACCGCCTCTTCCGTCGTACTGGTGTTACGGACTTCGTGACGTACGCCGGGCGGCATGCTGCAGAACGAATTCGCCTTCAGGCGGACGAGGCCGTCGCCCTGCTGCCCCTCGTAAGTGATGTCGGCGCAGCCCGAGATGCCGATGAAAAGGTCGAACACACGGCTGTGCAGGTGCGTCGGTATGACCCCACCCGGGCTCAGGCGAAAGAGGCCGGTCTGCTCGGCATCGTGTTCACTCAACACTGCCTTGGCGCAACCGCTGTGTCGCGCTTCACCCGTAACAGCGGTCATGTCGTCGACAAAAGTCACCGGTAGTTGTGCCATGCCTGACCCCTTGCAGAAAAGCGGCAGCGGTTCGGCCCGTGCAGGATTCGGCGCCCCCTAAATCGCGCCATTCGCCCGCAGCGCGGTGATCTCGTCTTGCGCGTAGCCAAGCTCACCGAGAATCGCATCGGTGTGCGCTCCCAGTTCCGGAATCGGGTCCATGCGCGGCTCCACCCCGGAAACGCCCGCTGGGGGCAGCAAGGCGGGAATGACGCCGACCGGAGACTCGACTTCGCGCCAGCGATTTCGCGCCGTGAACTGCGGGTGATTCCAGACTTCCTCCGGCGAATTGATGCGTGCACTCGCAATGCCCGCCGCATCGAGCTTCGCTACCACCTCCTCGGCCTTGAAGGTCGAAAAAACCTCGTTAACGAGCGCCGTGATCTCGGCACGGCGCTCGTTGCGCCTGACGTTGCTGTCGTAGCGCGGGTCTGCGGCGAGCGCCGGTTGCTGCAGGATCCTGTCGCAGAACGCCGCCCATTCGCGTTCGTTCTGGATGCCGAACATGACCTCCTTGCCGTCGCCGGCGCGAAAGCGCCCGTAGGGCACGATCGTCGCGTGGTCCGGTCCGGTGCGCGGCGGTGCGGCGCCGCTGAAATGCGTGTAATACAACGGGTAATTCATCCACTCGCCCAGCGCTTCGAGCATCGTGACCTCGACGCGGCCTCCCTCGCCGGTCTTCGCGCGCTGGAGCAGCGCGGTGAGTATTCCCGAGTACGCGTACATGCCGGTGGCGATGTCGGCGATCGAGATGCCGACCTTGCTCGGCGTCTCGGGTGTGCCGGTCACGGACAGCACGCCCGCCTCGCTCTGCACCAGCAGGTCATACGCCTTCTTGCTGGAATACGGTCCGCTCTCGCCGTAGCCGGAAACGTCGCAAACGATGAGCCGTGGGTGTTTCGGCAGCAGCACATCGGCGGCAAGCCCGAGCCGCCGCGCCGCACCGGGCGCGAGATTCTGCACGAAGACGTCGGCGCGGACGATCAATCGTTCCAGGATCTGCGCAGCCGTGGCGTGCTTCACGTCGAGCGTCAGGCTTTCCTTGGAGCGGTTGAGCCAGACGAAATGCGACGACAGCCCCTTGACCGTCTCGTCGTAGTCGCGCGCGAAATCGCCCACGACCGGGCGCTCGATCTTGATCACGCGCGCGCCGAGGTCGGCAAGCTGGCGCGTCGCGAATGGCGCCGCCACCGCCTGCTCCAGCGCGACGACCGTGATTCCGTCAAGGGGTCTCATGGTGATCCAACAAGGGCGTGATCCGTGAGCCGTGATCCGACGTGTCACTCAAGAGGGCGTCTTTTGTCGATTCACGTCTCACGACTCACGCTGTTTCTCAAAAAGAGCGCGGCATACCCAGTACATGTTCCCCGATGTAGGAGAGAATCAGGTTGGTCGAGATGGGAGCGACCTGGTAAAGGCGCGTCTCGCGGAATTTCCGCTCGACGTCGTATTCCGCCGCGAACCCGAAGCCACCAAAGGTCTGAAGGCAGACGTTGGCAGCTTCCCACGAGGCATCCGCGCCCAGGAGCTTCGCCATGTTGGCTTCCGCGCCGCAGGGCTTTTTCTCATCGTACAGTTGCGCCGCTTTGTAGCGCATGAGGTTGGCTGCCTCCACGTTCGCATAGGCGCGCGCGATCGGAAACTGGATGCCCTGGTTCTTGCCGATCGGACGGTCGAAGACGACCCGCTCCCGTGCGTAAGCGCTCGCCCGGTCGATGAACCAGTAGCCGTCGCCGATGCACTCGGCGGCAATCAGTATCCGTTCCGCGTTCAGGCCATCGAGTATGTAACGGAAGCCACGGCCTTCCTCGCCGATCAGGTTCTCAACCGGGACCTCGAGGTTCTCGAAAAACAGCTCGTTGGTTTCGTGATTGACCATGTTGCGGATCGGCCGGATGGTGATTCCCTTCTTCGCCGCCTCGCGCAGATCGACGATGAAGATCGACATGCCGTCCACTTTTTTCTTCACCTCCGCGAGTGGCGTCGTGCGCGCGAGCAGAATCATGAGATCCGAGTGCTGCACGCGCGAGGTCCACACCTTCTGCCCGTTGATCACGTAGCGCTCGCCCTTGCGCACCGCGACGGTCTTGATGCGGGTGGTATCGGTGCCGGCGCCCGGCTCGGTCACGCCCATCGATTGCAGGCGCAGTTCGCCGGTCGCGATCCGTGGCAGGTAGCGGCGCTTCTGCTCTTCCGAGCCGTGCCGCAGCACCGTGCCCATGTTATACATCTGTCCGTGGCAAACGCCCGCGTTGCCCCCGGAGCGGTTGATCTCCTCCATGATGACCGAGGCCGCGGTCAGCGAAAGCCCCGACCCGCCATATTCCTCCGGAATCAGCGCCGACAACCATCCCGCCTTGGTCAGGGCATCCACGAACGCCTCGGGATACCCGCGCGCTTCGTCTATTTTCTGAAAGTACGCGCCGTCGAACTGGCTGCACAGGGCGCGCACGCCTTCACGCACGTCGGCGTGCGCGTCGTGTTCCGGGATGCTTTTCATGGACAGGCGAAGTCTCGCGTGGGAGCGGCAAATTATAGCAAGGGACATCGGTAAGAGCGTCGTCGGTTCATATCGTGGAGCGTGCCGCGCAAACGGTTTACACTCTTGCCTGTCAGGAACGCCAAGCACGCCGGGAAAAGCGATAATGGCGCCGGAAATCCGTGAGGACGCAAAGCGAGAAAGCAGACAACGTGAAGATTGCAACGCCAGAACGCAAGAACCAGTCACCCGTCACCGGTCGCCCATCACGCTCTTCGCCTTTGTGGCCCGACCAGCTTCACCGCGTCCTGACCGACCAGCGCATGCGCCAGGTCGCGTACGTGCCCGACTCCGGCCATGCCCGGCTGATCGAACTCGTGCGCGCGGACCGGCAGATGCGCGCGATTCCCCTCACGACGGAGGAAGAAGGCGTCGCGCTTGCGGTCGGCGCATGGCTCGGCGGCGAGCGCAGCGTGCTGCTCCTGCAATCGAGCGGGGTCGGGAACTGCATCAACATGCTGGGGATGATCCAGGAGTGCCGCGTCCCGCTGCTCATGCTCGTCACCATGCGGGGCGAGTGGGGTGAATTCAACCCGTGGCAGGTGCCGATGGCGCAGGCGACCGCACCCTCACTCGCGGCGATGGGCGTCGTCGTGCAGACGGCCGATCGCGCGGAAGAGATTGCCGAAATCGCAGCGGCGGCGGGGCGGCTCGCGTTCAACACCTGCCGCGCGGTCGCCGTCCTGATCGGTCAGCGCGTGGTCGGCGCCAAGCAATTTAAGTGAGGCGTGACTGGTGGAGCGGGACTGATGATGCGTGACCGGTGATTCGAGTTCTTACTATTTTCCCTATCTTCTTGGCGCTCTTGGCGGTGAATCCATGAAACACAGAAAACCGGTACTCGATCGGCGGCAGGTTGTCGCGGAAATCCTGAAGCGGCGCGGCGACGCGCTGGTCGTAGCCGGTCTCGGCGCTCCGTGCTGGGACATCACCGCCGCGGGCGACAACCCGCTCAACTTCTGCACCTGGGGCGGCATGGGCGGCGCGGCGATGATCGGCCTCGGGATGGCGCTCGCCCAGCCCAGACGCCGCGTGCTCGTCATCACCGGAGACGGCGAGATCTTGATGGGCCTGGGATCGCTCGCGACGGTCGGCGTGCAGCAACCGCGCAACCTCGCGGTCATCGTCATGGACAACGAGCACTACGGCGAAACCGGCATGCAGGTCACGCACACGCGGCTCGGCGTCGACCTCGCCGGAATGGCCAAGGCAGCGGGCTTCCGCGCCGCCGGAACCGTCTATAGCCAGGCACAACTCGCGGCCTGGATACCCAAACTCCACCGCCAGCGCGGGCCGGTGTTCGCGGCCATCAAGGTGACGACGGAAACCGCCCCTATGGTGCTGCCGATACGGGAGGGACCTGCCCTCAAGCAACGTTTCCGCGAGGCCCTGCTC
>MEQT01000180.1 GCA_001770325.1 Betaproteobacteria bacterium RIFCSPLOWO2_02_64_14
AGCCACCACGGCGACGTGGCCCGAGCCGCGGCTCTGCGGCCCGCTGGTCGCGGATCAGGTTAAATCTGGAAACTACAGAACAGTACTTGCAGCGCAGGACTGCTCCTCAACTCGGGCACATGCTGCGGGATGGCGAAAAAGCCCGGCCGAGATATCGCAATCAACCGCCCCAACGCGGATACCGGGGGCGGCATTGCGTGAAACAGGGAATCGACAGAGTAAGGTGTGGGCTGGTCGGCCTTGAGGCAGTGCGCGAGGCACGTTGCTGCCCCGGTCGGTGCGGCGGCGCAGTCTTCCATCACCATGGCCGCGCTGGACGCCAGCGCCAGGGAGGCCTCCAGTCGCATCATGCAAGACCCCGCAGCGAGCGCAAGTTGCGCAAACAGCAACCAACCAGCCGCCGCCACGGCCAGCCGCTTGAGCAGTTTTCGCTTCAGCATCGTGCTGTACTCCGCCCCGGCATCCAGCTCGACAATAAGCTCTTCCGGGAGGGAAGGCTTGATATGGATCAATCCTCGATTAGACAACCTGTTTGCACGCGATCGTTGCGCCGCGCCTCGTTTTGGTGCAGGCATGACTGACCTGAGACCAGAGCGGCACGCCGAGGCCGGTGTGACTATATACTCCATGGCAAGGTTCAGAGCGCGGCCCGGCACGCAGGTGGCGACCGGTTGGAGGGCGCAAAATACTCATCCCGATCGCTTCATGCAACGTTGGGTTTCTCCCTCATCCAATGGTCGCAAATATGGGGAACGTGTTGAGCAGCCAAAGTGCGAACGCCGAGAGCTGGCCGGTGATCATGGCGATTCCCATGATGATCATCACCACGCCCGCCGCGACCTGCAGCCAACGCCCGATGCGTCCGAGGTCCCGGAGCCGTTTGGCAAAGGCGCCGGTGAAAACTGCGCACGCGAGGAACGGTATTCCGAGCCCGGCCGAGTATACGGCGAGCAGGAGGATGCCGCTGGAAGCCGATGCTGACACGGCGCTCACCGTCAGTATCGCTCCCAGCACCGGGCCGATGCACGGGGTCCAGCCGAATCCGAACGCGAGACCCAGCACGTATGCCGCCAGGGGCCGTCCGCTCCCGACATGGGGGTGCAGGCGGAAATCGCGCTGAAACCAGGAGATTTTCAGGAACCCTGCCGTGAAAAGACCGAACACGATGACAATCGCGCCACCCACTATGTTCGCCTCATACCGGTAACGCAGCAGCAGTTGGCCGAGCGCAGTGGCGCTCGCACCGAGCGCCACGAATACGGTCGAAAAACCCAGCACGAAAAAAAGGCTTGCGGCAAGCGCGGCGAGCTTGGCGTGCACGTCCCTGGGATTCCGTATGTCGCGCAGCGAGTAGCCCGCCATGTAGGAGACATAGCCGGGCACCAGCGGCAGTACGCAGGGCGAAAGAAAGGATACGACACCCGCCGCGAAAGCCGTCAGTAAGCCGAAACTGGTCACATCACTCATTTCACCGGGGCGATTTCCGTGATCACATACTGGCCTTTGCCCTGTTCGGCCACTTTGAACTCCACCTTCTGGCCCGCTTTGAGCTTGGCAAGCCCCTGCTTGTCCTTGACGGCGAAGTCCATCGTCATCCCGGGCCATTTGAGGCTCGAAATCGGTCCATGCGTAAGGTTGACCTTCCCGGCATTCGCATCCACGCGATTGACGGTGCCTTGTCCTTTATGCGCTTCGCCTTCGGCGCCGTGGATCGACCCACTCGCCAGTACCAGGAACGCGAATGCGGCAATGGTTGCAGTGATTCGTTTCATCATCATCTCCTGTGTCAGGTTGAACGAAGGCCGTTCATGATTTCGGGTGCGGCCAGAATTCGTCGGATGTGGCCTCGGCGCGCGTGCGGATCAAAAGGAATTTCTCGACCGGGACGACAGCGACGATGCCATCGCCAGGCACGCCAGTATGGGCGGCGTCCATAATCGCCGCTGTTATCGTATCCACCTCTTCCTTCCTGGTGAAGATTTCCACCCTGACTTCCTCGACCATCCAGTTCCGCGCGAAGAAGTCGTGATATTCCCCATATCCCTTGACCTTCGAGACGTTAATGCGCTCGACATTGATGTCCCGGAGCCTCTTCTCAACGTCTTCCAGCTTATCGCGGCGGATGATTGCAACGATCACTTTGATGTCCATGGTATCCTCCTACGCTGCGCCGTCGTTCAGCTTGCCGGCTTCGCCTGCAAACTCGCCTTCGTCTCGCTGCGGCGAATCTCAAATTCCTTGACCAGCGCGTAAATTGCGGGAATCACGATGAGGGTCAGAATCGTGGCTGAGATCATGCCGCCCACCATCGGCGCGGCGATGCGGCGCATCACTTCCGAGCCGGTGCCGGTGCCCCACATGATCGGCAGCAGCCCTGCGATGATGGCAAATACCGTCATCATCAAGGGCCGCACCCGCATTGCTGCGCCTTGCATGACCGCCTCGTAAAGATCGGCTACCGTGCATTGCTGGCGCGCCGCATGGTGTTTCGCCATCATTGCAGTGCACGCCTGGTCAAGGTAGATCAGCATCACCACCCCGGTTTCGGCGGCAACCCCGGCAAGCGCGATGAACCCGACGACCACCGCTACGCTCATGTTGTAGTCGAGCAGATACATCAGCCAGATCCCGCCCACCAGTGAAAACGGCACCGACAGCATCACGATCAAAGTTTCCGTGAGGCGCCTGAAGTTCAGGTAGAGCAACACGAAAATCAGCAGCACGGTGACCGGGACCACGACCTTCATGCGCTCCTTGGCCCGTTCCAGATACTCGAACTGGCCGCTCCAGGCGATGTAGTAGCCGGGTGGAAACTTGACATGTTCGCGCACCGCTTGCTGCGCGTCGGCGACGTAGCCGCCGATGTCGCGGTCGCGGATGTCGACGAAGATATAGGCTGAAAGCAAGGCGTTCTCCGTGCGGATACCGGGCGCTCCCTGCGTGAGAGTCACCCTGGCGACCTGTCCCAGAGGAACCATGGCGCCGTTCATCACCGGCACAAGCACTTGGGTCGCGATCGCCTGAGGGTCGTTCCGGAGTTCGCGCGGGTAACGCACGATGACGCCGAAGCGCTCCCGTCCTTCGACTGTGGTGGTCACCATTTCACCCCCGAGCGCGGTCATGACCACTTCCTGGACGTCCCCGATCGCAAGACCATAGCGCGCGAGCGCCATGCGATCCGGCTCAATGTCAAGGAAGTAGCCGCCGGTGATACGCTCCGCGTAGGCGCTGGTCGTGCCGGGCACGCTTTTCACGACCGTCTCGATCTGCTTCGCCAGGCGCTCCATTTCGGCGAGATCCTTGCCGAACACCTTGATGCCGATCGGCGTGCGGATGCCGGTCGAGAGCATATCGGTGCGCGCCTTGATCGGCATGGTCCAGGCGTTCGAGATCCCCGGCATCTGCACTGCCCGGTCCATTTCGGCGATCAGCTTGTCCACCGTCATGCCTGGGCGCCATTCGCTTTCAGGCTTCAGATTGATGACGGTCTCGAACATTTCCATCGGCGCAGGATCGGTCGCGCTGTTGGCGCGTCCGGCTTTGCCGAACACCGAGGCGACTTCGGGAAAACTCTTGATGATCCGGTCCTGGATCTGCATCGTCTCCGCCGCCTTGGTCACCGACATGCCGGGGAGGCTGGTCGGCATGTACATGAGCGTACCCTCGTTTAGCGTCGGCATGAACTCCGTACCCAGCTTCAACGCCGGGATGACCGAAAACGCCATCGCCGCGATGGCGGCAATGATCGTCAGTTTTTTCCAGCGAGTGATCCACCCGATCACCGGGCGGTAGAGCCAGATCAGCAAGCGGCTCACCGGGTTTCTGTGTTCCGGCAGCACGCGCCCCCGGATGAAGAGCAGCATCAGCACCGGCACCAGCGTGATCGAGAGCGCTGCGGCGCCCGCCATGGCGAAGGTCTTGGTGTAGGCGAGCGGCGCGAAGAGCCTTCCCTCCTGTGCTTCCAGCGTGAACACCGGCAGGAAGGAGACCGTGATGATAAGGAGGCTGAAGAACAACGCCGGGCCAACCTCGCGGCAGGCGGTGACGATCGCTTCGAGCCGCGACGCGCCGGGTTCGAGGCGTTCGAGGTGCTTGTGGGCGTTTTCGATCATCACGATCGCCGCATCGACCATGGCGCCGATGGCAATCGCGATTCCGCCCAGGCTCATGATGTTGGAATTGAGTCCGAGAAAGCGCATCGCGATGAATGCAATCAGCACGCCGATCGGCAGCATGATGATCGCCACCAGCGCGCTGCGCACATGCAGGAGAAACACGATGCACACCAGCGCCACGATCACGCTTTCCTCGATCAGCGTCACCTTCAGGTTATTGATGGCGCGGTTGATGAGATCGGAGCGGTCGTAAACCGCCTCGATCGTGACGCCTTCCGGCAGGCCGCTGGCGATTTCCTCGATTTTTGCCTTGAGGTTGTGGATCACGTCGAGCGCGTTCTGGCCGTAACGCGCCATCACGATGCCGGCAACCACTTCGCCATCGCCGTTCAATTCGGTGATGCCGCGCCGCTCGTCCGGCCCGAGTTCGACGCGGGCCACGTCCTTGAGCAGCACCGGAATGCCGCCCTCGGCCTTCACCACCAGTTGTTCGAGATCGGCGATGCCGCGCAGATAGCCCCGCCCGCGCACCATGAACTCGGTCTCCGCCATTTCGACGATGCGGCCGCCGACGTCGGTGTTGCTCATGCGGATCACCTGCGTGATTTTCGACAGTGGAATGCCGTAGGCCTGCAGCTTGCGCGGGTTCACGATTACCTGGTATTGCTGCACGAAGCCGCCGACGCTTGCGACTTCGCTGACGCCCTGGGCCTTGGTGAGCTGGTAGCGGATGAACCAGTCCTGAATCGTGCGCAACTCCGCGAGCGAGTGCTTGGCGCTCATTACCGCGTATTGATAAACCCAGCCGACGCCGGTGGCGTCCGGCCCCAGCGACGGAGTGATGCCGCGCGGCAGGCGTCCGGCCGCGAAATTGAGATACTCGAGGACTCGCGAGCGCGCCCAGTAGATGTCCGTGCCGTCTTCGAAGATGACATACACGAACGAGGCGCCGAAGAACGAGAAGCCGCGCACCACTTTCGAGCGCGGCACGCTGAGCATGGCAGTGGTCAGGGGATAGGTAACCTGGTCCTCGACGACCTGCGGCGCCTGGCCGGAGTACTCGGTGTAAATGATGACTTGCACGTCCGAAAGGTCGGGAATCGCATCGAGCGGCGTTTTGTAGAGCGCATAGATGCCGCCGCCGACGATGAATGCCGTTCCGAGCAGCACCAGGAACACGTTGCGCGCCGACCATTCGATAATGCGGTTCAGCATGTCAGCGCCCCTTGTGATCCTGCGTGGCTCCGGACGTGCTCGGCGCGGGCTGCGCGCCGGCAGGTACGATGCGGGTAATGGCGAACTCTCCCGGGCGTTCGGGCGCGAGTTCGAACTCGACGCTCTGGCCGGGTTTTACCCCCTTGAGCAGCGTCTTGTTCTTGACCGGGAAATCCATGGTCATCGCTGGCCACTTGAGGCTTGCGATGGGGCCATGCTCGATGCTGACGCTGCCGGTCTGCAAATTTATCGCGCGCACGGTTCCCCGGCCCTTATGGCTCTCATCGGAGGCGACAGACGCGGCCTGCGCCGCGGCGGGCTTGCCCCCGTGGGCGCCACCGGCGCCGAATGCGCCCAGCGCCGCCCTGAGGTTGCTCTCGGAGTCGATCAGGAAATTGGCGCTGACCACCACCATGTCCCCAGCCTGCACGCCTTCCAGCACCTCGATGTAGCCGTCGGCACGCGCGCCGAGCTTGACCGGTCGCGGTTCGAATCGTCCCTCCCCGCGCTGCACGAGCACGATTTGCCGTGTCCCGCTGTCGAGCACGGCGGAATCCGGTACGGCGACGGCCTTGCCCTTCGATGCGCCGGCGAGCAGCTCCACGCTTGCATACATGGCGGGCATGAGCGCGCCGCCCGGATTGGAGAGCTCAATGCGCGCTTTGGCCGTACGGGTTTCCGGCGTGAACGTCGGGTAGATGAACGCGACCTTGCCGCTGAAGGCCTTGCCGGGATAGGCGTTCACCGTGATCTTCGCGGCCTGTCCCGGCCGGATCAGCGCGAGGTCCTGCTCGAAGATGTCCGCGAGCAGCCAGAGCGATGACAGGTTGGAAATCTGGTAAAGAGCCTCCCCCGGCATGAAGCGCATGCCTTTCAGTGCCGGTTTTTCCAGAACGGCTCCGCTCACCGGCGATCGCAGCGTGATGGTTCGTCGCACCGCCCCCTCTTTTTGCAGGCGCTGCAGTTCTTCGTCGGAAATATCCCAGTTGCGCAGCCGCTGCAGCGCGCTCACGGTGAGCTGGTGCATGCTTGCCTGAATCTCGGCGCTGCCGTCCTTGACCGCCTCCACGCCCTTCAATGCGACAAGGTATTCCTGTTGCGCGGTCACGAGGTCGGGGCTGTACACCTCCATCAAGGGTTGGCCACGCGCGACATACTGTCCGGTCGCGTTGACATGCAGGCGCTCGATCCAGCCCTCGAATTTCGGCGCTACGGTGTGGATCTGCCGTTCGTCGACCTGGATCGTGCCAACCGCGCGGACAGTACGGGTAAGCTCGCGCATTTCCACCGGTTCCGTCCTGACCCCCAGCTTCTGCACTTTGTCGACGCTGATTTTCAACAGGGTGCTCGGCCCCTCGGGCTCCTCCCCTTCGTAAACCGGGACGTAGTCCATCCCCATCGGATCTTTTTTGGGAATGGGTGACGTGTCCGGCAGGCCCATCGGATTGCGGTAGAAGAGAATTTTTCTTCCAGCCTCGCTTTTTTTCGCGCCGGCGGCCTGTGCGGGTGCTTCCGTTTGTTGCCCTCCACTTTGCGCCTTCTGATTCCCCCACCAATAGCCGGCGGCAAGCGCTGCGGCAAGGGCGACGACGAAAAAAACCGTGGCAAGTATTCGTTTCATGATCTGTCTCCAGCTCTAATGATTTCCTCACTCACTTACATCGATGACTGGCCTGTGAGCAGGTCGATCTCGGCCAGAGCCTTGTTGTAATTGGCCACCGCGTTGACGTAGGCGATCTCGGAGGTGTAGACCGTCATCTGATTGTCGAGCAACGTGAAGAAGTCCACACGGTTGACTCGGTACGCGGCAAGCGCCGCTTCGACGGTCAGACGGGCTTGCGGCAGGATGTCGTTCCGGTACAGCCGCGCCGAAAGCAGGTTCTGCCGGGCGCTCGCGACTTGCTGCCGCAATTTCATGCCGACCTCGTTGCGCTGCGCCTGATACATGTTGAGCGCTTGATCGCGCATCGCTTGTGCTTCGGCGATGCGCGGACCAACCTTGGTCTCGCGCCACACGGGCAGATTGATCGCGACGGTGAGATTTACCATGTCGGAGCGCCTGGTTCCGTCCGGCATGCGATCGCGCTGTCCATAAGAGAAGCGCACGTCGAAGTCGGGGTACGATTCCTTGCGCATAAGCTCCAGGGATTTTTCGGCGCGGGCGATTACGCTCTGCAGGGCAAGCAATTGCGGGCGCTCCCGCAACCCTCTTTCCCGCAGTTCATCGAAAGACAGAGGCGCTTCCCGCAATTGGAGCGTTTCCGGCACCGGGGCCGCCGCGTCGGAACTGCGACCCAGCGCACGGACGAGTTCCGCCTCGAACATCGGGCGCTCGCGTCCCAGCTTGATCAGTTCGTCCGTCATCTTCGAGAGCTGCGTCTGCGCCTTGAGTACGTCGGCCTGACTCCCCTGGCCGACCGAGTAGCGCCCGTCCGCAATCTTGAGGAATTGCCCGAGGATCAGCTTGTTTTTCTCCACCAGGCGCGCCGATTCGATCACGAGCGCGAGATCGAAATAGGCGACTTTGGCTTCGCGCGCCACGCGGTTGAGGGTTTCCTGGAAACCGTAGCCGGCGGACTGCGCGTCCTTGGCGGCTACGTCCTGGCGAAGACCGCGTTTGCCGGGGTAAGGAAAGCGTTGGGACATGCCGATCATTTTCATCGTCATGTCTTCGCGGTCAAATCTGAACGAGTCGACCGGCACGCTGATGACACCGGCCTCCAGCATGGGGTCGTCGAGCGCGCCTGCCGGCGCGATACGCTGCTCGGCTGCCTCTTTTTCACTCCGCGCGGCCCGGATCTCCGGATTGTTCTGTTGCGCTTCGCGAATGATTGCCTGAAGCGGTGTTGTGACAGGCGCGGCTGCGCCGGTCGGCGGCAGCATCGCCGCTGCAAGGACCAGTATCGCCAATATTGCGCGCCGGGCCGGATACGGGGCGTACGTACGGGTAAAACGCATAAGTCCTCCACATGAACGGGTTCTACTACATGACGGCGGCACGTCAGCCGCGCGGTGATGCGGAAGGGCTAAATCAGCAGGCGGCAGAGAATGATGGGAAGTAAGGGCGGAGATGCCCGCGTTATCCCGGATGATGGGGGCGGCACAATGTAGGTCGCAAGGTACCGGTGCTCGGCATGAGGCGGAAGGGCCAGAAAGTCAGCCGTCGCAAGGGACATCTTGACCGTTCCCGGTAAGGGACTCGGCGACGCGCACTGGCTCTCGCAGAAGTCGCCGGAGCGGGTGTCTTCCGTGACCGGGCTGGCGTCATGGCATGGCTGCGTCATGACGGCGTCGTCCGCGCCAAGCCTCAGCAGCGTGCAGGCATTGGCGGCAAACGCTGTCTGGCACAGCACCAAAAGGATGGTCGCAAGCACAGAGACGACGAACCTCGGTAACCGCTTCAATTTCATGGGGCGGATGCTAGCCGAGCCCCTGGGGGATTGCAATTAGAGCAATGCATCGGTTTGAGGTAGATCAAACTCGCTTGTGATGACGCGTTCCGCGATGGGGCCAGTGACAAGGCGGATTCGGGCGCTGTTGCGGACCCCACGCTCGGTGTGGATATGTCGCGGACCAAGATGAGTTATGATGGCACCGGTGCGGGAAAGAGTTTCAACGGCGTACTTTCCGCGCTTCCATTTTGCCGCGCAGCCGCTGCATGCGATCGAGCGCGGCAATGAGTGCGCAGGATGACGGTGTCTGAACCGGATGAATCAGCGGCTGGTCGAGGATCATGGCGCGACTGGCGCGTGCCGCTGTCGGCGGCACAGCGCACTTTGCGCGAGGCGTACGAAACGCTGCGCCCGATAGGCCTCGATCAGCGAGACGTGCCTCTCATCGTACAGTTGGTCGAGCATCCGAAATACGACATGCCGGGCATCGATCTGTTTCCCGGGGCCGTCGACCTTCGTACCCACGACCTCATCCACATCGTGCTCGGGCGCGGCCTCCTGCTCAAGGACGAAGCGTTCGTGATCGGATTCACCATGGGCAGCACCGACCGCGTCGGCGCCACGGAGGAAGCGATCTATCAGTTTTTCGCGCGCCATGTTTTCCCGAGCGGCTACCGCTTCGGCGACGAGGAGGTGAGGGTCTTCAAGGACGCGGTGCGGCTCGGCTACGTGTGCGACTGCCGTTCGCTCTCCGAGGTGAACTACGACGCCAGGCTCGACTGGACGCTCGGGCGCATCCGGGCGGAACTCGGCATCGAGGAGGACCTGCTGCGCGCCTACTACGCGATCGAGAAGCGCCGCTATCCGAATTCACCGGAGAGCCAGCGGCTGCTCGATTGATCGTTCCGAGTTCCAATTTCCGTTCCAACAGGGTGCGGTTTGCAGATAGCGCAAATCCAGGGCTTTGCGTGAGAGGCAAGGATTTCAACGCCGGGCCCCGTCACGGGTGATTTCTGCTTGGGCCGCGCGTATCTTGTCAGGCCAGGTGCTCTTGAGGTATGCGAGCACCGCCCAGATTTCCTCATCACTCAGTTTCCCGCTGAAAGCCGGCATGTCGCTCTCGTACTTGGGTGGTGCATATTTTCCGGGGACCAGCCCGTGCTTGGTTATTCCGAACAGCACGGAATCGGGATGGTGCCAGGTGTGTCCGGAAGCATCGTGCGGCGGAGCGGGCACGCGTCCGGTCGGCAGCTTCTCCCGCCAGTTGGGCTGGCCTTCGAGTATCGTTCCGTGGCACGCGGCGCAATGTTGCGTATAGACAGCCTTGCCGCGCGCGACCTGCTGCGTATCTCCGGGGTTTGCCGGTGTGTGCCGTTCCTGATAAAGCGCGACGGCAATCGCGCCCATCAGGAACGCGAAGGCCGCCGCGAGCAGCCCCAATCCAATCTTGTTACGTACGGCGGAGGAGGTATTTTTCATGGTAAGGCGGCCGCTACCCACTATCCGATTCGTCCGAGCACCGGGAACGCCGGTAGCAGCCAGAACCCGAAGGCCGAGAGCTGGCCGGTGACCATGGCGATGCCTATCAATACCAGGATGAGGCCGGCATCATCCAGTCGATCTGGCATGCCGATGTTGCGTCGCGCTCAGCTCCGGCTGTCAGACACGATCGTGTTCGGCCCGCCCACTGAGTCCATCTTCGCGGCCTGTGTGCCGGTCCCGGGCGTCACCGACGGGCTCCCCGAGGTCTGTTCGTTTTTGCTCATGCGATGCATGCACAGGCCGAGCGCGCACATCACCGCGCACGGCAGCACCGCGAGGATGAACGAAGACAGGCCGAGGGCGACCAACGAATCCCAGCCGAGAACCAGTCCGGCCCCTACGCCCGCCACGGCGAGCACCGTCAGCACCGTTCCCTGACTGACCCTGCCGCCGAGAGTCAGGATCGGGTTGCAACCCTGCAACGACCCCTTCACTTTCAGTTCGTGCGATGTTTCCATTTTCCATCTCCTTTCGTTGCACAAGAAAACCTCTCAGCCATGGCCTTGTCCGATCATGGAGGCCGGACCGAACATGCAGTTGCGCATCATGCCGCCGTCTTCATGCTCGAGGTTATGGCAGTGGTACATGAAGAGCCCCGGTACGCCCGGCGTGACGAGCACGCGCACGCGCTCGCCGGGAAAAATGCCGAACGTATCCTTGAATCCGGCGTCCATCATGCCGTCTCGCAAATCCGCGGGCACGCTGCCGGAACTGTGCTCGATGACGCGGAAGCGCACGCCGTGGATGTGGACAGGATGCGGCATGGGATGCGCCATCGGCGCGCCCCCGCCGTCGTTGTCGAAAGTCCACACCGACGCCTCGCCCACGGGAAGGCGCTCGTCGTCCGCGACGGCCATCATGTCTTCCGCGTCAAAGCGGCGGCCGTTGAGGAAGCCGCGCATGTGGCGGAAGGCGAGCTCGGTGCGAAGCTCGTACTTGCCCTCCCGGACGCGAGGTTCCGGCTCGGGAAGCGCGAGTGCTCGGGCGCGGGAACGCGGCCCCGGCGATACAGTGAAGCGCGCGACGTGCAGTTTCGCGCCCTGCGACGGCCCCATCATTCCGCCACCCATCATGCCGCCCATCATTCCGCCACTCATCATGCCGCCCATCATCCCCCCCATGCCGCCGCGCCGGCCGCTTTCACTTTGCTGGCCCATCATCGAGCCCATCATGTCGTCCACGTCGGCGAACTCCCCGCTGACGAGGGCGATTTCCGCGCCGTCGCGCCGCGCGCCGAAGTCCTCCAGCAGCTCGACGCGCTCGAAGGGAAAGAGCGTCAGGTAGGGCCGCTCCTGCACGCCTTCCGCGCGGCTGAAAAGCCCGCTGCCGGAAGCGATGGCGCGCAACGGCCGGCCGTCGGACCAGGCGAGCTTGTAGATGCGCGCGTTGGACACGTTGGCGATGCGGAGCCGATAGGGACGCGGTGCCACCTTGAACGCGGCGTCGTCGATGCCGTTCACCAGCACCCGGTCGCCGAGCACGCCGTTCATGTCGTCCATCATCGTCCGTTTGAACACGAATTGGTTGTCCGCGCCGATCCGGCGGTCCTGGAGGACGAGCGCGAGCTCGTGCTCGGGCGCGGGCAGGCCGACGTCTTGCTCGCGCGCATCGCGCACGATCAGCAGCCCGGCGAGGCCGTAATACGTCTGCCGCCCGGTGATGCGGTGGGGGTGCGGGTGATAGAGGTAGGTTCCGGCGGGATTGCGCACGATGAATTCCGCCGTGTAACGCCCGCCCGAGCCCACCGCCTGGTGCGGATGCCCGTCGGCGGAGTCGGGCACGATCATGCCGTGCCAGTGGATCACGGTCGGATCGCCAGTGCGGTTCACGACCTCGATGCGCACGCGCTCGCCGCGGCGCAGCTCGAGCGTCGGTCCCAGGTTGCCCACGGACGGCCGGATCGCATCGCCCCGCCCGCGCAGCACCTCGCCCGTGTAGCGCAGTCCGCGCGTTTCGGATCCGGAGCGTATCGCCATCTCGGCCGGTGCGGCGACAAGCCTCAAGATCACATCCGGCGCCGTGGCCCCAATGGCTTGCCGCAGAGTCGCAGGCGTCGCCAGCATGCCGCCGGCGGCGGCGAGGGTCTTCAAGACATTACGTCGCGTCCACATAGTTGCCTCCTCAGGATGCGCCGCCGCGCAGCTTCGCGCGCAGCGACTCGACGATTTCAGGTGAATCCCACTCCTCGGGACCCGTCTTGTGCCAGCGCTCGCGCCCCTCGCGATCCAATAGCAGCGTGGTCGGAATACCTACGGTGCGCAGCTTGCCGCTTGCCGCCATCGTCGGATCGACGTACAGCGCCAGCGAGCGGATACCGATCTCATCGTAGAAGCGCCGCACGGCGGCAGCTCCGCCGCCGTCTATCGAGAGCGCGACTACCTCGAACTCCGCGCCGCCAAGCGTCTGCTGGAGACGGTCGAGCGCCGGCATTTCCTTGCGGCACGGCGCGCACCAGGTGGCCCACACGTTGAGCAGAACCACCTTGCCGCGGAAATCCGACAGCGCATGCGGTTTTCCATCGGCGCCCTGGAAGCGGATCTCCGGTACCGGCTGGGGGGAATTCGCCCATCCGACGCCGGATCGCGGGCCCGCGGCGCGCTCGCTGGTCGCCAGGTAGATTACGACGGTGGAAGCTGCGAGCACGGCCAGCCCTGCAAGTGCCAGCGTGGCACGGAGAGGGCGCGGAGGCCGGGGCGCGGCGGAGTCGTTCACGAATCACCTCCGCAACTTCTCGATAAGCGGCGAGGGCACTTCCCGCGGATTGAGCGTGAGACCGGCCCCGAGCAACACCGCCAGGCCGATGAGCAGCAACAAGGGCACGCAAGCGGCAAGCCTTGGCACGTTCCTTGAGAGAATGTTGTTGCTCATAAAACTGAGGACGCTCATTCGCATTTCTGTTGGATGAACGAACTGATCTCGGACGGCTGCGTAAATACCACAGCGGCCCGGTCACCCTGCATTCCCATCCCGACGATAACCGGGCGCCCCGGATGGGGACCGAATTCGCTCGAATCTATTTTCAGGCGCAGATTGAACTCCCATATTTTCAGGTTCCGGCCGTCCCCGGTGGTGAGAAAATATGTGTCGCCGCAATGCCGCATCGATTTGATGACATCCTGTGCCTGCGCCGCTTTCAGGCGCGGCATGCGCGGGCCGCGCGGCGCCTCGCTTCCCTCGGAAACCGCCCGAAGGTACGCGATTAAGTCGCGGCGCGCGCCCTGGTTGGGAATGCCGGCAAATGCCATCTCAGTGCCCGGGATCAGCCGTGCGGGGTTCGTAAGCCAGTCATCGAGCGTGCCCTCGTTCCAGACGATGCCCGCTTTGAGCATCGCGTCCGAATAACGCAAGAATCCCTTGTCGGCTCCCGCCTTGCGGCCAAATAGTTGGGCGAGACTGGGGCCGGTCATGTGGCGATTCGGTTGAAGCGAATGGCAGGCAACACAGGCCTGGAATACCTTTGCGCCGCGTTTCGCATCGCCTCCGGATTCGGCCGCGCCGGATGGCATGGCCGTCGCAACCAATCCAGCAACTATCCCGATAATCGCAAGGCGCCCCGGGGCACGCTGCAAAACCGCCGCCGTTCCGTGCTTTGCATCGTTGGGTGAGGTGCGCCGTGACGCAGCGTTCATACATTTCTCCTCTGACGTTTTCACGGCGTGTCTTCTCCAATCAATACGCGAGTGTCCGTTAGGTACTTGTGTGGTGGAATCACGAGGTTGGACGGGGCCGGCACGCCTCTGAACACGCGCCCGGCCAGGTCGAATTTGGAGCCGTGGCAAGGACAGTAAAACCCGCCCCGCCAGTCCGGCCCCGCCGCCGCAGCCCCCGCCTGCGGGAGAAAAGTCGGCACGCAGCCGAGGTGCGTACAGATGGCGACGGCGATGAAGTACTCGGGCTTGATCGAACGTTGCGCGCTCCTGCAACATTCGGGCTGTTGCGGCCGTCGCGATTGTGGATCGAGCAGGCGCTCTTCCCCCTGGCGCAGCCGCTCCAGCATTTGCGGGGTGCGGGCCAGGATCCAAACCGGCTGGCCGCGCCATTCCACGGTCGCCAGCGTCCCGCGCTCGATTCCCGTGAGGTCCGCTTCAACCGGCGCTCCTACTGCCTTAGCCCTTTCACTGGGCAGCATGCTCGCAACGAACGGCACAGCGCTCGCTATCATGCCAACTCCACCGGTGGCAGAAGTGGCCGCGATCAGGAGTTTCCTGCGGCGTTGGTTATCGGGCGGGCGTTCAGCGTCCATTTTCAGTGTCGTGCTTCCCGCGTCTGCCTACCGGCGCCGCGCCGTGGCGTCGAGCAGCGGCACGACCACGCTCATTGGCTGGGCGCCCAGGTATTTCTCGCCATTCGGCAGGAACCACGTTGGCGTGGAGGTGGCGCCGAGCTGTTTCCCGAGGGCGACCAGCTCGTCTATCGGATTCTCGCAGTCCGTCGGCGCCGTCGGCTCGACCCGCTTGAACATCAGATCGTGTCATGGTTTTTATACTCCGGTTCGATTCAGAGGCCATTGCCTTCGCGGGCGATCTGCTTCCAGGTGTTGCCCGCATCCTTCGAGATGAATACATGACGCTTGCGCGTGGCGATTGCGATCTCCTTCCGATTCGCAGGGTTCTGCGCAATATAGGTGACAACATCGGGAGCGAGCGCCGGCAGCTTGAGGCTCTGGTTGGAGCCTCCGTCGAGCGCTATCCGCACCAGCGCGCTCTCGCCCTCGCTCGCGAACAGCAAATGCTTTGCGTCGAGCTCGAAGGACACGGCCGTCACCGCTTTTTCCCGGCTGAACCGCCGGAATTGTCTACCGAAGTCGCGCGAGAGGTAGACGCCACCGAAGGTGCTGACTGCGACCATCGCCGGATCGCTCGGATGCGCGGCGATGCCGGTAATCGGCGAGATGATCCCGACTGATTCGCTGCGTTTCCACGTCTTGCCGCCGTTCCTCGTGTAATAAATTCCGGCTTCAGGCATCTGCGAATTGGCCCCGCCGTTGATGACGTACACCACGTTCGTCTGATAGCCCACGGCGATGTTGTGGAAGTCCGCTTCACCGTAGAGGCTGAGCTGCTGCCAGGTCTTGCCGCCATCGGTGCTCTTGATCAAACCAAGCGGGTTGCGAAGCGGCGATCCCGGCGCGGGGTGACCGCTCGTGTAGATCGCCGCAATCGTAACGGAGAATCCCATGAAGTCGTGGGCCGGCCCTGGCGCGAGGCTCCAGCGGCCGTCGCGATAGATCGCGAGACCGGTGTGGGCTGGTACCACCAGCGCTTTTCCGTCGGTCGTGAACGCCAGGCCATGCACATGATGGAGTATCGGCGCCGCGCTGACTGGTGGGCTCGAAACGCCTAACGCCGCCATAGTTGCGATTGAGACCAGCAATTTTCCGAAAAAAGGGTGGTGCATATCAGCCTCTCTCACTGTTTGAGCAACAGTCTCACGTCGTGGATAATGGCGTCGACTGACCGGTCGCTGGCTCTGACATAGAGCCGTGCCCGTCCCTGTTTGTCGAAAATGAAAATTCCGGTGGAGTGATCGACCATGTACGAGACCTCTCCTCCGCCGTGCCCGGAATGGCTGCCCTTGTCCGCTTTTTGCGCCTGGAAATGGATCTTGAATTCCTTCGCTGCCTGCGCGGTCTGTTCCGGGGAGCCGCGCAGCCCGAGGAGAGACGGGTGAAACGCGGGAACATATCCTGCGAGTTTCTCAGGCGTGTCGCGCTCCGGATCCACGGTGACGAACAGGCCTTGCACTCGATCGGCGCCGACCTGCTTCACGACCTGCGCCATCTCCGCCAGCGCGGTCGGGCAGGGGCCGGGGCAGTTGGCATAGCCGAAGAAAAGCAGGACGACCTTGCCCTTGAAATCGAAAAGAGTACGGCGGTGGCCGGTGTGATCCGTGAGATCGAAACCGCGGCCCCATTGCACCCCGGTGATGTCCGTCGCGTTGAAACGCCTGGCGTTATCGCCGGGCGCATCGCAGCCGGCGAGCACGGTGACTCCGCCCGCGACCGCCACGACGAGAAAGCGCCTTCTCGATGCGGAGTGTGAAAGAGGACCGATTGTGTTGCCCATGCCTGAATGTCCTTCGCTACGGACGACGACGATGCCGTCACGCTGCATCATCAACTTTTTGCCTGCGGAGCGGCGCTGTGCGCCGCATGATCCGTGGCAC
>MEQT01000181.1 GCA_001770325.1 Betaproteobacteria bacterium RIFCSPLOWO2_02_64_14
GAGAACTGGCGTGGCGTGATGCGTGCTGCGGGTATAGAGCAGGAATAGCCCGCGCACACCATCACCGCGATGGGCCCTGGTCACGCAATGACGTCGACAATCGCGGCGCCTGCGACATCATTTTGTCACCAGCGAGGCCATGCCGGCGGCGTCGGCCCGAGAGAGAACTGGCTGAACGTCGCCATGACGTTTTCGAAGGCATTGATGAGTCCCAGGCAGTTCGGGCCCAGCACCCGTACGCCGCTCTCCCGGATCGCAGTCTTCAGTTCACGCTCGAGCGCGACGCCGTCGCCCCCAACCTCGGAGAATCCCGAGCTGAAGACGACGGCGGCCGTCACGCCTTTGGCGCCAAGTTCACGCAGGGTCTGTGAGCGTTCTGCCATTCAACTTGTTGAAATCGGCCGATGCGCCGAGGATGGCGATCGAACGCGGGCGCAGCAGTGCTATTATCGTGGGGTCCATGCGGGCGGCCTGCGACGGAGAGCGCCGCACGATAGCGGAAGCGCACTACCCGGTCAACACCGCGCCGCTTCCCGCCGCGGGGACGCTACGCCGGCGGCACGACCCGCGCGGTGTACCCGGCCGCCGTCAATGCGGCCACGATCTCCTGCACGTGCGCTGCGTTGCGCGTCTGCACCACGAATTCGACCGCCGCGACCTGTACCGGGAGCTGGGTAAACGTCCTCTGGTGATGCACCTCCTCGATATTCGCCTGCAACTCGGAGAGGAGCGCCGTCACCTGCGCGAGCGAGCCCGGCAGGTCGCGCAGTTCCACGCGCAGCCGCGCGAGCCGGCCGGAACGTACCAGGCCGCGCTCGATGATCGAGGCGAGCAGCATGGGATCGATGTTGCCGCCCGAGAGCACCAGCCCCACCTTCCGCCCCTTGAAGTGCAGCCGGTGCAGCAGCAGCGCGGCGAGCGCCGCGGCGCCGGCGCCCTCGGCCACCGTCTTTTCGATCTCGAGCAGCATCACGATCGCCTGCTCGATGCCGCCCTCGTCGACCAGCAGGACGTCGTCCACGCATTCCCGGATGATCGGCAGCGTAAGCGCGCCGGGGTCCTTCACGGCGATGCCGTCCGCGATCGTGTTGGCGCCGAACACCGGCCGCACCGCCTTCAACGCGGCATAAAGCGACGGAAAACGCTCGCTTTGCACGCCGACGATCTCGATGCGCGGCTTGATGTGCCTCGCCGCAAGCGCCATTCCCGCGATCAGCCCGCCGCCGCCGACCGGCACCACGAGGGCGTCGAGCTGCGGCGTGGCGCCGAGCATCTCCCGCGCAACCGTGCCCTGTCCGGCGATGACTTTCTCGTCATCGTACGCGTGAACCAGCGTGAGCCGGCGTTGCGCCGCGAGTCCCAGCGCGCGCGCCTGCGCCTCGTCGAAGCCCTCGCCCGCGAGCACGATCTCGGCGCCGAACGCGCGCGTGCGCTCTGCTTTGACGTGAGGCGTGTGCCGCGGCATCACGATCACCGCCGGGATGCCGAGCCGCCGGCTGTGGTAGGCCACGCCCTGCGCATGATTGCCCGCGGAGGCGGCGACCACGCCCGCCCTGCGCTGCTCCGCATTGAGCGAGAGGAGCTTGTTGAGCGCGCCGCGTTCCTTGAACGAAGCCGTGAACTGGAGGTTTTCGAACTTGAGCCAGACTTCGGCGCCCGTCACCTCCGAGAGCGTGCGCGAATGCAGGCAGGGCGTCTCGACGATGCTGCCCCGTAGCGCGGATGCCGCAGCTTCAACGTCCTCTGCCGTTACGCTCATGTGATTTCCCCTGCCTCCCGCCCGCGTCGGCGGGTGGGCCGTTCCGGCCGGCGGCTGCCCGCCAACGCACCGTGCGTCAGCTCGTGATTTCGACGATCTCCGTTACCGGCAGCGCGCCGATGTCCCGCAGTTTCTCGGTGCGCGCGCCTTCCAGGTTCACCAGAGCCGAGACCTGGGCGAAGCTCGATGCCACGAATACCTCGCGGCCTTCCGGCGTCTGGCGCTTCACCCCGAAACGCACCAGGTTGCGCTCGTTCGCCGAGAGCTTGCCGATGAAGCTCTTCGTCGCCCATATTGAACCATAACGGGCGAAATCGCTGATCCGCGCCGCCTGGTTGATGCTGTCCCCGAGCACGACGAACTCGACGCTGGTGGCCGACTGGAAGGTGCCCAGCCATTCCTGCCCTTCGGTGAGCCCGACGTTGAGGTACAGCTCGTTCAGCCAGTTCTTGCGGATCTGCCACGCCTTGCTGATCTTCTGGATTTCGGACTTGATCTCGCGCGAGCAGCGCAGGGCATTGAATATATAGTTGGAATCGGGTTGCGGGAAGAAGTAATACATGAGCCCGTCGCCCACGTGCTTGCCGTGCGTGCCGTAATACTTGCGGAAGATCGGCGTCATGGCGCAGCAGATCTCGTTGATGAGCTCGAAGTACTCCTCGGGCGGAAGTTCGGAGCAGATTTTCACCGAGTTCTGCAGGTCCGCCACCAGCACCGCGAGGTCGGTGAGAACGGGCAGGCGCCGCCGCAGCAGCGACCGGATCACCTCGTCGCGCCGCGCCAGGAACTCGAGCAGGCTCTCGCTTTCCTGCCCCACCGGAATCATGATGACGAGGACGCCCTCGCGGAAGAACGCGGCATAGCTGCGATAGGTCACGATCTCCGCATTCGCGCCTTCGAGATCGAGCGGCGCGTCAAGGATGGGACGCGCGTCCTCCTTTGCGCTTTCCCCGTAAAGGCGGTCGAGCAAGGCGATCCGCTCCGGCGAAGCCCCCTGGCACGCGGACATGAGAGTGGTCTTGGACACGCGTTCCTTGGCGAGCGACAGGTGAAACCGCAGCAACGCAAGACGATTGCGGTTCGGCAGCTCGCGCGTGAGCAGCAGCCGAAAGAGATTGCGCGCCTCGCTGGTGGGGGGCAAAGGCGTGCCCGCGCCCAGCAACAGGTTGTGAGCCGGGTTGTTGAACCAGATCACCTCGAAGTTGTAGTTCACCATGAACGCCGGGTGCGCGATCCCCTCGACAGTCAATTTGGGGGCTTCATCGCCGCCCTCGGTGGCTGCGGCCGGCACCGCGCTACGCCCGGTGCTCACTGGTTCGGGCCGCGGCATATCCGCCGCGAACCTCGAAACGATCTCTGCCATGGAATAGCCCTCCCTCTTCATCTGCTGTATTCCGGCAATGCGTTCGATCGCACTGTCGGGAAAATATCCCAGTTGCCGCGCTCGACTGTCTTCGTCATGGCTGGGCGTGCTGACCAGCGGCCTGGGCAGTAGCCCCATGGCGATATAGTTGTTGAGGGTGGCTCTGGAAATACCTGTCTTATCAATGAGTTCCTTGCTTGATATCATTCTGGACTCAATCTTATTGCGGTGCCTCTTTCCGAGCGTTATATGGACAGTATAAGCAGTCTAGTTATACAGTCAAACTTATTGAGTAGGCAAATCACCTGGACGCCCCCAATTGTTGTATTTGCACCACATAACGCGTTGTGTGCACGGATTGCGTGGACGGCGGTACCGCCAGGCCCACGTATGCCGCGATCGCGGCGCGGTGCACCGGTCATCACCAGGAATATGCGGTCCGCGACAAAGCGCAGCGCATCGTCTTCCATTCCGTCGAAGGGCGAATGCCGCCGCAGGCGGGCGCTCCTCGCGGAGACGAGGGACTCTACGGCCGGCTTACTGGATTTGCCGGCCACATGAACGGGGATGGCTGCGCGTGTCTTGCCGGCTCAGCGCACAACCATGAATCAATGCGCCTTGCGCAAACGGTGCGGCGGAATCGGCAAGGCGGCGACCTCGATGCCTTCCTCGGTGAGCGCCTCAACGTCCTCATGCGAGGCGGTGCCGCGGATGTGACGCTCCGGCGCTTCGCGGTAGTGGATCTTTCTCGCCTCTTCCGGAAACGCCGTGCCGACATCCTCGGTGGTCGCGATAATATGGTCGATCAGTTTGGTGAGCAGATCGGCACCGAGATTTGCGTATTGCCGCGGCGTTTCCGTTGCGGGCGCCGGTGATGACGGCGGTGACTGCGCGCCTTCGCGGGCGCCGGTATTGATCCGCACCGCGTGCGGCACGCGTACGATGCTGTCGCTGCCGCATACCGGGCACGCGAGAAGCTTCGCGCCCAACTGGCGGTCGAAGTCCTCGCCCGAGGCAAACCACCCCTCGAACCGGTGTTTCCTGTCGCAACTTAAGTCAAAAACAATCACGATGCCTCTTTGCATTCAAGTCGCCGAGAGACGGCGCCGTCCGCCTTCCACAGCTTGGTTGGCGCCGCGTCACAACGCACCTTGCCTGGTGCCCGGAACCGGAATCGAACCGGTATGCCGGAATTACCCGGCGAGGGATTTTAAGTCCCTTGTGTCTACCAATTTCACCATCCGGGCCATGACGTGCTGGAGGCGGGGGTCGGAATCGAACCGGCGTCCACGGCTTTGCAGGCCGCTGCATGACCACTCTGCCACCCCGCCAAGAAAATCAAAAGGGAAAACGAAGTCTCGGCTCCGGCGCCAGGTACCCACGCCCGAAAAGCCCTTGCGGCCTCGTCAGCCGATACCGCCCGACGCTGCCCAAACTTCGTTTTCCCCGGAATTCTGGAGCGGGAAAGGAGTCTCGAACTCCCGACCTCAACCTTGGCAAGGTTGCGCTCTACCAACTGAGCTATTCCCGCGTACTTAAAGGCAAATTATAGGGTAACCCCCCGGACCGATCAACTGCCGGCAGCGCGCTTCCAGGCTTGCGGTAGCGCTGCCTTGAGGTAAAAGCCCATGGATACCAGGGTCAGCAATGCCGCGATATAGATGAGCCATGTCCCCACCCGTTGCGTGCTGAACGCGCCAATGCGGTCGTGGTACAACAGCAGGGGAATCGCGATCATCTGCGAAACCGTCTTGATCTTGCCGAGGAACGACACCGCCACGCTTCTTGCCTCTCCGATCTTGGCCATCCACTCGCGCAGGGCGGATACCGCGATCTCGCGGCCGATGATGATGAGCGCAATGACGGCATCGACCCGGGCGAGTTGCACCAGGGTGATGAGCGCGGCAGCCACCATGAGCTTGTCGGCGACCGGATCGAGAAACGCGCCAAACGCGGAGGCCTGGTTGAGTTTGCGCGCGAGCCATCCGTCGAGCCAGTCGGTCACTGCGGCGACGGTGAAAATGATCGTCGCGAGAAGATTCTGGCTGGGCACCGACACGTAAAAGATGCCGACGAACAGCGGGATCAGGAGGATCCTGATCCAGGTCACGAGATTGGGAACGTTGAATGGCATGACCGGGGCTGAAGTACCCTTTAATGCAGTTCCTGGTGTATCTTTTCGGCGAGCGCGCGACTGATCCCCGGAACCCGTGCCAGATCTTCGATGCTCGCGGCGACGATCCCGCGCATTCCCCCGAAGCGCGCAAGCAAACGCTGCCGCCTCCTGGCGCCGATGCCCGCGATATGCTCCAGCGTTGATGTCGCCCGCCGGTTGGCGCGGCGACGCCGGTGTCCCGCCACGGCGAAGCGATGCGCCTCGTCGCGTATCTGCTGCACGAGATGAAGCCCGGCGTGATCCGCCGGGAGGCGCAGCGGCGCCTCGGATGACGGGCGGAACAATTGCTCCATCCCGGGTTTCCGCTCTTCGCCTTTCGCAACCGCCACCAGCGCCACCTCGCTCAAGCCCAGTTCGGCCAGGACTTCCCGCGCGATATTGAGCTGTCCCCTGCCGCCATCGATCAGTACCAGATCCGGTACTTTGCCCTCACCGGAAATCGTGCGGCGGTAACGGCGCGCCAGGACTTCGCGCATCGCCGCATAGTCGTCTCCTGGCGCGGCGAGTTTGATATTGTAGCGCCGGTACTCTCCGCCCTGAAGCGCCCCGTTGTCGAAGACCACGCACGACGCGACCGCTGCTTCGCCCATGGTGTGACTCACGTCGAAGCACTCGACGCGCTGCGCCGAGTCCGGCAGATCGAGCGCCTGCCTCAGGGCGTTCAGGCGCGCGTCCTGGTTTGCCCTCAGGTTGACGGATTGTTCCGCGCCGAGTTGTGCATTCTTCTCAGCCATTTCCAGCCAGGCGCGCCGTGCGCCGCCCCGGTAGCCAAGAATCCGCACCGGCCGTCCCGCACGCGCGCCCAGCATTCGCTCGAGGTCGCCGCATGCGCCAGCCAAACGCGCGACGATCGTCGAAGGAACGTCGTGTTGGAGATAATGCTGCGCCATGAACGCCTCGAGCACCTGGTCGTCCGTGCAGTCCTCGGCGTTGCGCGGAAAGAAGTTGCGATCGCCCAGATGTTGCCCGCCCCGGATCACGACGAGATTGACGCACGTTACCCCGGAACTTCTGGTACATGCGATGACGTCCACGTCCTGCCCTGTCTCATCGCTGACGTATTGCTTTTCCCGCACCTTGCGCAGCGCCGCGAGCTGGTCCCTGAAGGTAGCGGCATCTTCGTAGCGCATCGATGCGGATGCCTGAGCCATCCGTTCTGTGAGCATCGCCTCGACCTCTCCCCCCCTGCCCTCCAGAAACAGCACGGCGGCACGCACGTCCTCCGTGTAGTCTGGTTCGGAAATCAGGCTCACGCACGGGGCGGTACAACGCCTGATCTGGTGCAGCAGGCAGGGGCGGGAGCGCTTGTCGAATACGGTGTCTTCGCAGGTCCGGATTCGAAACACTTTCTGCATCAACTGAATGCCGGCCCGAACCGCTCCCGCATTGGGGAACGGCCCGAAAAAGCGATGCACCGCATCAAGGTTGCCCCGATGAAAGCCCAGCCGTGGGTAACGGTGTCCGCTTAGCATCAGGTACGGGTATGACTTATCGTCCCGAAACAGTATGTTATAGCGAGGACTTAAAGACTTTATTAAGTTGTTTTCGAGTAACAAGGCCTCAGCCTCGGAGCGCGTTGCCGTCGCCTCGATCTGAGTCACCTGGCTCACCATGAGTGCGATTCGCGGCGAGTCCGGCGTCCCCCGGAAATACGAGACCGCGCGTTTGCGCAGATCCAGTGCCTTGCCCACGTACAGCACCTCACCGGATGCGTTCAGCATCCGGTATACGCCCGGCAGGTGGGGAAGTTGGGAAGCGATTTCCCGGGGATCTGGCATTGAGTGCAACGGCGCCCGCTGCTGATAACGGCGGCCTAACAGGGGGTTGGCACAGCGAGATCCCTGATGATCGTGCTCACGACATCATGAAACATTGCCGCACTCAGGCGTTTGGTCTGGGTATTGTAACGGCTGCAATGATAGCTATCGTAAAGCGTCCGCTGCCCTGGGAGATCGTACCGCGCGCCGTGCGAGAACGGAAATGCGCCGGCGGGAAGCGCGAGCGCCTTCAGCACCGCGGAGTGCGCGACCCGTCCCAGTGCCAGGATGGCCGCCCCGCTCGATAGCGCCGCCACCTCGGCGCGAAGATACCGGTTGCAGCGATTGACCTCATCGGTCAACGGCTGGTTCTGTGGCGGCAAGCACTTGACTGCGTTGGTAATGCGGCAGACGGTCAGCCGCATTCCGTCGCTTTCACTGCTTGCGGTGGGCTGGCTCGCAAGTCCGCAGCGATACAGCGTTTCATAAAGCAGGATGCCCGCGTAATCGCCGGTGAACGGCCGCCCGGTGCGATTGGCGCCATGAAGGCCTGGCGCGAGCCCCACGATCAGCAACCGAGGCTGCGGATCGCCGAACGGCGCCACGGGCCGCGCATGATAGCCAGGATGGCTGGCGCGTATCTGATCGAGGTGGGCCGCGAGTCGCGGACAGTCCCGGCAGTCGGAATCGAAATCCTCAGTTGCCAAAGGGCAGATCTCCACTCTGCAAGCCGATTCCGGAAATGGCGTGCAGCGCGGTCACGTAATTCGAGTCCTCGCGCAGCTTGAGCATGCTCTCGGCCGGATGCCGGCCATGCATGCGGGCGAGGCGCGCGAGGCTGACGGCGGGGATGGCGTACTCGAGTCCTTCCAGCAACCGATCGGCGGCGTGGGCGTCATTGCATACCAGCACCATGTCACAGCCCGCCCGTAGCGCAGCTGTCGCCCGCTCGATCACGCCTCCCGCTACGCTCGCACCTTCCATGCTGAGGTCGTCGCTGAATACCACACCATCGAAGCCAAGTTCCGAGCGCAATTTCCTTTTTAGCCACACCTCGGAGAAGCCGGCCGGACTCGCGTCCACACTGCTGTAAATGACGTGGGCAGGCATGATGCCGCCCAATCCCGAGTCTATCAGGCGCCGGAACGGTACGAGGTCGCTCGCCGCAATGTCCTCGTACGAACGCTCGTCGACCGGCACCGCGTGGTGCGAATCGGCGCGCACATAGCCGTGCCCCGGGAAATGCTTGCCCACCGCGCTCATTCCAGCCCGCCGAAAACCCTGTACCAGCGCTCGCGCGAGTTCCGCAACCGCCTCGGGATCACTATGAAACGACCGGTCACCGATCACGCTGCTTGACCCATGGTCAACGTCGAGCACCGGTGCAAAGCTCAGGTCCACCCCGTGTGCACGCAGTTCGGCGGCAAGCACGTAGCCGATCTCCTGAGCGCTGTGCTTGGCCTTCGCAGCGTTGCTGTCCCACAGACGGCCGAGTGCGCGCATGGGAGGGATGGCGGTGAAACCGTCCCTGAAACGCTGCACGCGCCCGCCCTCGTGGTCGACGGCGATCAGGAGTGGCGGGCTGCGAATGC
>MEQT01000182.1 GCA_001770325.1 Betaproteobacteria bacterium RIFCSPLOWO2_02_64_14
ATGAGCATATTGCTGGACGAGACGAATCGCATCCTGGTGCAGGGCATCACCGGCCACATGGGCACGTTCTTCGTCACCGATGCCCGCCGCTACGGAACGCAGGTGATTGCCGGCGTCTCGCCGGGCCGCGGCGGGACGAGCGTCGATGGTGTTCCGGTGTTCAACGGCGTCGCAACCGCGTGCCGGGAGACCGGAGCGGATACCGCGATGGTGTTCGTGCCGCCGGCCGCAGTGCGCGGCGCGACCATCGAGGCGATCGAAGCCGGCTGCCGCCTCGTCGTCGCGACCGCCGACGAACTGCCGGTGCGCGACGCGATCGAGATTCGCGCGGCGGCGCGCGCTTACAACGCGCGCTTCGTCGGGCCCAATAGCCCGGGCCTCATTTCGCCGGGCAAGGCGAAGATGGGCTTCATGCCGTCGTTCTGCTACACGCCCGGCGCGGTCGGTGTGATCTCGCGCAGCGGCTCGCTCTCGTACGAAGCGTGCAAGCGGCTCACCCTCGCCGGCATCGGGCAGACGACCGTTGTCGGCATCGGCGGCGATCCGGTGAAGGGCACCACCGCGGCCGAAGCGCTTGAACTCTTTCACGCCGACCCGGAAACCCGCGCCGTGCTCTATCTCGGCGAGATCGGCGGCTCCGAGGAAGCGGCGGTCGCCGCCTACGCCGCGCGCGTGGACGCGAAACCGGTCGCCGCGCTGATCGTCGGCGCCACCGCCCCGCCGGGCAAGAAGATGGGCCACGCCGCCGCGCTGGTCGGCAGTCACGCCGACAGCCACGAGGCAAAGACGCGGATGCTCAAGCGCGCCGGCGTGCAGGTTGCCGCGGGCGTGAGCGATGTCGTGAAATCCACTCAGGCCGCGCTTGCAGCGGCACGAAATTAACGAGGAGATCGACATGACCCCACGCACGCTTCCCTCGACGGACAATGCACCATCCATTCCCTCCCCGTTGAGCGACAGACAATGCACCATCCATTCCCTCCCCCTTGAGGGGGGAGGGTTAGGGTGGGGGTGAAATTCACCCGTGATTTCATGATAGAACGGTCGCTCTCCGTCCCCCCATCCCAGCCTTCCCCCGCAAGGGGGGAAGGAGGCGTCCTTACGAGGAGATTCGAATGATGCGTCGCGCGTTTCTTGCCCGGCTGTTCTTGATTCTCACGCCGGCGGCGATCCTTGCCGCGCCGCAGGCGATGGCGGCGGAACCCGTATATCCCACCAAGCCGATCCGCGTCATCGTGGGCTTTCCGCCCGCGGGCGCCGCGGACATTTTCGCGCGGCTGGTGGGTCAGAGGGTCGGCGACGCCTGGGGCCAGCCGATGGTGGTCGACAACCGTCCGGGCGCGGGCAGCACCATAGGCTCGGAAATCGTAGCCAAGGCACAACCGGACGGCTACACGCTGATGGTGGTGTCCGCGAGCTACGCGACGAGTGCCGGACTGTACAAGAACCTCAAGTACCACCCCATCAACTCCTTCGCGCCGATCACCATGCTCGCGTCGAATCCCAACATGCTGCTCGCGCACCCGTCGGTGCCCGCAACATCGGCGAAGGACATCATCGCGATCGCCAAGAAGTCTCCGGGCAAGCTGACGATGGGCTCGGCAGGCACCGGCAGCATCACGCACCTCGCCGGTGAACTTTTCACGAGCATGGCCGGGATCACCGTCACGCACGTTCCCTACAAGGGCGGCGGGCCCAACATCATTGCGCTCCTCGGCGGGCAGATCCAGATCACGGTGACCTCGGTGCCGGCGTCGCTTGGCCACGTCAAGGCGGGGCGCGTGAAAGCGCTGGGCGTCACCTCCGCCAGGCGATCCCCGGTGCTGCCGGACGTTCCGACCATCGCCGAATCGGCTGTTCCCGGATACGAAGCGAAGAACTGGTACGGCATGCTGGCGCCCGCCGGCGTGCCCAAACCCATCCTGGCGAAGCTCAACCAGCAGGTGAACGAGGCGCTGCGCGCACGGGACATCGCGGATGCGATCTCCAAACAGGGCGCGGATCCGGAAGGCGGCACGGCCGAGGCGTTCGGCGCGTATCTCAAATCCGAGATCGCGAAATGGAGCAAGGTCATCACCGCAGCCGGGCTGAAAGTGGAGTGAATCGAGGCGATATGAAAATCACGAGCATCCAGTGCCACATGGTCACCATCCCGTACCGCAATCCGTACCGGATGGCGCCCGGCGAGACCCGCCACAAGAAACAGATTATCGTGCTGGTGGAAACCGACGACGGCATCACCGGCGTGGGGGAGACCGGCGTGACGCTGATCGAGCGCGGCGGCGAGACCCAGGAAGCGATCTACATCACGATCAGGAAATACTTCACGCCGCTGCTCATCGGCATGGACCCGTTCGACATCGGCCCCATCATCGACCGGCTCGAAGGCTTCAACCAGGGCCGCACCGGGTTCCTCTGCGCCAAGGCCGCGATCGATACCGCCTGCTATGACATCATGGGCAAGGCAACCGGGCAACCGGCGGCGAAGCTGCTGGGCGGCGTTTCCCGCACCAACTTCCGGGTGAGCCGCAGCCTGGGCGTGAAGACGCCCGAGGAGATGGCGGCGGACGCGGTACGGCTCAAGGCCATGGGTTACGCCATGCTCACGGTCAAGGTCGGATTCGATATCAAGGAAGACCTCAACCGCGTGGCGGCGGTGCGCGACGCCGTCGGCGCCGATTACCCGCTGGAAGTGGACGTGAACGGAGCGTATAACGTGGAAGTGGCGATCCCGACGCTGCGCAAGATGGAGCACTACGGCATCGAGGCGATCGAACAGCCGGTGGCGTGGTGGGACCTCCAGGGCATGAAGGAAGTGCGCCTCGCGCTCGATACCCCGATCACGGCCGACGAAAGTGCATGGACTCCGCACGACGTTGCCAATCTCGCGCGCGCGGAAGCGGCCGACACCATCTGTCTCAAGCCGGTGAAGAACGGCGGGCTGTTCTTGAGCCGGCGGATGGCGGAGATGGCGGAGTCAGCCGGTATGGGCGTGCTGATGGGCAGCAAGCATCCGTTGTCGCCGGGCACGTCGGCGATCCTCCAGTTCGCAGCGGCGCTGCCCTGCGTCCACGGCGTTCTGGGTTACGGCTCGCCGCTGGAGCGCCTGGTAGACGACGTGTGCGATCCGCCGCTGGAAATGAACAAGGATGGCACCGTGTCGCTGCCCTCCGGCCCGGGCCTGGGCGTCACGCTGTCGATGGAGAAGTTGCGCAAGTACACCGAAACCCCCGATTTCGCATGAGGAGACGATCGTGAACAAACCAGTGGATCTCGGCATCACCGACGGCGCGCCTGAGGGCAAGCTGACCGAAGACGCGTTCGCCGCGGCGCGCGCGCTGATCGGCGCGAAGCTGCGCCCCGAACAGTTCCTGCGCGACGCGAGCGTGGACTCGATCATCATCTTTGCGAACGGCGTGGGCGATCTGAACCCGCTCTACCGCGACCAGGAATACGCACGCTGGACGCGCTTCGGGGGGCTCATCGCGCACCCGTGTTTCCCCTGGGCGCATCACTGGCCCGGCCGCTCCTACTGGGGCCTGCCCGGCGTGCACGGCTTCGGGGTCGCGATCGACTGCGAGTTCTACCGCAACGTGCGCCCCGGCGACCGCATCAACGTCTGGAACCGCGTGCTCGACGTGAAGGACAAGCAGTCGAAATTCTCCGGGCGCATGGCGATGCAGTACCTGGAGTCCACCTACACCAACCAGCGCGACGAGATCGTGTCCCGCGCGCTGGGCTTGACCGCGCGCCACGAGCGCAAGGCTTCGCGCGAGAAGGGCAAGTACAAGGACATCAAGACTCACGTCTACACCGACGAGGAGCGCGCCCGCATCGACACGATGGTGCTCACCGAACCCGACCGCATCCGTGGCACGAACACCCGCCACTGGGAAGACGTCAACGTCGGCGACACGATCGACGAGATCGCGCGCGGACCGCTGTCGATGTCGGACACCATGGCTTTCGTCATCGCCTCCGGGCGCGGCGCTGCCCACGGCGCGCTCCTGCGTCATGCCGCGAAACACCCCAAGCATTACATCCGCAACGTCAAGGCGGGCGGCGGCATCGAATACACCGGCATCGGGCACCACCGCGAGGATTTCGCGAAGGAAGTCGGCGTGCCGGGGATGTACGACTACCTGCCGCAGCGCGCGTGCTGGTTCGCCACCGCGATCACCAACTGGATGGGCGACGATGCTGTCATCAAACGCCTGCGCATGGAAGCGCGGATGTTCAACTGCCAGGGCGACACGACCTTCATCACCGGCACCGTGGTGAAAAAGTACGTAAAGGACCGCAGCGCGCTGGTGGACATCGAAATGAAGGGCGTGAACCAGCGCGGTGACCTCAGCTCGCCCGGATTCGCGACGGTCATGCTGCCCTCCAAGGACATCAGTACCCGCATTCCGATCGACGGCACGGTGTGCGAGCTCGACCTGCCGCCTGTTAGATGACCGGTGACTGGTGACTGGTGACCGGGAGACGCAGCGTAGGGCGCGCACTGCGCACCGAATGTTAGCTCGCAGGTTGGGGTGAGCAGCGCGAACCCCAACAATTCGTGTAATCGTTGGGATGCGCTTCGCTTATCCCAACCTACGAGTGCTTTCGGATCACGGCTCACGGATCACGCATTACGACTTTCGAATCACGGATCACGGCTCACGGATCACGCCGTGCCCTCCTGGTTGGTTCGGCGATCGATAACCTGAGGTTCCTTTGACAATGGCGACGAATTCGATCTATCTCGTGCTCGACATGATCAACGACCTGGTGCACGAGGACGGGCCGAACGGCAAGAAGGGCTACGGCCCCATTCTCGCGCGCCGCAATACCATCGCCAACACCGCGGAGGCGCTGCGCAAGGCGCGTGCGGCCGGGATCAGGATCGGTTACGTGCGCGTCGGATTCTCACCGGACTATCGCGAATGCCCGCCGACCTCGAAAATCTTCCAGGGCGCGAAGAGGGCGGGGCTCTTCAGGCTCGGCAATTGGGGCACCGAGATTCACCCGGCGTTGAAGCCCGAGGCGGGCGACTACGATATCGTGAAGCACCGCGTTAGCCCGTTCTACGCCACGAGCCTCGAGGCGATACTGGGCGCGAACGGCGTGAGGCGCCTCTACACGTCCGGGGTCTCCACCAGCGGCGCGGTGCTCTCGCTCGCCAAGGAAGGCCACGACCGCGACTATGAGATCATCGTGCTCGAGGACTGCTGCGCCGCGCTCACCGACGAGCAGCACGCCTCCGTCATCGAGCAGATGCAGCGCATCGCCACCATCACCACCTCCAGAGACGTCACGTTCGCTTGAAACCGAGAAGCCGCCGATAAGCGCGAACTATATCAGGAGGGAAAATGCGTGAGCCGTGATCGGTGATCGGACATTCTGACTGTAAAACGGCGTGAATCGTGATCCGTGATCTGACTAGAGCAAGATCGCCGTGGTCGGCTCACGGTTCACGGATGACATCTTGTCGAAGGTCACGCGCGCAGACCGCAGCGGCGGCGCGCCGCGGCGACGATCGTCCGAATGAGCGCCGCATACTCCATGCCGGCGAAGCAGCGGTTCCGGCCGAAGGCGTGCGGCGACAGGTCGGGGTTGGGGTTGGCCTCGAGGAAATAGAGCCGGCCGTCCGGGGTGAGGCGATAGTCGATGCGCGCGTAATCGCGCAGCCTGAGCGCGTGAAATATCGCGCGGCTTGCGGCGTCGATCGTCGAGACCAGCCCGGGCGCGAGGCGCGGCACGCGGTAGCCGACCCTCCATCGCGCGGAATAGCCCCGATCGTGCTTCACGCGGTAAGTCATGAACTCCGGCGCCGCCGGCCCTTTTCTTCGGATCACCAGTTCGACCGCCGGCAGCACGCGCGGCGCGTTGCCGATCACGGCGACGAACAGATCGCGCCCCGGGATGAATTCCTCGCACATGAGCGGCCCGCCCGATGCCAAGCGTATCCGCCGCAGGCGTTCGCGCAGCTCGCGTTCGCTGCGCACCAGGGAGTTGCGGGAGATGCCCACCGAACCGTCATCGAGTTGCGGCTTGACGATCAGCGGATACGGCACGCCGGGATTGCGAACGCGACCGCCCCGCGCCGGGACGAAATGCCGTGGCACTGCGATGCCGAGCGCTTCCACCACCGTCTTCGACAACGCCTTGTCGCGCGCGAGCCGCATGCCGTCCGCGCCGGTGCCGGTGTAGGGAAGCTGCAACATGTCGAGCAGCCCGGCGATCGCGGCATCGAGGTTGCGGTCGCCATCGACCCACTCGGTGAGATTGAAAACAAGTCGCGGATCGAGCGCACGCAGGCGGGCAATCGTCGGCGCCACCACGGGATCGAACGGCACGACCTCGACGCGCCCGCGCCGCGCCCGCAGGCACGCGAGCACGTGCGCCTCCACGCTGTGCCTCGCCACCCTGAAGCGCCCGTCGCGCGCGTAGTCGCCGGTCTCCTCGTCCACCAGCAGCGCGATGTCGCAGCGCGGCGGCCGCCTGTTTGTCATGCGGCGATTCTAGCAAACCCCCCTTCCCCGCCGCAGAGAGCGGGTTCAAGTTTTCAACCCTGCCCGCACTCGCCTCATCGAGCCCAGACATCAGCATATCCGGCCGTTGGGAACAAGCTTCAGTTTCCTTCCCCCGCTTGCGGGGGAAGGCCAGGATGGGGGCAGGTCGATTGCAGAGCGTCGATGATGGCATCCAGCACAGCTTGCGTCCTCAGTTCGCGTGCGCGCCGCTGTGTCACTGGATGACGCATGGAGTGAATTATCGGACATTCTGCCCCCTCCCCCACCCTCCCCCGCGCCACAAGCGCAGAGGAGGGAGCACTGGCCGATTCTCGTGCGTCCCAGCGCAACTCGGAGTCTGCGTCACTGAGTTACACTAATCGCGAATTCTTTCCTCAACGCGACGATTGGAGGTGCTGTCATGCGAGTCGACGGCGGATGCCATTGCGGCAAGATCACCTACGAAGCCGAGATCGATCCCGAAACGGTGTCGATCTGCCACTGCACCGATTGCCAGACCCTCTCCGGGTCCGCCTACCGTAGCAACGTGCGCACGCTGAAAGGCACGTTCAAGCTGCGCTCCGGGCAGCCGAAGATCTACGTGAAAACCGCCGAGAGCGGGAATCAACGGGCGCAGGCGTTCTGCCCCGATTGCGGCTCGCCCATCTATTCGACCACCGTGACCGATCCGCAGATCCACGGCCTGCGCGTCGGCACGCTGCGCCAGCGCGGCGAGTTGCGCCCGAAGATGCAGGGCTGGTGCCGCTCCGCCCAGCCCTGGGTGACGGACCTGAGTTCGGTGCCCCAATACCCCAAGCAGCCGGCACGGTAACCAACAACCGACCACCCCGCCGCTCCGCGGCGCCCCTCCTCATCCAAAGGGGGGTCCGGAGGGTGGGCAGCGCCCACCGAAGCATT
>MEQT01000183.1 GCA_001770325.1 Betaproteobacteria bacterium RIFCSPLOWO2_02_64_14
GGTCGACTGCATCGGGTTGGCTCCATCGAAGAAGAACCCCGGCCCAGGATACTTGAGCGTTCCCGCCGCCGGGTGGTCGAGCTCGACGAAGTAACCTCGTTCCGCCAGGTGCGGTGAATCCACCACCTGCTCGGGACTTTGCACCAGCCCGATCACCAGGCCCTTGGCCATGGTCTCCCGCATCAGGTCCAGATTGTTCCACTGGGCGAGCTTGGGGGCGACCAGTTCACGCAACTGCTCCCAGTTGTCCGTCCTCGACTGACGGGTGGCGAACCTGGCGTCCAGCAGCCGGGGTTCCCCCAGGAACTCCGCCCAGACCTCCATGGGCCGACCGCCGGTGCCGGCGGTGGTCAGCGTCACTTCACCGTCCCGGGTGGGCAGGTGCATCCCGTCCATGACGTTTCGGTCCATGCTTCCCCGCCGCGGGCTGCGTCCCGTGTAGCTGTAAGGGTGTATGAGCCCTGAGGGCGTGCTGATCGCCGCCTCCATCACAGACAGGTCTATGTGGCTGCCCTCTCCCGTCTGCTCCCGGTGCAGGAGGGCAGCCATGATGGCGATGACACCGTTGCGGCCGGCGGTGAGTTCCATCTGCTGGAGAGCCGTACCCATCGGTGGCCGGTCCGCCGACCCCGTGACCGCGTAGAGGTATCCCCCCATGGCCTGGGCGATCAGGTCGTCTCCCTTGTAGTTGGCGTAAGGGCCGTGCTGCCCGAAGTACGAAATGGAGAGCAGGATTGCATTGGAGTTTTCGGCCCGCAGCGCCTCGTACCCCAGCCCCAGGCGAGTGAGGCGCCCTGGCTGAAAGCTTTCGATAATCACGTCGGCGGCGGACGCCAGCCGGAGGAACAATGATCGGCCCGCCGCCTGCTCCACGTCCAGGGTAATTCCACGCTTGTTGGTATTCAGCGCCAGGAAGGCGGTGCTCCGGTCAGGGTGAGGCTCGCCACCGATAAACGGAGGTTCATGGCGGGCTGGGTCCCCTCGACCCGGAGGTTCCACCTTGATGGTGTCAGCGCCCTGGTCCGCCAGCAGCTTGGCGCAAAATGCCCCGGATGGAGCGTGGGCCAGCTCCAGCACCTTCACCTCGGAAAGTATTCCGTCCATTCCGGTTCTCTATTAGGGGTGAGCCGTTGCATTTCCGATCTTATCTACGGCGCGCGCTCTTCAGCTCGCGGCCTGTGGGAGATCACACCGTCCGCCGCCAGCGCCCGGATCTCCTCCTGGGACAGCCCGGCCACCTCCCGCAGTACTACCTCGTTGTGCTCCCCCAGCCCGGCGACGTGCCGGATTGCCATGGGCAGTTGGGGTATGCGGAAGGGTCGTCCGGCAAACGTCCGGCGACCGACCGCAGGGGAACGTTCGAACTCCTGAAGGAATTCCCGCTGCCTAAGATGCGGGTCGTTGACGAGATCCTCCGCGGTCAAAGCGGCGCCGGCGCAAACTCCATGCGCCTGCAGCAGCCGTACCAACTCCTTGTCGTCCTGCGTCGCGGTCCAGTCCGCCACTTTCTGGTCCAGCTCATGGCGATTTTCCCAGCGGCCTTGCGCCGAGTCGTAGCGCGGGTCCTGCGCCCACGGAGGAGCGCCCATGATCTGCTTCAAGGCGACCCACTCGGCGTCGTTGGATACCGCGATGGCGATCCAGCGATCGCGGCCCGCGCACGGATACACGTTGTGGGGAGATTTCCATAGGTGCCCGCAGCCCAGCCGCGGGCGCTTGATGCCGTGCTGAGCCTCCAGGATGGCGGGGCCAATGCAGGAGACCCCGGTCTCCTGCATGGTCAGGTCGATGCGCATTCCTTTGCCGGTTTTCTGCCGGCGGTATAGCGCCAGCAAAAGGGCAAAGGCCACGTTGTTGCCGGTGGAGTGATCCATGTAGTTGTTGCTCGCCCGCACCGATGGGCCGCCCTCGTAACCGGTGAGATAGGACATGCCGCACGCGGCGTCCACGGTGCGGGCGCGGGAACCGGCGCTGCGCCATGGGCCGGTGTAGCCGTACGCCGTGCTGCTCAACGTGATGATGCGCGGGTTGATCCGGGCCAGGCTTTCGTGGTCGAAGCCGAGACGGCGCATCGTGCCTGGCCTGAAGTTGTCGGTCACCACGTCGCAATTCTTCACCAGCTTGAGGAAGACCTCCTTCCCCGCGGGGTGGGTCACTTCCAGACAGAGACTCTGCTTATTGCGCGTGCCGTAATACACCAGGTGTCCACCCTCGTTCCACCACTCCGCCCCGGCCTTGCCGTTCGGGAAAGGCCCCGCCTTGCGATCCTGGAGGTGCTCCACGCTTTCGATGCGAATGACCTGGGCGCCCAGGTCCGCGAGGAAGGCGGTGCCCCAGGGCAAGGCATGGACCTGCTCCAAAGTGAGAATCCTGACCCCCTGGAGCAGCAGCGGTGCGGACATTGGTTTCCTTTCCATGAGCAATCTATTCGAACCGCCAGGGCGCGGCAAGCGCCTTCCCATGCCCCGGCTGTTACTTCCGGGATTTTCGTCCGATCGGCGCCCGGCGTGTGTGTTAGCATTTCCGGAGGAGGGACTGCGCCATGACAATCCAGCTTTTCTTGCGGCGTGCGCTGTTGGCGTGCGCGATCCTGTCCGCGGCGTTCACCCCGTACCGCGGGGCGAATGCACAGGATTACCCGAATCGGCCGATCCGCCTCATCGTGCCATTCGCGCCGGGCGGCGGCTCCGACTTCGCCGGCCGGCTGATCGGCCAGAAACTGACGGAGCAGTTGGGCCAGCAAGTCGTGGTCGACAACCGCCCCGGTGCGGCCTCGCTCGTCGGCACCCAGATCGCCGCGCGCGGCGCGCCGGACGGCTACACCCTGCTGCTCGCGGATGCCGGCTTCACGATCAACATCGCGTTCTTCAAGGACCCGAAGTACGACGCGTTCAAGGACTTCGCGCCGGTGTCGGTCATCGCGGCGACTCCCTACATACTGGTGGTCAATCCCCAGTTGCCCTACGCCAGGAGTCTGAAGGAGTTCATCGCCGCGGCAAAGGCGCAGCCCGGCAAGCTCAGTCTCGGTTCCGCGGGCAGCGGCAGCGGCACGCACATGACGGGCGAACTTTTCCGCCTGCGCGCCGGCATTACGATGACGCACGTGCCCTACAAGAGCGTCGGGCCTGCCATGGCGGACGTGGTCGGGGGCCAGATTCCGGCGACGTTCTCGACTCCGCCCACGTCGCTGCCTCTCGTCAAGGCGGGCCGCCTCAGAATCCTGGCGGCCGCGGCGCCGAAGCGCAGCGCGCTGCTGCCGGAGGTGCCGACGTTCGCCGAAAACGGACTGCCGGGAATCGACGTGTCGAACTGGTACAGCATCATGTCCGTGGGCGGAACACCGCAGCCGGTGATCAAGCGCCTCCACGCGGAAATCGCCCGCGCCATCGCATCGCCGGACATGCGCCCGCGGCTTGCCGCGAGCGCTCTGGAACCGGCTCCCAACACGCCCGATGAGTTTCGCGCCATGATCGCCCGCGAGATCAAGCGCTGGGTGGGCGTCGTCAAGGACGCCGGAATCCAGCAGCAGTAACGCCGAAGAAGTGCGGTGGGATGCGTCACGCCGCCGCGGCGGTGCGATGGCTCATCTCTGCCCGTATCGCGGATACGGCCTTCTCGATGTCCTCCTCGGTGTTGCAAAAGGATACGGACAAGCGCAAGGCATCGTCCTTGACATTGACGACGACGCGGTGCTTTTCACGCAGGCGATCCATGAGCCCGGCGGCATCCGGCACCACGACGTTCACGATCTGCGCGCGTTCCCGCCACTCGGCCGGCGTGCGCGTCTCGAGCCCCGCGGCATCGAGCAGTCTCAAGCACGCGCTGGTCAGATCCCGCACCCGGTTTTCGATGTGCTGCAGGCCGATCGACCGCAGGAACTCGGCCCCTGCGCGCAGCACCCGGATGCCGAGGAAATTGGGATTGCCGGCCTCGAAGCGGTGCGCCGTGCGCACGTAGTCGAACTGGCTGATGGCGTGGGCCTTCGCCCTCGGCGCATTCGCAGCTTCGGGCGGTCTCACGAAGGACGACTTCAACTCGTTGACGAGATCCTCGCGGCAATAGACGATCCCCGATCCGGTCAATCCGAAAAGACCCTTGTGGCCGCCAATCGCGACCACATCCGCATTGAGCGCGGACAGCGGCGCCGCGAGGATGCCCGCTCCCTGAACGCCGTCCACGACCAGGCGAATTCCGCGGCTCCGGCATAGCGCCCCCAGCTCAGGCAGGTCAACCCGGCAGCCGTTTCCGTACGTCACGTACGCCGTGGAGACGACGCGGGTGCGCCCATCGATCCGTTCGCGGAACGCTTCAAGCGGAAGGCGGCCGCCCCGGTTCCGGGCGTAGCGTATCTCGACGCCCTTTGCTTCCCAGTGCTTCCACACCCACACGTTCGCCATGTGCTCCATATCCGTGAGCACGATGTTGTCGCCGGGCTTCAGTTCGAAGCCGTGGGCGGCGATGTTCAGGCCGTCAGTGGTGTTCCGGGTAAAGGCGATTTCGCCGGGCTGCGCGCCAAGAACCTCAGCCAGGAGCGCGCGCGTTTCCGCGACGTTGGTCGCAGCCCATGCGTCGGCACCCGCGTTCTCGTACACGTCGCGCGTGTAGGCTTCCATTGCCAGCGCCTGACAGCGCGGCGGTATGCTCTTGCGCGCAGAATCAAGGTAGATCCAGTTGCGCAGCGTGGGAAATTCCTCGCGCAACGCTTTCCAGTCCGGCGTATTCATCGGGCGACTCCTCTTTCACGGCATGGGATGGCAAATCTTATTGCAACCGGCGGGCCGCCGCGTCTATTCGATGCGGGCGCCCGAAAGCTTAACGACTTCTCTGAGCCTGTCGTACTCGAGCCTCACGTGTTTGGCGAACGCCTCGGGGGTCATGTGCATGGGATCGAGCCCCTGAGCCGTAAGCTTCGCGGCGACATCGGGATCGGCCACTGCCTGCTTGATCTCGGCGCTGAGCCGGTCCACGATAGCCTTCGGCGTGCCGGCCGGCGCAAAACAGCCGAACCACGAGGTGAATTCGTAACCTTTCACGGTTTCCGCGATGGTGGGAATCGCAGGAAACTGGGCGTTGCGCTTGTCCGAAGTCACCGCGATGGCCCGCACGCGGCCCGAGTTGATGTGGGGGAAGAGTTCCGCGATGGGTGTGATGATCATGTGTATCTCGCCGCCCATCAGCGCAACGACCGCCGGAGCGCCGCCCTTGAAGGGTACATGGGTCATCTTCAGGCCGGCCATGTTGGCGAAAACGCTCGTGGAAAGATGCTGGTAGGCGCCGACTCCCGCTGTGCCGTACAGCAATTCACCGGGCCGCGCTTTCGCCAGGGCGATCAGGTCTTTCGTCGTGCGCACCGGCACCGATGGGTGTACGCCTAGCATGCCCACCAGCCGCGTGAGCATCGATATCCCGGTGAAGTCCTTGAGCACGTCATACTGCATCTTTTGGTAGACGTGCGCATTGACGAGGAGCGTCTGCGAATACACCATGATGGTATACCCGTCGGGCGGGCTTTTCGCCACGATTGCGCCGCCGATCATCCCGGAGGCGCCGGCCCGGTTGTCGATCGGGAACTGCTGGTTCAACTGCTCGCCCACTTTCTGAAACACGAGCCGCGCTACGGTATCGGTGCCGCCGCCGGCAGGAAACACGACGACCACCCGCACCGGCTTCGCCGGGTATGCCTGCGACCACGCCGTGCCGCTCGCGAACACGATGAGACCCACGAATGCGCCCAACAATCGAATCGTACTCATGCCATTCCTCCTCCTAGTCATTTCCAGCCGTACCAAACGGGTTGTTGAACGGCGGCTTCACTTCTTCATGTACTGATGACCACCCATGATCGCCTTGACCGCTTGCAGCCCCCGCGCCTTGAGAAGTTGTCCGACTCGTTCATCTTCTTCGGCGAGCAGTGCTTTGGCATTACGCACCACCTCTTCCAGCCGGTCGGCGGGAAATTTCACCGCGCCGTTCTCGTCCATGTGGATGATCTCGCCGGGCGCCACATCCATGCCGGCGATGCTCACCGGCACCTGCACGGCATGTACGGCCTGCGGCCCATGGCCCGCGCAAATCCCGCGGGTGAGATACTGGAAATTCATGGGCCGGATCTCGTGTATGTCGCGCGAGGGGCCGTCGGATACCGCACCGATGGCGCCGCAAGCGCGCATCGAAGAGGTCATGTTGCCACCGGACAGGCCCACCTTGTCGGCGATGTCGCCGGGAAACTTCTGCTGGAAACAGAAGATGGACGGCTTGCCGAGCTTGTCCATGGCTTCCAGCACATTCATCAGGGACAGGCTCTTGAAGGTCGGATCGGGCAGACCGTAAGTGCAAGTCACGGCATACCCCGCGATCGGCCCCATCTCCGGATACCAGCACGAGAGCGTGTTGTTCGTGTACCAGTTCTCGGTCCAGGGATTGTAGATTTCCAGGCAAAGCGGCCGTCCCGGATAAGTCGCGACCACGTTGGTTATGGTCGGCGTATCGATCTTCTTCAATTCTTCCAGCAGTTCCAGATCGGTCATCGCATCGCCTCTGTCTTCGGGGAATTCAACGGCATTTGTGGAAGTATCCCGGGGCTGGTCGGCATAGTCAATTCGGAGGAGCGACGGCGGTTTCTCGCCGCGCGGTGCGGCTGTCTCCTTTCGGTCGGTTCACGCTCGTCGTCTGACGGTCGCTTACCGGCAGCGGCGAGAAGCAGACTTTCGCCTATCCCGATTCGTCTGGTGCGTTGTCCGCGGTCGTTTGACATTGCCATAGCGCAGGGGTAACTTAATCCGGCGTGGCCGAGCTTGCATGGAAACACCGGATTCCGGCTACACGAATGGGAAATGCCGCTGCAGGTCTATCATTCAGTAAGCGTTGTGAGTCGAGCAGCTTAAACCAAGGAGGGTGTTTATGAACACGGTCAAGATTGCGGCAGTCGGTCTTGCATTGGGACTGGGCGGGATTATGGCAGCCCCGGTATCGGCCGCGGAGTATACCGCTGTAATGCGGAAGGACATCAAATGGCAAGATGCCCCGTCCATCGGCCCGGGTGCCAAAACCGCCGTCATCGACGGTGATCCCAAGTCGTCCGGACCATTCGTGATGCGTCTCAGGCTCCCGCCGAAGACAACAATAAGACTGCATACCCACCCGGCTAATGAAAACGTCACGGTCCTGTCAGGCACTCTGTACTTTGCCGCAAGCGATAAGTTCGATCCCAAACTGGCCAAGGCATTTGGCCCCGGCAGCTATTTTTCGATCGGGCAGGGTAAGCCGATGTTCGCCTTCTCGAAGGACAGCGAGGTGGTTGCGCAACTTCACGGGAATGGGCCTTGGGGGATAACATACTTGGAGTCGAAGGACGGTCCGGCAAAGAAAAAGTAGAGCGCGGCACGGACGGCGGGAGGGTGGCCGTGTCCGTCCCACCGCCTTCCTGAACTTCGGCCACCAACCGAAAAAAGAACCGGTCTTCGCCGGACTTGGCGCCACTTATTTGCGGCAGAGCGTTCGCTCGATGAAGAGCGAGCGCCCCGCCGTGCGGGAATGGAATTCGCGCCAAGATTCCTGTTGCGAGCGTCACCTTTGGGTCGGTTTGCGACTATCGCCTGACCGTCTCCGATCGGCCAAAACCGGCCGGTCGAAGCCGATCACGGTTGCAAGGTGCGAATGCCGAAGTCCGTATGTGCGGAAGCGCACAGACGCACGCTCCGCCCCCGCCTAATTTCCGATTCTTGGGCGCAATCCGGTGCGCCCTTGACCTGCCCCCATTAGACGCTACCACGGGGAAGTTAGTAAAGTCCGTTTCTGGAAGGAGAGGCGGGCATGTCCGAAAGCGCCGCCGCTTTGCGTTCTCGGTCAGGGTACGATAACGGCCCGGCCGGTGATCTCTTTCGCCTCGAAAGCCTTGTGCGCAAGTACGGCATCCTCAAGCGGAAAGGTTTTGTCCACGAGGGCCTTGATGCGTCCGTCACGGATCAGCGAAAGCGCGGTCGTGACATCGCGCCTGCCCGCGGATCGATTTCCCGTGACTGTACGCTCTTCGCTGAACACCCAGGTCGGCGTTTCGAGGATGCTGCCTCGTGGGAAATAGCCCATCACCACGAGGCGTCCGGCGGGCGCAAGCGCTTCAAGACTTGATTTTAGGGTCTCCTTCTTCGCGACGAAATCGAGCACGACATCGCTGCCCCAGCCGTCGGTGTGCCGACGGACATGTTCCTGCCAGTTGGAATCCTGAGTTGATAGCACGATATCGGCTCCTGCCTTGCGCACTGCT
>MEQT01000184.1 GCA_001770325.1 Betaproteobacteria bacterium RIFCSPLOWO2_02_64_14
AACTGGCTGTCCGCCACGATTCCGGCATTGTTGACGAGACAATCGACCCGCCCCCACTTGGCGACGGTGGTGGCGACCATGCCCCTGAGAGCCTCGGTGTCGCGCACGTCCACAACATAGCCGAACGCGTCGCCGCGGGTCTCTTTGCACAAAATCACGGTTTCGTCGATCGCATCCTGGTCGACATCACAAACGACGACCTTGGCCCCCTCGGTCGCGAACTTGACCGCGGTTGCCCTACCGATTCCTCGTCCTGCGCCGGTTACGATTGCCACCTTCTCGCTAAGCCTCATGCCACCCCCTTCACGGTTCCAGTTGTGTGAAGCCCAATGTGCGCCGCACAATTTATCTCATTTTGGCGCGATGCACAATTAAATGACGGTAAGGCTCCGCTCAGTCGCTCTAATTGTGGCGAATAAGACAGCACGGAAGTATCGAAAACTCCAAAGAGAGAACAAGGCAAGTGCATGAGGAATGCGACTAAAGCACAGCCCGTGCGCAGAGATCGGGCATGGAAACACTTGACCAGGCTAAACGCGTCTAAGCTGCGATGGCTAAGTACAACTCGTTACTACGTCTACTAAGTAACGTAATATTAATGTTTATTATAAGCTACTTATATTAATGTGTTCGCGCACTTAATCTGATTCAGATGGCACTGCGACGGCGCTCGCTAAAGAACGATCGCAGCACCTCTGACGCAGCCTCGGCCATGACGTCTCCCCGTACTTTCGTCTGGTGATTCAGCGTGTCGTTCGCGAGAAGATCAACGACTCCGCCGCAAGCACCGGTCTTAGGGTCGGCTGCGCCAAAGACGACACGCGCGAGTCTTGCATGCAAAATGGCCCCGATGCACATCGCGCACGGCTCGAGAGTGACAAACAGCTCGCATCCCATCAGGCGATAGTTCTTGAGTCGCTGTGCAGCATCCCGCAGTGCAATGATTTCGGCGTGTGCCGTAGGATCGCAAGTCGAGATCGGCCGATTGTAGCCCCGCCCGACGATTTCCCCGTCTTTCACCACAACAGCCCCGACCGGCACCTCCCCGCCCGCTCCCGCCTGCCGACCAAGGTCGAGCGCCTCGAGCATGAAGTCCTCGTCGGACACGGTCAATCCAAAGGATGAAGGACGAAGGATGTTGGATGAAGACTTTGCTCCACCCCGCACATTTGCCGCTTCATCCTTCCGCGTTCTGCCTTCATCCTTGCTCTTCTACTCCCACTCGATCGTGGCGGGGGGCTTGCTGGAGATGTCGTAGACAACCCGGTTGATGCCGCGGACTTCGTTGATGATGCGATTCGCCACCTTGGAGAGCAGACCGTGCGGCAGCTCGGCCCAGTGGGCGGTCATGAAGTCCTGTGTCTGTACCGCGCGCAGCGCCACGACGTTCTCGTAGGTGCGACCGTCGCCCATAACCCCAACCGACCGCACAGGCAGGAATACCGCGAACGCCTGCGCGGTTTTCTCGTACCAGCCGGCGGCGCGCAATTCGTCGATGAAGATCGCATCCGCCCGCCGCAGAAGGTCGGCGTACTCCGCCCTCACCTCCCCGAGGATGCGCACGCCGAGCCCCGGTCCCGGGAAGGGATGACGGAATACCATATCGTGCGGCAGACCGAGAGCGAGCCCAAGCTCACGCACCTCATCCTTGAACAGCTCGCGCAGCGGCTCCAGCAGCTTGAGGTGGAGAGTCTCCGGCAATCCTCCGACATTGTGATGCGACTTGATGGTATGAGCCTTCTTCGTGCTGGCGCCGGCCGACTCGATGACGTCCGGATAGATCGTGCCTTGGGCGAGCCACTTGACCTGCGGCAGTTTCGCGGCCTCACGCTGGAACACTTCGATGAACTCACGGCCGATGATCTTGCGCTTTTGTTCCGGATCGGTGACGCCCGCGAGGTGTCCCAGGAACTGCTCCCGCGCGTTGACGTGATTCACCTTGACGCCGAGATCGCGTCCGAACGCCTCCATGACCTGTTCGGCCTCATTGAGCCGAAGCAGGCCATTGTCGACAAAAACGCAGGTGAGCTGGCGGCCGATCGCGCGGTGTATCAGTCCTGCGGCCACCGACGAATCGACCCCGCCCGACAACCCCAGTATCACTTCCTCGCGTCCGACTTGGGAACGAATCCCGCCCACTGCCTCCTCGATATAGTCCGGCATGGTCCAGTCACCCGCGAGCCCGCAGATCTCCCGGACGAAGCGCTCGATGATTGCTTTGCCCTGCAGAGTGTGCGTGACTTCGGGATGGAACTGCACGCCATAGAGTTTGCGCTTTTCGTCCGCCATGCCCGCAATCGGCGTCGCCGCATTACCGACGATCACCTTGAACCCGGGCGGCAATTCGTCGACACGGTCGCCGTGGCTCATCCACACATCGAGCAGCCCGTGTCCTTCCGGATTGACCCGATCCTGGATGTCGCGCAGCAGCGCCGAGTGTCCGCGCGCGCGCACTTCTGCGTAACCGAACTCCCGCACCCGGCCCATTTCGACCTTGCCCCCGAGTTGGGCGGCCATGGTCTGCATGCCATAGCAGATGCCCAGCACCGGAACACCCAGGGTAAACACAGCATCGGGCGCACGCGGCGTGCCACCTTCCCACACCGACGCGGGTCCGCCTGAAAGAATGATCCCCTGCGGACCGAAATTGCGGACAAACTCGTCACTGACGTCGTACGGCTGCAGTTCGCAATAGACCTGGTTCTCGCGCACCCGGCGCGCGATCAGCTGCGTGTACTGGCCGCCGAAATCGAGAATAAGGATTTTCTGGTGCTGCATGTCTAGCGAACGGTGAACGGCAAACAGTGAACGGCCCCACTGCGTGCTTCTTCGCCCCTACAGTTCACGGTTTCCTGTTTGCCGTTCACTCGATCTGGTAGTTGGGCGCTTCCTTGGTGATCTGCACGTCGTGCACGTGCGACTCGCGGATGCCCGCGAGCGTGATCTCGACGAACTCCGCCTTGCGGCGCACCTCGTCGATCGTGGCGCACCCGAGGTACCCCATGCTGGCGCGCAGCCCCCCGATGAGCTGCAGCAGCAGCGGCACCAGCCCGCCCTTGTACGGCACCCGCCCTTCCACGCCCTCCGGCACCAGTTTCTCGGTATCGAGCTCGTCGGTTTCCTGAAAGTAGCGATCGGCCGAGCCCTGCTGCATCGCCCCGATCGAACCCATGCCGCGATAGGCCTTGTACGAGCGCCCCTGGTAGAGCTCGATCTCACCGGGCGATTCCTCTGTTCCGCCGAACAGGCTCCCGATCATGACCGTGTGTGCGCCGGCCGCAATCGCCTTGGCGATGTCGCCCGAATAGCGGATCCCGCCGTCCGCGATGATGGGAACATCGGTCCTGGCAAGCGCTCGCGAGACATTGGCGACGGCGGTGATCTGCGGCACCCCAATTCCCGCCACGACGCGGGTGGTGCAGATCGAACCGGGTCCGATGCCCACTTTCACGCCATCCGCACCCGCATCGACCAGGGCCTTGGCTGCCGAAGCTGTGGCGATATTGCCGGCTATGACCTGCATCTTCGGAAAACTGCGCTTCATCCATTTCACTCGATTGATCACGCCCTGGGAATGGCCGTGCGCCGTGTCTACGACGATCACGTCCACCCCGGCTTCGACCAGCGCCGCGGCACGTTCCTCGGTACCTTCTCCCACCCCGATCGCGGCACCTACCCGCAATTGTCCCAAGCGGTCCTTGCAGGCGTTCGGATGCTCGGATGACTTGAGGATGTCCTTGACGGTGATCAGCCCGCGTAATTCGTAGGATTTGCTCACCACAAGCACGCGCTCCAGCCGGTGCTTGTGCATGAGGGCCAATGCCTCTTCCCGCTTCGCGCCTTCACGCACCGTCACCAGCCGCTCGCGCGGCGTCATGATGTTCTTCACCGGTTGATCGAGATTGGTCTCGAACCGCAGGTCCCGGTTGGTGACGATTCCGACCACTCTACCCGCCGCGTTTACCACCGGTAATCCGGAGATCTTGTGGCGGCTGGTGAGATTCAGCACTTCGCGCACCGTCATCGACGGATCGATCGTGATCGGGTCTTTCACCACTCCGCTCTCATAGCGCTTCACCTTCGCCACCTCTCCCGCCTGCGCCTTGGGTGACATGTTCTTGTGCAGGATGCCGATACCCCCCTCCTGCGCGATGGCAATCGCCAGACGCGCCTCGGTGACGGTGTCCATAGCGGCAGACGCGATCGGAATGTCGAGCGCGATGCTGCGGGTGATGCGGGTCTTGAGGCTGACTTCGCGGGGGAGGATCGTCGAGTGTGCGGGAACAAGCAGGACGTCGTCGAAGGTGAGAGCCTTCTGCACCACGCGCATGTTTCTGATCCTTCGGCAAAGGGGGTATTATATGGGAAGCGCGGTAAACGGCCAAGGAACTGCCGCGTTAATTGGTTGACTGAATTGCAGATTCCGTAAGGCAACCGCGCTGCCCGGGCGTCGGCCGAGAGAGCGAGTGTGAAAATGAATGCAACGACTGTGAGATCGATCATTGCGGCGATAGTTGTCACCCTGTTTGCGACGACCGCCCATGGACAGTTGCTCAAGTGCGTGGGTAAGGATGGACGCGTCGAATACGCCGCCCAGTGCCCGGCGGGCACCAAGGAGCTCGCGACGGGAATCCGCTCCAGCCCCGCTCCAGTCGCACCTGCCGGCGGTGCCGCGGCCACCAAATCGCAGTCATTGGCCGAACGCGACGCCGAATTCCGCAAGCGCCAGGCGGAGAAGGCGGCAGCTGAAGCCAAGGATGCCAAGAAGAGCGCGGAGGAGGCGCAGCGCCGGCGCGCCTGCGATGATGCACGCGCGCACCTCAAGAACCTTCAGTCCGGAAATCGCGTGGTCAAGGTCGATCCTAAGACCGGCGAGCGCGTTTTCCTGGAGGATGCCCAATACGCCGGCGAAACCGCCGACGCGCGGCGAATGGTTGACGCGAACTGCAAGTAACGCGTTCAGCCTCCGTCCCTGCGCTTCCCCGATAGCACTCGCGCATATCGGGCATCCTTGGAGTCGACGAGTAGAGAGCGGTAAATCTCCGCCCGATCGCCGTCGCTGAGGACCGTATCTCGCGATCGCACCTTGCCGAACACGCCGACTTTGCAGGTGCTGAAGTCAACACCGGGGAAATGCCATATGATTCCCGAGCGTTCAAGTGCGTCCTGAATCGTGCTGCCGCGCGGGAGAGTGACGCTGTACAGCGCCTGTCCGTCCGCCAGTGCGTAAACTACCTCCACGACCAGAAGCGGGTCAGCGGTTTCCATAGATGAAGCGCGCGCGTTTCACGAACGCATCGACCATGGAATCGGCGATGTAGTGGAAGACCGGGCCGACCGCTCGCTCCAGCAGCCTGCTCGAAAACTCGTAATGCAGGTGGAAATCGACCTTGCAGCCCGCCTGTGCCAGGGGAACAAATCCCCATGTCCCGTTCAGGGTCTTGAAAGGTCCGTGCACGAGGCTGATGTGAATGGAGCGACCTGGTTGCCTCTGCGTTTCTGTAGTGAAGCTCTGCCTGATGCCGCGATAATTGATGCTGATGGTGGCGAGCATGCTCGCTTCATCACGCCGCGCAACCGAAGCGCCGCCGCACCATGGCAGAAACTCCGGGTAACGCTCGACCGCATCGACGAGAGAGAACATCTGCTCTGGCGTGTATGCGACGAGGACGGATTTAGCGACATCTGCCACGCGGTGTGCGCTCTCCAGCCCGCGCTGCGCATAGCCCGGCCCACGATACCGGCCTGATAAAATAGACGCTCCCACGCCCCGGCACGCAAGCATGAGCATTGTCCAGAACAGGAAGGCGTTCCACGACTATTTTATCGAGGAACGCCTCGAAGCAGGCATCGTGCTCGACGGCTGGGAGGTCAAGGCAATCCGCGCCGGTCGCGTGCAATTGAAGGAAGCCTACGTGATTGTCCATGGCGGCGAGATCCACCTGGTGGGCTGCCATATCAGCCCCCTGCCCGCCGCATCGACCCACGTGACGGCGGATCCGACGCGAACCCGCAAACTGCTGCTTCACGCAAGCGAGATCAACCGTCTCATCGGCAGCGTCGAACGCTCCGGCTACGCGCTGGTGCCGATTGACATGCATTACAGCCGCGGCCGCATTAAACTCGAAATCGGGCTCGCCAAAGGCAAAAAGCAACATGACAAGCGCGCTGCTGAAAAGGATCGGGAGTGGCGCCGGGAACAGCAGCGGCTCATGCGGGTCAAGGCGTAGGTTCGGCAGCGGCGCCGCTCGCCCGCCGCGCGTCCGCAGGGTCGCTCCGGACAACCACCCGTGATCAGGAGGTTCTGCCGCGGCCCAGCAACCCGCGCATCGCGTCCTGGAAATCGGCCGGCAATATGACAAGCTTGCTGTTGCCCGATTCTGCGAGCTTGTCGAGTGCAAGAATGTACTTCTCCCCCAGAAGGTACAGCATGGGCGTATCACGGTCGCCGACTGCCTGCGCCACCTTCTGGATCGCTTGAGACGAAGCATCGGCCAGCGTGACCTGGGCAACGGCGTCGCGCTTCGCGCTCTCGAGGCGTCCCTCGGCCTCGAGTATCATGGCCTGTTTCGCGCCTTCCGCCTTGGTGACGACCGCCTTTCGTTCCCGTTCCGCCGCGGCCTGCAGCTCCATCGATTTCACCATCGAGTCGGATGGCTTGATGTCCTGGATCTCGACGGACTTGATCGTCAGGCCCCAATCGATCGCCTCATCGGAAATGCTCTCTTTCAGGCGCAGTTTGATCTTTTCCCGCGACGACAACGCCTGGTCCAGCTCCATCTCGCCGGTGATCGAGCGCAGCGTGGTTTGCACCAGATTCCGGATCGCCTCGGCGAAGTCCACAATGCCATATACCGCCTTGATGGGATCGGTGACCTTGATGAAGGCAATGGCATTGGTGATGATCACCGCATTGTCCTTCGTGATCACCTCCTGTTCCGGAACGTCCAGGATTATGTCCTTGGTGACCACCTTGTAGGCAACCTTGTCGAGGTAGGGAAGGATGATGCTCAGCCCCGGCGGCAGGGTTCTGTGGTACTTGCCCAGGCGTTCGATGACCCACTCCTCGCCCTGCGCCACGATGCGGACACCTTTCCACACGGTGATAATGGCGAATATGGCCAATGCGATGACAACGATCTCAAACCCCATGGTTCGCTCCTCTCTTTCAGGTCCTATCCACTTTTAGAGTGTTGCCTTCGACATCCAGCACTCTGACACGCTCACCCACCTTGATCTCCTGATCGGCGATCGATTCCCACACCTCGTCACCCAGGATGGGTTTCTGGAAACGTATCTGCCCTTTCTCGTAGGGACGGATCTCCTTCGTCACGAGGCCGATTTCCCCGACGAGTGATCCTTTCGACATGCCCGCTCTCGTCCTATGAACATTGGGCTTGAATAACTTGAACCAGAGCCAGATGAAAAATAAGGAACTCAGCGTCCATGTCGCGAACTGGAACGCCAGGGACATTTCAGGAAACGCGGCCAGCAGCACGCCCACGATCACGGCACCGAGGCCGAACCAAAGCAGGAAGAACGCCGGCACCGCTAGTTCGAGCAGCATCAGAGCAATGCCCAGCACGACCCAATGCCACCACAGGTATTCCATAAGGCCCTTTTTCGCGCCGTCACCCGCTACGAATGGCGGCGGAACATCATCCAATGATTAGAGCATAATCATCACGGCAAAGCAAAGACGCGCGCCGTGCGCGATACGTGCCGTCATATGAATGCTGCGGGGAGGGTGGGGTGGCTGATGGGACTCGAACCCACGACAACCGGAATCACAATCCGGGACTCTACCAGCTGAGCTACAGCCACCGTCCGTAAGAGCAGTGTGAAGTGTTAAGTCCTCAGTGTCCAGGGAGCCGTGGGCTCAGATCTCACACTCAACACCAAACGCTCAACACTGTACGCTGCCCGGATGGGCAGAATCTGGCATGCCCGGCGGGACTCGAACCCACAACCCCCGGCTTAGAAGGCCGGTGCTCTATCCTATTGAGCTACGGGCACACTCGAAGCTGCCGGCATTGCGTGCATCACTCCCCAGACCTGGACACCGGCCTGAAATACGCCTTTACCGCTCCGGTGAGCGCGGAGGATGGGGCGGAACCGAAGGCGCGTAATATACTCCCCCGTCCCAGTAAAGGTCAATTGCAGCAGGTTCTGCCTTGGGACGGTGGAATCCGCCTTGCGATGGCGGGGGATTTCTGCTATTAAAGCGCTTTTTTGCGGACATTGTGCCAATGGCAATGGAACTACATAAGGTTTTCCCGCCTTACAAGCCAAAAGGGAAAGAGGAGTACATGAATCTCCGGCAACTTGCGCATTTCAGAAAGATGCTGGAGGAGCAGAAACGCGAATTGTCGCAGGATATCGACCGCACGGTGCACACCATGCAGGACGAGGCGACGGTGTTCGCCGACCCGAACGACCGGGCGAGTCAGGAATCCGACATGTCGCTCGAACTCAGAAACCGGGACCGGGAGCGCAAGCTCATCAAGAAGATCGACGAGACAATCGCCCGTATCGATGCGGGAGAGTACGGTTACTGTGAGTCGTGCGGAGTCGAGATCGGCTTGAAGCGCCTGGAAGCGCGCCCGACCGCCACCCTGTGCATCGATTGCAAGACGCTGGACGAACTACGGGAACGTCAGGTCGCGAAATGAGCTGATGCCCGGCCTGCGGATCAGCTCCGTTGGAAATTAAGATAAGGGCAGCCAGCAGGCTGCCCTTGCCGCGTACTGCGCGGGCGCGGCGATTACTGTGTCGTCTGGGGCGCGCGGGCTTCGTTGATCACCGCCTTCATCGAGAGACGCAGACGCCCCTTTTCATCGGCCTCGATGACCTTCACACGGATGGACTGGCCTTCCTTCAGGTGATCCGCCACGCTGTTCACGCGTTCATTGGCGATCTGGGAAATGTGCAGCAAGCCGTCGCGTCCAGGCAGCACGCTCACGATGGCGCCAAAGTCGAGCAGCTTGAGCACCGTGCCCTCGTAGATGCGGCCCACTTCGACGTCGGCTGTCAGCTCCTCGATGCGTTTCTTGGCCAGTTCGCCGCCTTCCGATGAAACGCAGGCAATCGTCACCGTTCCGTCGTCCTCGATATCGATCGTGGTCCCGGTCTCCTCGGTGATGGCGCGGATCACCGCGCCGCCCTTGCCGATTACGTCCCGAATCTTTTCCGGCTTGATCTTGATCGTGATCATGCGCGGCGCATAGGCCGAAAGCTCAGTGCGCGGGCTCTCGATCGCGACCTTCATCTTTTCCAGAATATGGAGACGTCCTTCGCGCGCCTGCGTCAGTGCCGCGTGCATGATCTCCTTGGTGATGCCGGTAATCTTGATGTCCATCTGCAGCGCGGTGACGCCCTTCTCCGTTCCGGCGACCTTGAAGTCCATGTCGCCAAGGTGATCCTCGTCTCCCAGAATGTCGGACAGCACCGCGAACCGGTTGCCTTCCTTGATCAATCCCATCGCAATGCCGGCGACGTGCGCCTTGAGCGGCACCCCTGCGTCCATCAGCGCAAGGCACCCGCCACAAACCGATGCCATCGAACTTGAACCATTTGACTCCGTGATTTCCGACACCACGCGCAGCGAATACCCGAATTCCTCGGGCGTCGGCAGAACCGCGAGCAGAGCGCGCTTCGCAAGCCGCCCGTGTCCGATCTCTCGCCGTTTGGGCGAACCGACGCGACCCGTTTCCCCGGTCGCGTATGGAGGCATATTGTAGTGGAGCATGAAACGCTCGCGGTACTCGCCCTGCAGCGCATCGATGATCTGCTCGTCGCGCGAGGTTCCGAGCGTGGCGGCAACCATTGCCTGCGTCTCACCGCGCGTGAAAAGGGACGAACCATGCGCCCGCGGCAGCACGCTGGTGCGTATGGATATCGGGCGCACGGTTCGGGTGTCACGGCCGTCGATGCGCGGCTCGCCGTTGAGGATCTGGCCGCGCACGATGTTCGATTCGAGCGCGAAGCAGATTTCCTTCACCGCGTTGGCAGCAGGCCCTCCTTCCGTGCCAACGCCGACTTCAGTGAACGCGCGTCTCCAGATGTTGTCGATCGCCTCGGAGCGGGCCTGCTTCTGCTTGAGCTGAAAGGCCGCGATCAGATCGTTCTCGGCGAGCGCCTTGATGCGCGCACTCAGCGCCTCGTCCTTGGCCGGGGGCGCCCAGTCCCATAGCGGCGCACCTGCCTCGTCCACCATTCCATTGATCGCTTCGATGACTGCCTGCATCTGCTGGTGACCATAGACTACCGCGCCGAGCATGACATCCTCGGATAATTCGTGTGCTTCGGATTCGACCATCAATACGGCCTGCTGCGTTCCCGCCACGACGAGGTCGAGCCCGGAAGACTTTAATTCGGTGGCCGTCGGATTGAGCAGGTAATGGCCATCTTGATAGCCTACACGCGCGGCACCGATTGGACCGTTGAACGGTATTCCGGAAAGGGCCAGCGCCGCAGAGGCGCCGATCATCGCCGGAATGTCGGAGTCGACTTCGCTGTTTGACGACATTACAGTGGCCACGACCTGCACTTCATTGTAAAAGCCGTCCGGGAAAAGCGGGCGTATCGGCCGGTCTATGAGCCGGCACGTCAGAATTTCCTTCTCGGAGGGTCGGCCTTCGCGCTTAAAAAACCCCCCCGGAATCTTGCCTGCGGCGTAAGTGCGTTCCTGGTAATCGACGGTCAGAGGAAGAAAGTCCTTTCCCGCTTCAGCCTGTTTGTTTCCCACCACGGTCACCAGCACCACCGTATCTTCCATATTAACCATCACCGCGCCGGTTGCCTGCCGCGCGATTTCGCCGGTTTCAAGCGTCAGGCGATGGCGCCCCCACATCAGTGTCTTCTTGATATGCCTCAACGTTTTATCCTTTGTATGAAAATAAAAAAAGACCGCGCACTCGCGGTCTTGGTGTACTGCCGCCACTCCCACCGAGTCGGATGATCCGCCACAGTCCGGCAACCCGGTCCGCGCATCACCCGGCGTTACTTGCGCAAACCCAGACGGTCGATCAACTGCCGGTACTGATCCGCCTTCGTCTTCTTCAGATAATCCAGGAGCTTTCGGCGCCTGCTCACCATTCTCAGCAGGCCCCGGCGCGAATGATGGTCCTTGACGTGCGTCTTGAAATGCTCGGTCAGGTCCGTAATCCGCGCCGTGAGCAGCGCGACCTGCACCTCCGGCGAGCCCGTGTCTCCCGCGATGCGCTGGTAATCCTTGACCAGCTGGGCCTTCTGGGTGGTTGATACTGCCATCGTCGTTCTCCAGCCGAAAAGTCGTTTATTCTACTCCGTAACCCCTCGTTTTCTCAAGCATTATCTGCCGCGACTGGCGTGCTCATCAGCCGCCGGGGCACGATCAACCCGGTCGCATCACGTGTCCCTACCCCGAGAAAACGCCCCGAGGGGCGGTCGTAAAGACGCACCAATCCGCCCCCGACGCAGCCGTTGCCTTGGAAGGCGCGCCCATGCATGAGGGACCGCGCCTGTACCGGCTCGACATCGACGCGCGGCAAGGCGGCTACCGGCGTATCCGCGGTCAACAGGTGCCGCGCACGTGCCTCCCGAGACAAACTCTCAAGCATCTCGAGCGTTGCGCCATCATTGACATTGAGCGCCCCCACGGCGGTTCGCCTCAGGTTATCCAGCGATGCGCCGCACTGCAATGCCCTTCCGACGTCTTCAGCGAGAACGCGGATATAGGTGCCCTTCCCGCACACGATCCTGACGTGGAGCATGTCGCCTGCAAGTTGATGCAGTTCGAGCGACTTTACGCGCACTGTTCGCGCCGCTCTCGGCACGCAAATTCCCTCCCGCGCAAGCTTGTAGAGCGGCTGCCCCTGGTGCTTGAGGGCGCTGTACATCGGCGGCACCTGGGCGATCTCGCCAACAAACCGCGCGAGCACCTCTCTCACCGCATCGACGTCAACTCTTACGGGTGACACGGATATCGTTTCGCCCTCCCGATCGCCGGTCGTGGTCACGACTCCGAGCCGAATACCGGCTTCGTAGGTCTTCTCGGCCTCGAGCAGCAGATGCGAAAACTTGGTTGCTTCACCGATACATATCGGGAGCAGCCCGGTGGCGAGCGGGTCGAGCGTGCCCGTATGCCCGGCTTTGGCGATCCCGAGGAGACGCTTGACGCGCGTGACGGCCGCCTGGGAGCTGATGCCAGCCTGCTTGTCCAAGAGCAGGACACCGCTCGTAGCGCGCCCGGCTGGCACGACTTCCAGTGCCGGGTATTCCATCATGTTTCGGCTGTGCGCTTCGTGTCACTCGCCACCGCCTCGTCGATCAGGCGGGAGAGCTGCACGCCACGCGCGACGGAGGCGTCGTACTTGAATTGCAATTGTGGAACCGTGCGCAGTCTCATGCGCCGGGCAAGCTGGCTGCGCAGGAAGCCGGAAGCGTGTTGCAGCGCTTCGCGGGTCTCATCGGTCTGTTGTGCGTCCGCCAGCACCGTGAAGAAAACCCGGGCGTGCGCATAATCCTGGCTCACCTCCACATCGGTCAGGGTGATCATCCCGATACGGGGATCCTTGAGTTCGAAGCGAATGATATCCGCCAGTTCACGCTGTATCTGGTCCGCGATGCGACGGGCGCGGGGAAAGTCTTTGGGCATAAGTACAAGAGGCGGAGAGGAGAAAGGAGAGAGGCAACGAACCACGCGCGCCCCACTCCCCTCGTGTATCGTCTCCCTTCTATCGCCTCATAGGGTTCTCGCGACCTCTACGAATTCGTAGGCCTCCAGCTGGTCGCCTTCCTTGATGTCATTGTAATTCCTGAGGGATAGGCCGCACTCGAAACCCGCCTTGACTTCCCGCACGTCGTCCTTGAAGCGTTTCAGCGAATCGAGTTCGCCCTCGTGTATCACAACGTTATCGCGCAGCAGCCGAACGCGGGCCGAGCGTCGTACCAACCCATCGAGTACCATGCAGCCGGCCACCGTGCCAACTTTCGAGATGCGGTAAATCTTCCTGATCTCAACAAGGCCCAGCACGTTTTCCTTGCGTTCGGGCGCCAGCATGCCCGTCAGCGCTGCCTTGACCTCGTCGACCGCCTCATAGATGATGTTGTAGTAACGGATCTGCACACCGCCGCTCTCCGCGAGCTTGCGCGCCGCCGCATCCGCGCGAGTGTTGAAACCAATGATCACAGATTTTGAGGCTAACGCCAGGTTGACATCGGACTCCGTGATCCCACCCACGGCCGCATGAACGATGTTGACCTTGACCTCATCTGTCGAGAGCTTGGACAACGCGTGGGAAAGACCCTCGTACGAGCCTTGCACATCGGCCTTGATGACCAGCGAAAGGGTTTTCTTATCCCCGCTGTCGAGTTGGTCGAACATGTTCTCAAGCTTGGTCGACTGCTGCTTCGCGAGCTTTACATCCCTGAACTTGCCCTGCCGGAACAGCGCGATTTCGCGCGCCTTACGCTCGTCGCCCAGAACCAGTACGTCCGAGCCCGCCAGAGGAATCTCCGCCAGGCCCAGGATCTCCACAGGAATCGAAGGGCCGGCCTGATCGATCGCCCGTCCAGCCTCGTCGAGCATGGCGCGAACCCGCCCGAATACAGCCCCGGCGAGCAGGACATCCCCTCGCTTGAGCGTGCCGGACTGAACCAGCACTGTCGCCACGGGTCCGCGCCCCTTGTCGAGGCGCGATTCAATGACGATGCCCCTTGCCGGCGCATCGCGAGGCGCCTTCAATTCCAGCACCTCCGCCTGCAACAGCACGCTGTCCAGCAACGCGTCGATTCCTTTCCCGGTTTTCGCCGAGACCTCCACAAACATGGTGTCGCCACCCCATTCTTCGGGCACCACTTCCTGCGCCGCGAGGTCCTGCTTGACGCGATCGGGATTGGCTTCGGGCCTGTCGATCTTGTTGAGGGCCACCACGATCGGCACCTTGGCCGCCTTGGCATGGTGGATCGCTTCAGACGTCTGTGGCATGACTCCATCATCCGCAGCCACGACCAGCACCACAATGTCGGTCACTTTCGCGCCGCGCGCGCGCATGGCGGTAAATGCCTCATGGCCAGGCGTGTCGAGGAACGTGATCATGCCCTTGGGCGTTTCGACGTGATAAGCACCGATATGCTGGGTGATGCCGCCCGCCTCGCCGCTCGCAACGCGGGTGCGGCGGATATGGTCGAGCAGCGACGTCTTGCCGTGGTCCACGTGCCCCATCACCGTCACCACTGGCGCGCGGCTCTCGAACGTCACCTCCGCCGCCGCCTGCTGTGCCTGCTCGAGGAACGCGTCGGGATCATCGAGCTTTGCGCGCTTGGCGACATGCCCCATTTCCTCGACCACGATCATTGCAGTTTCCTGGTCGAGAACCTGATTGATGGTCGCCATCGTCCCCAACTTCATCAGGGCCTTGATGACCTCCGCAGCCTTGACTGACATCTTGTGTGCCAGATCGCCCACCGTGACGGTTTCCGGAACCATGATCTCGCGCACCATGGGTTCCGCCGGAGCTGAAAATACCTGAGCTGTCTCCTCCTTGTGCCTGGCGTGCCTATCCTTGCGCTCGCGCCACCCCAGACCACCGGTAACGTCGCCGCGCGTTTTGATGCCACGTTTCTTGACCGAATCGTCACTCCAGGTAACCTGCTTGGGCGGCTTTTTCGCTGTCTTCTTCCCGGCCTTTTCAGCAGGCTTGACCATCGGTTTGTGCAGGGTGCCTTCCACCGGCACGGCGGACACCGGCGCCGCCCCGCCAGAGGGCATTTCGCCCTCCACCGCTTTCGCCACCACTGGTTCCGCTGGTGTTTCCGCCGGCGTTTCCTTGGCCTTCTTCCGGCGCTCCTGCTTCTTCTGCGCCTCCTCGCTCTGCCGGGCGATGAGTTCGGCCTGTTGCCGGGCTTCCTCCTCGCGCAGGGCGATCTGCTCGGCATCGATGACCGGCTTGGTCTCGACCGTTTGCTCCGTCTCGACCGCCTCGCGCTTCACCAGCACGCGCTTCTTGCGAACCTCGACCTGGATCGTGCGCGACTTGCCGAGTCCATCCGACTTCTTGATCTCGGAGGTTTGCCGTCGCGTCAGCGTGATCTTCTGCTTGGCTTCCTTGGCGCCGTGAACCTGGCGCAGATAATCGAGAAGTTGCGTCTTGTCCTTCTCGGTCAATGGGGTATCCTCGGCGAGCGCCTTCCTGATGCCGGCCGATTGCAGCTGCTCGATGAGCAGCGTCGGGGGTATCCCCAGATCCGTGGCAAACTGCGTGACGTTGATCTGCGCCATTGATTCCCGCTTATGCGTTGGTTGCAGCAAACCAGGGAGCGCGCGCCGCCATGATCAGCTCTTTCGCCCGCTCGGCATCGAGTCCCGCGAGCTCCACAAGATCATCGCTGGCATAATCCGCGAGCTCTTCCTGGGTACTCACACCCTTCGAAGCCAGCAGGCGCGCCGTGTCATTGTCCATTCCTGCGACCTTCAGCAGGTCTTCTATGTCGTGCTCGACCTTTTCCTCGCCCGCGATCGCCTGGGTCAGAAGGGCATTGCGAGCACGGCTCCGCAGTTCGTTGACCGTCGCCTCGTCGAAAGCCTCGATTTCCAGCATCTCGTTGAGCGGCACATAAGCGACCTCTTCGAGCGTTGCGAAACCCTCCTGCACCAAGATGCCGGCCACCTCCTCATCCACATCGAGCGCGTCGACGAACAACGAGCGTACCCGGGTGGTTTCTTCCTCGGTCTTCTTGTGAGACTCATCCGGCGTCATGATGTTCAGTTCCCACCCCGTCAGATCACCCGCCAAGCGCACGTTCTGCCCGGTGCGGCCGATCGCCTGGGCCAGGTTTTCCTCCTCGACCACGATATCCATGCTGTGCTTTTCCTCGTCAACCACGATGCTGCTGACCTCGGCCGGCGCAAGCGCGTTGATAACGAACTGAGCTGGATCGGGATTCCACAACACGATATCCACGCGCTCCCCAGCGAGTTCAGAAGTTACCGCCTGCACGCGTGATCCCCGCATCCCGACGCAGGTGCCGATAGGATCGATCCGCGGGTCGTTGGACTTGACCGCGATCTTGGCGCGCGAACCGGGATCACGCGCGGCAGCCTTGATCTCAAGCAGCCCGTCCTCGAGTTCGGGCACCTCGAGTTCGAACAGTTTCACCAGAAACTCGGGCACGGTGCGCGACAGGATGAGCTGCGGACCGCGACTCACGCGATCGATCTTCCAGATATACGCACGAACCCGGTCACCTACCCGCAGATTCTCCTTGGGGATCATCTGCTCCCGAGGCAACACGGCTTCGAGACGGCCCGATTCGATGATCGCGCTGCCGCGTTCCATACGCTTGATCATCCCCGTCACAAGATGCTCCTTGCGCGTCAGGAAATCGTTCAGGATCTGTTCCCGTTCCGCATCCCGGATCTTCTGGAGTATGACCTGCTTTGCCGTCTGCGCACCGATGCGGCCGACTTCCAGCCCGCCCAGCGGCTCCTCGACATAGTCGCCGATCTGGCTCTCGGGGTTCTGTTCCCGCGCCTCGCGCAGCAGATACTGGCGTGACGGGGCCTCGAACTCGGCCTCATCCACCACCTGCCAGCGACGGAAAAACGAGAAATCGCCGGTCGTCCTGTCGACCGCGGCCCGCACGTCGACATCCTCGTTAAAACGCTTCTTGGTGGCCGAAGCCAGCGCGAGCTCCAGGGCGCCAAACACGATGTTCTTGTCGACGTTCTTTTCCCGCGCCAGAGCGTCCACAAGCAGCAAGATTTCCCGGCTCATTCGATTCTCCTGATCCTAAAGGGCGGGCACCAGGCGCGCCTTCTCAAGATTATTCAGGTCCAGCGACAGCAGCCTGCCCTCGACATCGAGTTGCACCGCCCCGCCGCTGACTTCCCGCAACACGCCCACGAAATTCCGTTGCCCGTCTATCGGAATGCGCACCTTGATGCGCGCCTTGCGCCCGGCAAAACGGGCAAAATCCCGCTCCTTCTTCAATAATCGGTCCAACCCGGGCGATGACACCTCCAGCCGGTCGTAAGCGATGTTTTCAACCGCCAGAACCCGTATCAGATGGTGACTGACCGCAGCGCAGTCATCCACCCCGACACCATCGGGTTTGTCGATGAATATGCGCAACAGGCGTCCCCTGCCGGATCGCTCGAGATCCACCAGTTCGTATCCTAGACCGGTCAAAGTCGTTTCCAGAAACTCTTGCAAATCCATTACAAATCAACGCTACAAACAAAAAATGGGCGAACCGCCCATCTTCTTGCAATACAGAGCTTTGAAGTATAACAAAAATCATCCTGGAGTCCAAGGGCGACGGTGCCTTGCAGGATACGGCGTCCATTTGATAAATAATTGAAAATAAATATTTTATCGTGCCGCAACCAAGCCTTTCCCCGCCCGCGGTCAACGCCATGCCGGCGGGGGTGCTTGCGGTCGTTCAGTTACTGTATATAATTACAGAATGAGGCAGCCATGGAACACCTGACACCGCGCCAGGCCGAAATCCTGCGGTTTATCCGCGCCCATGCCGAAACACAGGGATTTCCCCCGACCCGGATGGAAATCTGCCAGGCCATGGGGTTTCAGTCGCCCAATGCCGCCGAGGAGCATCTGCGCGCGCTCGCCCGCAAAGGCGCAATCGAGATGACCCCCGGGGCTTCGCGCGGCATCCGGGTCAAACGGTCTCCGGGCATTCCGGTCGTCGGCCGTGTTGCCGCCGGGAGCCCTATTCTCGCCGTCCAGCACATCGAGGGGCATTACCGGATCGATCCCCTGCTGTTCAGGCCGCGCGCCGATTACTTCCTGAAAGTCAGGGGCGCGAGCATGCGCGATGCCGGCATCCTCGACGGCGATCTGCTGGCGGTGCACCGCACGCGGGAATTCAGGTCGGGACAGATCGTGGTTGCGCGCTTGAGCGACGAGGTCACCGTCAAACGCATTCGCCGCCAGCGCCAAATCGTGGAGCTCGTCCCTGAAAACCCGGCGTTCAAGACCCGGGTCGTAGATCTGCGCCGGGAACCACTCGCCATTGAAGGCGTTGCAGTCGGAATCATCCGCAACGGCAGGGCCTTATGAGCCCGCACCCATGGCTGCCTCCTCGCTCGATACCGTTTTCAACCATCCTGCAATCTGGCGCGGCAGCGATTGCGCGCGGGTGGCCTTGCCCAGCGTGCCAACCGGCTATGCCGAACTCGACACATTGCTGCCCGGAAGTGGATGGCCTGCAGGCGCGCTGACCGAAATCTGCGGGGAACGTTCCGGCATTGGCGAGTTGCAACTGGTCATGCCGGCTGCGGCCCGTCTCAGTCATGCCGGGCACTGGGTCATCATGATTACGCCGCCCCATATCCCCTATGCCCCGGCGCTCGCCGCGCACGGCATCCAGTTGTCGCGGCTCATGCTGGTGCGCCCGGAAGCTGACGAGGAAAAATTCTGGGCATGTGAACAGGCGCTGCGTTCGGCGTGCTGCGGCGCAGTGCTGATGTGGACGGATCACAGCCGGGAACGCTCCATCCGGCGCCTGCAACTTGCCGCCGAGCGGGGCGGTGCGCTTGCCATATTATTCCGCTCAAGCCGCGCCATTCCCCTGGTTACAGCCGCACTGCGCCTGCACATCGGCAAATCGGACAATAGTACCATCGTGCGCATCCTAAAGCGGCGCGGTGGAGGCATCCCGGCGCCCGTTGCGCTCGATCTGCACGGCAAGCTGGCAGAGGACGATTTCCCCATGCGGTGTCCCGCGCTGGCATGCGTTTTCTCTTCCGCTGCAACGCACTGAGCCGTTCCCGGCGCGTAACGATCCATGCTGTGGATGGCGCTGCATTTCCGTCATCTTCCACTGGAGGTTTTTGCCCGTGGCACGCCTGAAACAACACCTCTGGCGGTTGCTGCCTCGTCCAGTCGAATTGCCGCCATCGTTGCCACAAACCGGCAGTCTGCCGAACGTGGCGTACGCTGCGGCATGTCGGTTTCCGCGGCATGGGGGCTTGCTTCCGATCTTCGGGTCGTCACGCGCGACGAAGCAGCCGAGCGCGCAGTGTTGAGGCGCGTTGCGGCTTGGGCGCTGCAGTTTACTTCGATATCAAGCGTCGCGGAACCGATGGATGTGCTGCTCGAGGTGGGCAGATCGCTGAAACTGTTCGGGGGCCTGGAAAATCTGAGGAAGCGCATCAGAAACGGACTTGCCGACCTGGGTTACGAGGCTTCGATTGCCTGCGCGCCGACGCCGCTGGCCGCGCAGTGGTTCGCACGCGCCGGACTTGAAATTTGCATCCGGCACGCCGATACGCTGCGTCACGAACTGGAAAAACTGCCCATCTCCCTGCTGGGCTGTGCGCCGGGAACCCCGGCAATGCTGGACCGTTTTGGGATTCACACCGTGGGTGAGTGCCTGCGATTACCACGCGCCGGACTGACGCGCAGGCTGGGCGAGCGTTTCCTTGAGAACCTTGACCGGGCGCTGGGCCAGCTCCCGGACCCCCGCCCGCCCTTTGTGCCGCCGCCAACCTTCAATGCGGCGCTGCCGCTGCCGGCGCCGGTGGAACAGTCAGCAGCGCTCCTGTTCGCAGGCCGGCGGCTGCTCGCCGAGTTTTGCGGCTTCATGACTGCCACTGGCAGCGGCGTGCAGCGCCTGAACTTCGCTCTTTCGCACGAGGATCACGCCGATACTCACGTTACCTTGAGCCTCGTTGCAGCGACCCGCGATCTCGATCATCTGGCCACGGTTTTGCGCGAGCGCCTTGCGCGCCTTGAGCTGCCTCGCCCCGCCACCGTAATTGCTCTCGTGGCGGAACAACTTTTTCCGTTCGCCGCCCGCAATCTGTCGTTCCTGCCGGACGTTCGCGATCATGCTGAAACCGCCGCCAGGCTGATCGAAAACTTGCGCGCACGTCTCGGCGACCGCGTCGTATGCGGGCTGACTGTCCGGGCGGATTATCGACCGGAATGCGCCTGGCAAGTCTGCGAACCGGGAAAAGCGGTTGCTCCCGCCATACCAGCCGCTTCGTTCTCGAGGCCGCTTTGGCTGTTTGCACCCCCGCGCCTGCTCACGGAAGCGGCGTCGTCACCCTGCTGGGAAGGACCTTTGTCGCTGCTCGCGGGGCCGGAACGTATCGAAACCGGCTGGTGGGACGAAAACCACGTGACACGCGACTATTTTGTCGCCCGCAACCCCGCGCAATCCCTGTTGTGGATTTACCGTGAGCGTAGCGTCGAAGGCAAATGGTATCTGCATGGCGTCTTTGGATGAGCGATAAATGATGAGTTAAGAGAAAAGTTCTGCGCCCTGCATTCCACACTCTGCACTTTTTATGTATCCGCTTCCCGCTTACACGGAACTGCACTGCCTTTCCAACTTCACCTTCCTGCGCGGGGCCTCGCATCCCGAGGAACTGGTAGCGCGTGCTCATGAACTCGGCTACTCGGCGCTCGCCATTACGGATGAATGCTCGTTCGCCGGTGCGGTCCGTGCCCACATCGCGGCCAGGAAACGCGGACTGAAACTCGTCGTCGGCACCGAAATCCGACTCGACGATGGACTGAAACTCGTCCTGCTCGCGACCGACCGTGAAAGCTATGGCCGTCTTTCGGCGCTGATCACGCATGGCCGGATGAATGCCTCCAAGGGAAGCTATCGCCTCGTGCGCGCCGATCTTGATCGGGATCTGAACAGCTGTCTGGCGCTGCTGGTTCCAGACGAACGTCTCGATTTCGAACATGCGCGCTTTGTCGCAGAACGCTTCGGACATCGCGCCTGGATCGCCGTCGAACTTTTATGCGGTCCCGACGATCGGGCGCGGCTTGACATGTTGCGCGAATTGAGCCGCAGCGCCGGCCTGCCTCTCGTAGCCGGCGGCGATGTGCATATGCATGTGCGTTCGCGCAAAGCATTGCAGGACACGCTCACCGCGATTCGTCTCGGCGTGCCCGTGCATGCGGCAGGGTTCGCACTGCACTCCAACGCCGAGCGGTACCTGCGGCTGCGGCTGCGGCTGGCACAAATCTATCCGCCCGAACTGCTCGCTGAAACATTGCGCATCGCCGAGCGTTGCAGCTTTTCTCTCGACAGCCTGCGCTACGAGTATCCCGATGAGATCGTCCCCGCCGGCCTTACCCCCGCGCGTTACCTGCGTGAATTGACCGAACAGGGTCTTGCCCGGCGCTTTCCCTCGGGAGCGCCGGATCACGTATGCCGGCTGATCGAGCATGAACTCGCGTTGATTGCCGAACTCCGCTACGAGCACTTCTTTCTCACCGTTCATGACATCGTGCAATTCGCGCGCACGCAGGGCATTCTGTGCCAGGGGCGCGGCTCGGCGGCGAACTCGGCCGTGTGCTATTGCCTGGGCATCACCGAAGTCGATCCCTCGCGCATGAGCGTTCTGTTCGAGCGCTTCATCTCGCGCGAAAGAAACGAGCCGCCCGACATCGACGTTGATTTCGAGCACCAGCGGCGCGAAGACGTCATACAGTACATCTACCGGAAATATGGCCGCGACCGCGCCGCACTTGCGGCAACCGTCATCACCTATCGTCCGCGCAGCGCGCTGCGCGACGCGGGCAAGGCACTCGGCCTCGAACCTGCCCAGGTGGACCGTCTGGCTGGATCGATGACGTGGTGGGACGGGAAGCGGGTGCTTCCAGAGCGATTGCAGCAGGCGGGTATCGACACCGATAGTCCGGTCACTCGACGTCTCATTGCGCTGGTAAACGACATGGTCGGATTTCCGCGACACCTCTCCCAGCATGTCGGCGGTTTTGTCATCTCGCGCAGGGCGCTGTCGCACCTCGCACCCATCGAGAACGCCGCGATGCCCGAGCGCAGCGTGATCCAATGGGACAAAGATGACCTGGAAGCGCTCGGGCTGCTGAAAGTCGATGTGCTTGCGCTCGGCATGCTCTCGGCGATCCGCCGGGCACTCGATCTCGTGAACTGCTATCGCGGCGGATCCCTCATTATGCAGGACATACTCGATCGCGGGGACGACAAGGCCGTTTACGAAATGATCCGGAAGGCAGACACCGTGGGCGTGTTCCAGATCGAGTCGCGCGCGCAAATGTCAATGCTGCCACGATTGAAACCGGAGAAGTTCTACGATCTCGTCATCGAGGTGGCAATCGTGCGGCCAGGCCCCATCCAGGGCGGCATGGTGCACCCTTATCTGCGCCGCCGGCAGGGACTGGAACCCGTGACCTATCCCTCGGATGCGGTCAAACACGCGCTGGAACGCACCCTGGGCGTGCCCATATTCCAGGAACAGGTCATGCAACTGGCAATGGTAGCCGCTGGATTCACCTCGGGCGAGGCGGATGAATTGCGGCGCTCGATGGCGGCATGGCGGCGCAAAGGCGGACTGGAACGTTTTTACCACCGCCTCCTCGATGGCATGGAAGCGCGCGGCTACTCCCGGCAGTTCGCCGAACAGATCTATCAGCAGATCTGCGGTTTCGGAGAATACGGATTTCCCGAATCACACTCTGCGAGTTTCGCGCTGCTCGCCTACGTTTCCTGCTGGCTCAAGCACTACGAGCCCGCCGCCTTTCTCGCCGCCATGCTCAACAGCCAGCCACTCGGGTTTTATTCGTCGTCCGAACTGGTACAGGACGCGCGCCGCCACGGTGTCGAAGTGCGGCCGGTGGACGTGACCGTCAGTGAATGGGAATGTACGCTCGAAGAAGGAAAAAACAGCCCGTCGAGCCTTTCCGCTCCTGCCGTGCGGCTCGGTCTCCTGATGGTGAAAGGGCTGTCGCAGGAAAGCGCCGCGCGAATTGCTGCCGCACGTTCGGAACGGTTATTCGTGGAGGTCGAGGATCTTGCGCACCGTGCCGGGCTCGACCAGCGCGATCTTGGGCATCTTGCCGCTTCCGGCGCGCTGTCCCCTCTCGCAGGTCATCGCCGCAATGCACACTGGGCCGCAACAGGCATTGAAGTTCCGCCGCTCCTGCTTCGTGACGCCCATACCAACGAAACGCCGCCACCGCTTCCCGCTCCGTCGGAAGGCGAAAACCTGATCGCGGATTACACAAGCCTGGGACTCACGCTGGGCCGCCACCCGCTGGCACTGTTGCGGCAACGACTGACCTGCATGCGCCTCGCCACCGCGCAGGATCTGCGAAAGCTTGCCCATGGACGCATTGCACGCACCGCAGGCATCGTCACCTGCCGCCAGCGCCCAGGCACGGCGAAGGGTGTGGTGTTTGTGACGCTGGAGGATGAAACCGGTTATACCAACGTCGTCATATGGAACCACCTGGTGGAAAGGCAAAGGCGCGAGTTGCTCGGCTCAAACCTGCTCGGTGTCGAAGGCAAAATCCAGCGCGAAGGCGAGATCGTGCATCTTGTGGCCCGCCGCCTTTTCGATCACAGCCGGCTGCTCGGCCGGCTGGTTACGGAATCGAGGAATTTTCGCTAAAAATCTCGGCGTGTTGTCGTGCCTCCAATAGAAGATCCCGCAAAGCGGCCCCAGAAACAGAAAACCCCTCGCGCTTGCGCAGGAGGGGTTTTCTCTTTCATGGGTGCCTGACGATGTCCTACTTTCGCGCGGGCAATCCGCACTATCATCGGCGCTGAGTCGTTTCACGGTCCTGTTCGGAATGGGAAGGCGTGGTTCCAACTCGCTGTGGTCGTCAGACATAGCTTGTTGAGTTCCCGGCCGGCGCCCTTAGGCGTTCTGCCACGAACTCCAATGCGGAAGAAGTAAGGAATTTGATCGATCGCACACGAGCATGAAGGGTGAAAATGTTCACCCTCCAATCCTTCACCTCTCACGGGCGCGATACGCCCACTCAAGGTTATAGGGTCAAGCCGCACGGGCAATTAGTACCGGTTAGCTCAGGGCATTACTGCCTTTCCACATCCGGCCTATCAACGTGGTGGTCTTCCACGACCCTTCAGGGGGATCAAGTCCCCGGGAAGTCTCATCTTGAGGCGAGTTTCCCGCTTAGATGCTTTCAGCGGTTATCTCTTCCGCACTTAGCTACCCGGCGATGCCACTGGCGTGACA
>MEQT01000185.1:0-2638 GCA_001770325.1 Betaproteobacteria bacterium RIFCSPLOWO2_02_64_14
CCGGCACGGCCGCAGCAGCCGCCCTGGTTCCGATCACGACCTTTTCGCCCGGCTCGAGACCGGAGACGATCTGGGCGGAAACGCGGTTCATCACGCCGACTTTCACCTCGCGGTCCGCGACCTTGCCGTCGCCGCCCACCACGCTGACGAGCGCGCGTCCCCTGGCGTACTGGCTGCGCGGATCAATGCCCGATGCCCGCTCGCCCCCACCCTTGCGCGCTGCGTCCGCGCCGGTACCCGCACCGGAAGCGCGGGGCACGCGCGGCCGGTCCTCCACCGCCACTGCACGCAGCGCGGTCACCGGCACCAGCACGGCGTCCTTCGCGCTGGAAGCGACGAAGAACACCTGCGCCGTCATCTGTGTCATGAGCGCCTGGTTCGGATTTTCCACGTCGAACAAGGCATCGTAGAGCACGACGTTGTTCACCACGGTCGGCGTGGGCGGGATCTGGCGCAGCTTCCCGTAGTGGCGGCGGGTGTTCCCGCCGAGCGTCGTGAAGTAAACGTCCATGCCGATGTGGAGCTTGGGTACATCGGCCTCCGAGACCTGGGCCTGGACCGTCATCGTCGCAAGATTGGCGATGCGCATGACGATGGGCGCCTGCTGGTTGGCATTCAACGTCTGACCCTGCTTCGCCGCCTGCGAGACGACGGTGCCCGCGATCGGCGCGTAGATCTTGGTGTAGCCCAGGTTTGCCTCGTCGCCGCGCAAGGTCGATTCGGTCTGCTTGATTTGTGCCCGGATGGCGGCAGCCTGGGCCAGCGCGGACTGCTGCGCCGCCTCGGCGCTCTGCAGGGCTTCGGTCGTCGTGGCATTTTCGCCGTCGAGATTCTTCTGGCGGGTGAACTGCAGCCTGGCGAGCGCAAGTTGCGCCTCCCGGTCGGCGAGTTGCGCCTGCTGGTTGAGCAACTGCGCGCGGTCGCCGTCGACTTTGGACTGGTAGACCGAGGGGTCGATCTCGGCGAGGAGTTGTCCGGCCTTGACGATGTCACCGACTTCCACCAGCAGCTTCTTCAGTTGACCGGAGACTTGCGTACCGACGTCGACGAACTCCTTGGGCTGGAGTGTCCCCGTCGCGGTGACCGTATCTTCGAGATCACCACGCTGGGCCACCGCGGTGATGAAGCCGTCGGCCGGGCTGTCCTGGCCAAACCCAGTCCGCCATGCATAGTAGGCGCCGGCGGCCAGCAACGCGCACGCGGCAACAACGAGCGTCCAGCGGACAGCCTGCGGCATGCGCGCTCGCACACGGGTCGGCCGGCCGGCCGGCCCTTCGTCCTTGACACCCGGAGGAGTCTCGACGTCCACGGGCATAGCGCTCCCTCAGTCAGGATCTACTTGCGTTCGCCGGCGCAACCTGGACGGCCTGACGCAACGGCAATCATCCCTCTTTTGCCCCGGCATGCTCTGTACGCCAGCGCACAGAATTCGTCCAGCCGTTGCGGATAATCCCTGTACCGGTCACAGGCTGTCGACCGCACTGGCAAGAAACACACAGCGATACAACGAAAATCAAACTGACACTGGAGCATCAGCACATGAAACAGATTCTCGTCATGAAGAGCCAATTGTTCGCGTACGGATTTGCAGCCATTCTTCTCGGCTCAGCATCTCTTGGTCCCGTCGCCAGTGCCGCCAGCGATGGCGTCGTCCAGACCGCCGGCGGCGTGTCCTATGTGTCCGGAGGTATCGGAACGGATTCGAGGGACCGGCTCAGTTCGCAAGCCAGGGATTTCAATCTCAAACTGGTGTTCGCTTCGAAGTCCGGCGAATACGTGAGCGGCGTGCAAGTAGTCATCGCCAACGCGGCAGGCAAAACACTTCTGGACGCCACGTCCGAAGGGCCGTGGTTCCTGACGCGGTTACCGGCGGGCAATTATCAAGTCGCCGCAACCTTCGCAGGCAATGCGATCAAACGCCAGGTCGCCGTCGGCGCGGCAGGACTCAGAACTATCGATTTTCGGTGGGCCGCTGAGTGATGGCGTAACTCCGTAGCCAATGCCACGGGACGTTCAATTCCGCCGTAGCCGGAGCGGAAAGACCTTCATTCCACGTCTTGTGCAAAAACACATACGCGGAGAGACTGGCCGCCAGGTTGTTGTCGTTATCCGTTGGGTCCGGCGCCGGCCTGCCGGAGGACGCATCGAGCGCAATGGTTTCCGGCGTATGCACCGGCGGCGGCGCTGCCGCGATGAATGGCTCCACCGGCGTTTCAGATTTCGGCTGCTCGGCGGCGCTCGGCGTATCCGGAAACCCGATGTAAGCGACGATCGACAACAAACACGACAGTACGCAAAACCATATGGTCTTCATAACGCTCCCCTTCATGCTACCAATAGTCACATCCTGCGCCCGGGTTATCTCCCGGTCCATCCATTCAAGCTGTGCGTCATTCCTGACGGAAGCTCAAGCCCTGAGTCTGGTTGATTGCGAACCCGAGTGCCGTCGGCGATTCCTTACATCCTTCCCAGATCCTGCATCGCATCGATGACCATGCCCGTCCCGATCGCGAGCAGCAGGATGTCGCTCGCCACTCGCACGTAGCGATGCCCGGTCGGAGGTGGACCGAACTGCACGACCAGCGCCGATGGCACCTCGTAATAGATCACGTCGCGCGGCAGCGGCCGGCCGACAGCC
>MEQT01000185.1:2649-18600 GCA_001770325.1 Betaproteobacteria bacterium RIFCSPLOWO2_02_64_14
GCCGACAGCCCACTTCCTGGCCTGGCCGGGCGGCATGCAGCCGTTGTTCTTCTTGGCCAATCCCGGAGGGCAGCGGCCGGTGCGAAACTGCTCGCTGTAGTAGCTGTGAGCAGCTGTCCGGTGCTGGTCGCCAAAATGTTGGCGCGATCTGACTGCAGGCCCGGCATCGTCGCGTTGCGATCGCTGGTTCCCATCACGTCGCTCGCTCTTCTGGTTTTCACCCTTGTCCCGGTGCTCGCTTTTGTTGCCCTTGCCACCGCCGGCCCATGATGGTTTGTCGGCGATCGCCGGACCGATTGCCAGTATTCCGGCGATCAGGAAAGCCAATGCGCAACTCGATTTCAACGCAATACGTTCCATAAGCTATCTCCAAGTGAAACACGGTATGGCGGAGGCCCGGCCTCCGGATGGTTCGGTGATTACATGTTCGAGAGGTCCCACTTGCGGTTTCTATCCAGGAAATCCCTGAGTTGACGCTCACTTTCCTCTTTCGAGATTCCGTGACGCTCCTGCATCCTGCCGGCGAGCTGATCGTGCCGGCCAGCGAACTCACGCTGTAGATCATCTGTGAGCCTGCCCCACTGTTCTTTCACTGCCCCGCTGAACTGCTTCCAGTTGCCTTCAAAACGGTCCCGATTCATGTCGATCTCCTGCTGTTACTCATTGGACCCGGTTAACGAAGCCAGCCCGTCTCGACAACTGCCGGAGTGCGAAAACTTCATGCTCGCAGGTCACCGACCTGCAAGGACACCCTCTATCGCTATCGCGGGCTCGCACTGCTACCCGTCGGCATGCCGACCTTCTGCGGGCCATCCATCGCTGCGCCAATAGTCTTCCTCCTGAAATGTGTGGTCTGTGCGTTAACGCACATTCTGTGTTGCCTCCACTGATATCAAGACCGCGCGATATTCGGCCTGGCCGCCTCCACGATCGAGCTTTACGCCCATGAATCAAAAGCTTGCCGTTGTTACACCTAACGGCAAAGCGACGCGGGTCAGGGGAGAAGCTTTCCTCGCGCGCTTGCCCGCGCGCGGCTTGAGCATCACCCCACGTGGCGATCGGAAATGTTCCGTACGGTAGCGCACATATTTCGATGGAATCCCGATGTAATCTTCCGGCCGGAGGTGTGGAGAATGCTCAACTCTGTCAAAGCGGAGCGACAGACGCCCGCCCGATGTGATGTCTTGGTGATAGGCGGTGGGCCGGGCGGGGCGACGATAGCGGCCCTGCTGGCGGGGCGCGGACGCGATGTCGTATTGATCGAGAAAGCGCGGCACCCGCGTTTTCACATCGGTGAGTCGCTGCTGCCGCTCAATCTGCCGCTTCTCGAACGGCTCGGCGTGGGCGAGGAAATCAAGAGCATGGGCATGCCCAAATACGGCGCCGAGTTCGTATCGCCCTGGCACCCCCGGCCCGTCACTTATGATTTTGCGAACGCAATGGACAAGTCCTTTCCCTACGCTTATCAGGTGCGCCGTTCGGAGTTCGACCATATTCTTTTTCGCAATGCCGTGCGTAAAGGCGCCACGGCGATCGAAGCGTGCCGTGCCACCAGGGTTGAATTCCATGACCATGGCGCGGCGGTTACGGTGCTGCAGGAAGGTTATCGGGAGCGGCAGTGTCAAGCGAAGTTCGTGGTCGACGCCTCCGGCCGCGACACCGTGCTGGCAAACCAGTTCGGCATCAAGCGCCGCAGCAGGAAACACAACAGCGCCGCGATTTTCGGGCATTTTTCCGGAGCCCTACGCCTGCCGGGCAAGGCCGAAGGGAATATCAGCCTGTTCTGGTTCGATCACGGCTGGTTCTGGTTCATTCCGCTGCGCGATGGCGCCACCAGCGTCGGCGCGGTGTGCTGGCCCTATTACATGAAGTCGCGCCAGACCGACCCGGAAACGTTTTTCTTCGATACCATCGCGCTGTGTCCCGCGCTGGCGCAGCGGTTGCGCGACGCAACGCTGATTTCCCCGGTCACCGCCACCGGAAATTACTCCTATGAGGTCAAGCGCGCGGCGGGCCGCGATTATCTGCTGCTGGGCGATGCCTTTACGTTTATCGACCCGGTATTCTCCACCGGTGTCCTGTTCGCCATGCAAAGTGCTTTCGCGGGGGCAGACACGGTCGAGACCTGCCTGGACGATGCGCGCCAGGCAGCCGGCGCACTGCGGGCGTTCGACCAGGCCATGCGCCATGGCCCGAAAGTATTTTCCTGGTTTATCCATCGGGTCACCACGCCGACCCTGCGCGATCTGTTCATGAACCCGGGCAATGCCCGGTTGCAGGAAGCCGTGCTATCGGTGCTTGCCGGCGATATCTTCCGCGATACGCCGCTGGGCCTCAGGCTGTTGGCGTTCAGGACCATTTACTACCTGAAAAACTTCTTCAATCCACGCAGAACGCTGAGTGCATGGGAAAAACGCAAACAGATCCTGGGCGAGCCCAACACCGAAACGACCGCGATCTAGTCTCCCGGGCCGGGGCCGGTGCGCCGCTGGCGCTCAGCTATCTGACGCCCGGAGAATTCGAGGACCACCAGGCGAGCCACAGGGGCAGGATGATGGGCGCTGTGGCATTCGGCGCGCGACGTCCGCGCGTCACGGCATCGGACTGCCCCTACGCGTGGGTTGATATGCCGGTGCTGGACGACGAGTCCATGTTCGAAGTCTGGACCTGCGCGCAACCGGTGGAGCGGGAAGACGCGGGTGATCTCGTCAGCGCGCGCAATGACGATGTTCTTTTCGGTTGCCTGCAAACGAAACTTGACTGCCGGCTCGATGCCGCAAGCCATCGTGCCTATAGCCGGATTTTTGATTTTATCGATCGCCGGGGTTACGCCCACCTGCTGCGGGTGTGGAATTATTTTCCGCAGATCAATGGCGACGCGGATGGCCTCGAGCGCTACGCAAGGTTCAATGTCGGCCGCCATGAGGCTTTCGCGGCCAAAGGACGGGTGATCGGCACGCATGCGCCCGCTGCGTGCGCGCTGGGCAGCCGGGGCACTCACCTGGTCATATATTTTCTGGCCGCGAAACAGGCGGGGCAACGGGTGGAGAATCCCCGCCAGGTCAGCGCTTTTCACTATCCGGCTCAGTACGGGCCGCGCAGCCCCACTTTTGCGCGCGCGATGCTGATGCAAACCGCCGGCAAACCGCTGCTGTTCGTTTCAGGTACCGCCAGTATCGTCGGTCATGAAACGCTGCACATCGGCAATGCGCCGGCGCAGGCGCGGGAAACGGTCGCCAATATTCTGGCGGTCATGAAGCAGGCGCAACTTGCCGGGCTGGATTCCTCACGCTCCCGTTCGGATCTGCTGCTGAAAACCTATCTGCGGCACCCGGACGACCTGGCTGTGGTCCGCAACTGTCTGATGCAGGCATTCGGTCCCGCAGCGAACGTGCTGTACCTGCAAGCGGACATTTGCCGTTCGGATTTGCTGCTGGAAGTCGAGGCAGTGTGTCTGAACGCATCCTCGCCCACGCATTGACACTGGTAGTGTGCCTCCCCACGGTCCCTGACTGCCCCGATCTCGACCGAGTCACTGCCACGGGGCCACTGCCACGCGCAAATGATTCTCCTCGCCATATGCGAGGACGACAACCGCGGCGGCGCCGCGCGCCAGCGCAGCGAGCAACGGCAGGCAGCGCGCCGCCGGCACGGCGGCCCTCATGGCGTCGAGACCGGAATCCGTCATGCGCGTTGCGCTGGCCCCGCCAGGCACAAGACTTATGTCGAGAGTGGCGAACACATGGTCGGTGGTTTGGGGCGCCATCACGAGGGCCACGCCGAAACTCGCGCCGATCGGGCGCACCGCGTGCAAGGGTTCAGGATAGGGCTGATCGTAGGTGATCAGTGCCACCGGTTTGCCATCCACCACGACGTGAGCCGCGGCGTCGAGCAAGCCCGCGGCAAAACTCGCATCGTGGCAGCACAGGCTGGTCGAGAATCCATGCGCTCGCGTCGCGATGCTCCAGTATCCGGCGGGTGCGTTGTGCACCGAGTTATGGAAGCGCGTCGGCGAGATCTCCCGTTCCGGGGAGGCCAGTGTGGCGCAAACATGGTGGAGGCTTTCGCCGTCGCCGGACGAGGACGCAAATACGGTTGCAGTGGTCGCGGCGTCACGCCCGGCGTGGACGAATGCCGCGCGCCCTGCGGCGAGGGCAAGATTGACCGGCACACTGGTGCGGCGCCGTTCCGCGGCGGGCAGCAGCTCGCTTGCCGTCACGACGGTAGGCATGGGGGCATAAGCCGCATCGCCCGCCAGCAAAGGGCGGCTTGCCTGCCAACTGTTCAGCCCGGGGCCCAGCAAACCCACGCCTTCGACGAATACGCGCATCAGCCGCTTGCCCCCAACACGAGACTGCAGTTGCTGCCGCCAAAGCCGAACGAGTTGCTCAGCACCCGCCGCACGCCGGCGTCCCGGTTCTCGAGCAGATAGTTGCTGTGAAGCGCGGGATCGATGTTCTGCGTGTGCATGCCGCCGGGCAGCAGGCCCTGTTCGATGGCAAGCATGGCGATGACCGCTTCCGTGACCCCGGCCGCGCCGAGCAGGTGCCCGGTCGAGCCCTTGGTGGAACTCGCGGGTGTCGCGGCGCCAAACAGTTCGAACACGGCTCGATCTTCGCTGGCATCATTGGCTTTGGTGGCTGTCCCGTGCAGGTTGATGTAATCGATATCGGCGGGCGCCAGCCCCGCGGCATCCAGCGCATGCTGCATGGAGAGTTTGGCCCCCATTCCTTCGGGATGCGGCGTGGACATGTGATAGGCATCGCAGCTTTCGCCGACGCCAAGCAACAGCAGCGCGCCGACAGCCGTTCGTGCCGGCGACTTTTCCAGCAGCACAAAGCCCGCGCCTTCGCCAATCGATATGCCGTCGCGGTCCGTGTCGTAGGGGCGGCACGGCGCACGCGATGTGAGCCCCAGCGAGTTAAAGCCATACAGGGTTGTCAGGCACAGCGAGTCCACGCCACCGACCACCGCGGCATCACAGACGCCCGCTGCCATCATGCGCGCCGCATGGCCAAAGACTTTGGCGGACGACGAACACGCTGAAGAAACGCCGAATGCCGGGCCGGTCAAGCCGAGATAGCGTTGCACGAAATCGGCAAGGGAGAAAGAATTCTGCGTCTCGGCGTAACGATAATCTGCCGGCAGGGTTCCCGTCTGCGGGTCGCGGCGGCGATAAGCCAGCTCGGTCTGCAGAATGCCGGACGTGCTCGTACCCATGAAAACGCCGATGCGCTGCGCGCCGTATTTTTCGCGCGCCGCTGCCACGGCGGCCGAGTATCCATCCGCCTCCAGGCCCAGTTGCGCCAGCCGATTGTTGCGGCAGTCATACGCGCCGAGGTCGGAGCGCACGCGAAATCCGTCCAATCCTGCAACTTGTCCGATCCAGGTATCGAGCGTGGCGGTTTCAAAATCGCAGGCGGCCAATCCCGATCGCCTTGCGCGCAACGCGCCAGTGATCGCCGCTGAACCGGCGCCGAGGCTGTTGACGATGGAAAAATGGTTGATGGCCAGAGGTTGCATGCTATGGGTGGAGCGCAGCGGTGGACGCGCCGTCATAAGCGCTTGCGCGCTTCTCCTTGTCGCCGGAAAACAATTCCTGATCCAGAAAGTGTTGCCACAAGCACAGCCAGGTCGCCCAATCGTGACCGCCCGGAACGGTCACGACCTTCGCCGCCGGCAAGCGCTCCGCGAGTATCCTGCTCGCCGCGGCAAACCGGTCGTGCGTCCCGTAACCCAGGTAGATCTTTGGCAATGCCACACCGGCTGGTTGGCATGCCTTGATCCATGCCAGCAGCCGGCGCTCGTCGTCGTCCGGTTCGATTGCGCTGGGTTGCCAGCGCGCCAACCCTCCCGCGTGCACGACTTCGGCGATGGTTCCGCGTGCACCGAGGAAAGGCGCCAGCAGGATGACGCCCTCGATGTCCGCCGCGTGCTCGCGGGTATAGATCAGTGAGCCCATGCCGCCCAGCGAGATGCCCATGAGCCAGATCCGCTGGTAATTCCTCGCGCGTGCTGGTGCGATGATGTCATGCCTCAGGTGCTTGCCTAAGCTGCGCCCCAGGTAATAGCCCAGATGCGCCCCCACGACGACTACGTCGATGGGCAGGCTGCGTTCGCGCAACGCCCGCACAAATCCGCATCGCACCAGGTCTTGCGGCCGGGCTTTGGCGCCCGGCAACATCACCAGCATGATGCGGTCCGTGCCTGGCTCCGGCGCCAGATCGTAGATGGCATCCATACTCAAGGGAGGGTGCCCGTTGGGTTGGGCGCGCGTGTGAACGGCCTACTTCCAGAAGTCATAGAAGTTATACCAGTTGTAAGGAGCGTCGCGGCAGTAGTGTTCCAGGCGTTCGACATAACGGCGCAGCGCTCGTTCGAGAAGTCGCTCGCGCCCCGCATGCGGGGCCTGCCACGTATCGACGAGACGTTCGAAATGAATATCGTAACGATTGCCGCCGCGAAACAAACCGAACATCAGCACCATGGGCCGTTTCAGCATGGCAGCCAGGCGAAACGGGCCGCTTGGAAAGTGGGCGGGCTCGCCTAAAAACTGACACGCAACGGTGCCCTCACCCTGGAACGTGCGGTCGCCCAGCATGCCGACGAATTCACCTTGATTGAGCGCCGTTTCCACCTTCAGCATGGAGTCGATCCTGCCCAATGAAATGACCTGGAGGCTGAGGCACGGATTGATGGCGGCGAGCACCGAGTTGAATCTTCTGGCGTTCTCCTCGTACATGACAAGGCTTATCCGCGCCCCCGTGTTGCGCCTGCCCAGGGCGCGAATGATCTCGAAACTGCCCATATGCGCGCCCAGCAGAAAGCAACCTTCGCCGCGCGCCGACATGCCGCCGAGAATGTCTTCGTCATGCACGCGCACGTCGAACTGCGCGTATTGATCGTTGAACAGAAATACACGGTCGAGAAGGGTGGCGGCAAAGGTATGGCAGTGACGGAACGCGTCCGCGAGCCCGGGCTCCCGGGTCAGAACCTTGCGCAAGTATTTCGTCGATGCCGCGTGTGACGCGGATGAAAAGATCAGAAAGTACAGACAGACCGGGTAGAGCAGCAGCCGTGCGGCGGGGCGGCCCAGGGTCAGCGCCACCCACACGATAAAACGCAGTGCCAGCGTATTGCCGCGCTCGGGGCGGGCAACCCATTCCGGACGCGATTGCCCTTCCTCGGCAAGTTTGCGCGGCCCACCGTCTAGGCCGCTGTCGATTGCGCCTCGCACGTCATCACTCCCGCCGGGACCGCTCCCGGGCTCATGGGATTGCCCGGATAATGCCCGCGCGCTCCGTCAACAGCTGGGACAGCGCCTGACGCGGCAACTTGCCGGTATCGTTGCGCGGCAGGGATTCGACCAGGTACAGCGGGCGGGGAAGGAAGGCCGCGTCGATGCGTTGGCGCAGGGCGTTCATCACCTTCTCGCTGGTGAGCCCGGGGGCCACCACGAAAGCCGTCAGCCGGGTGACCGCCCCGTCTTCCTGCTCGGGCATGAAAAACACGCCATCGCGCACGTCGGTGATGGAATTCAGGTGATAGTTCAGGCTTGCAAGCGAAGTCCGTTTGCCCGCGATGTTCACCAGTTCCGCTGTTCTGCCGTGCAACAGGAACCGGGTACGGCCGCGCAGCTCGATCACGTCGTGCAAAAAGACTTCTGATTCCACGTGTCCGCCGCTGACCCAGGTCCCGTGTTCGTCCTGTCGCAGCCGGAGGCCCGGAAGACCGCGCCACTCCACGGTTTCGACCGTGCGCCGGGTGGCCACCTGTCCCGCCTCGGTGCAACCGTAGATTTCATACAGCGGTGCGGCAAAGCGCGTTTCCGCCGCGGCCGCCAGTTGCGGCGCCAGCGGCGCAGTCGCGCACAGCAGCAGATCAAGTTGCGGGAGAGGGGGCGTTTCGGCCAACAGCGCCCGCAGGTGGATCGGCGTGGTGACCAGGCAGCGCGGTCGCGGCAGCGCGGCAAGCTCGGCAAGGATATCGGCCGGAAAAAACGGCCGCCCGGCATGCAGCGCGAGGCCGCCTTGCATCGCCATGAGCACGGAGGACTCCAGTCCGTACATATGCTGCGGTGGCACCGTACCGAGGACAGCCATGCCGGGATACGCCTGCATGCCCAGGCGATCGAGCTCGGCCACGGCGCTGCGCACGAGACCGCCCCAGGATTTTGGGCTCGGCACGGGCTGCCCGGTGGAGCCGGATGTGAATACGATGGCGGCAATCTGCTCCGCGGGTATGTGCGGAACTGATGGCACCGCCAGATCCGGCCCCGATAATGCGGGATAGAGCACCGTTTCCAGTGGCCGGTGCTGGTTGGCGTCGTCGCTCAGACAATAGACATCGGGATAACATCGTCTCAGTTGCCCAATCAGATCCGGTGTGTGGTTGGGAGGCAACAGACTGATCTGCCATTTCAGCAGTGCCGCGAAAAAACCGACGACGAAATGATAGCGGTCGGCGCACAGATTGAGGATGTACCGCCGGTCGGGTAGCAGTGCAGCCAATTGCGCGACGTCCCGGAGGAACCGGTCTACGCTTATGGGGCGCCGGTCACGGTAAGCCAACACCGCGTCATCGCTGTAAGCGCGTATCAGGGGAATGTTGATCATGTTCAGCGCATGACGGCCGGGCGAACCCGGCATGGCTACCCGACACCCGTCAGCAGAATCAGTGCTGGCCGCAGCCAACGGGACCGACGCCCTATTTACTTGGTACGATGCTCCTGGATATCCCGGTTCAGGCTGCGCAATGAACTGAAAATTTTCAGATTATTCTCGTCGTCCGAGCGTAACTGGAAGCCGTAGGTCTTGGAAATTGCCAGGGCGAGTTCCAGGACATCGATCGAATCCAGTCCCAGACCGTCCCGGTAGAGAGGGGCCGAGGGGTTGATATCGGCCGCCGCGATTTCCAGGTTGAGCGTGGCGACGATCAACTGGGCCAATTCCAGCTCTTCCGGGCTGGCGCTGCTGCTGTCCGGGGCTGCCTGTGTCAGGGCCTGTTTCACGCCATGGCTTTCTGGAAGCATGGCGGACGGCGCGTGATGAAGGGATGACATCTAACCTCCTGTTACGAGCGACAATTCAAACAAGTTCAAACGGCCTTCGGTGCATTCCTGCCATGATACCGGCCGCCCCGGGAAGTTCTGTACGGTATCGTACATACACCGGAATTCTTGCCTGGCGAGTGCCCGCAGCTCTACTGAAGTGTCGCGAATTCGCCGTACGTCGACAGCGCTTCCGGGCAAAACCGGGGCAGCGTGAATCCGTTTGCCGGGTCGCGAACCTGTGTAGCCGGTCGGATTGGCAATAGCGGCCTGTCTGCGCGGCATGAATGTTGAATATGAAATCGCTCGCGTAGTCGGAGATTTCATACTTGAGTTCGATGGCGAACTTCAGCCTGACCATCGCTGGAAGCTCAGCTTGTCAGTCCCTCGAGCAGCGACGACAAGTCCTCGGCATGCTCTTCCTCGCTGGCCAGTATTTCTTCGAGCATGCGGCGCGTCGTCGGATCTTGGCCGGCGAGATAACCGACCATTTCGCGATAGCTCTCGATGGCGACCCGTTCGGCGATCAGGTCTTCCTTGATCATCTCCCTGAGGGTGCCGCCTTCGACATATTCGGCGTGGCTGCGCGCGGCCAGGCCGTCGGGCGAAAAGTTCGGCTCGCCGCCTAGCTGGATGATGCGCCCGGCGAGGCGATCGGCATGCAGCATTTCCTCATTTGCGTGCTCGAGAAACTCGGTTGCGACGGGCGCGGCGTGGATGCCGGCAGCCATGAAATAGTGGCGCTTGTAGCGCAGCACGCAGACGATCTCGGTGGCGAGCGCTTCATTCAGCATCCTGATCACAGTCTCGCGATCGGCCGCGTAGCCGGATGTCACGGCCCCTTCTTCGATGTGTTGCCGCGCGCGCTTGCGCAGGGTCGGGATATCGGTCAGCGGCGTGCGGATCCTGGATACGTCTTTGAGTGAGGTTGGTTTCACTTGTTGCCTTTCGCGCTTTGCGCTAGTTGTTGTGAATTTGCTGCCGGCGCCAGGTAAGCGAGAGCACTTGCTCACGACCTGCCGAAACGCGCCTTGGCCTCGTTCATGCAGTGGTTCTTCGCGTCACCGGCGAAAGCATCGCACTTTTCCTTCGCCACGGCGTAATCGGCTTCGCGCTTGTCCGAGGCCGCGTCCTTGCGCGCATTGGCGCCCGTTTCATTCGCCTTGTTGCGAGCCGTGGCCGACGTCTCGGCGGCTTTCTGGTTAGCGTCGGCGCTCGTCATCTGCGCCTTTGCGTCGGCCTTGGTGGCAATCTCCGCGGCCTTGGCTTCCTTCAGGCAGACGTCCTTGACATTACCGGCCATGTCGTCGCATTTTTCCCTGGCGACCGCGTAATCGGCTTCCGCCCTGGCGGCGCGCGCCTTGTAACGGGCGTCCGCTGAGGGCTTGTATCTTGCTTCCAGCTCCGCTTTGGCAACTTTCTCATTGCCGCCGGCCTCGGCCTTGCATATGTCTTTCGCATTGCCGGACAGGGATCCGCAGGCTGCCGTGGCGGACTTGTGCTCGACCGCGATGCGGTCCCTGGCGGACTTGTATTCGTCTTTCGACATGGTTTGCGCGATCGCGCCGGAACTGTAAGCGAGGGCGATCGCAATTGCCATCGCCGTGATACTTAACTTGTTCATGGCTGTTCCTTTGTTGGCTGAATCATTGGGGCGGCGATTGCGGATTGCTCCGCTAACCGCGCCCGTTGCCGCGTCGCCTTGCGTGACGAGGTCTATCCCTTCATGCGCTTCTGCCAGTCGGCGAGCTGCTTCTCCGCTTCATCCTTGGAGAGGCCATACGTTGCCTGGATCTTGCCTGCGAGGTTGTCGCGCTTGCCGGCGATCACGTCGAGCTGATCGTCGGTAAGCTTACCCCACTGCTCTTTGACATTGCCCTTGAATTGCTTCCAGTTGCCTTCGATGCGATCCCAGTTCATTTTCATTTCCTCAAGGCTGATTGACTATCGGTGCCGGTCGCAAACCCGGCGGCACGGAAACGCGTATTCAGGCGATTGTCGCGCTCCTAATTGAAAATAAAATAGATGATTACCAGCACGAAGACCGGCACACCCATTATCCAACCCAGAACATATTTTCCCATGATCGATGCTCCTGATGAGTTGATGTCATCTTCCATTGCCGTTGAGCGTTCATCAAACAGGGCTCGCCGCAGCCGTTTCCGATCACGTTGCCGTCGCGTGCGCTATTTTTTCCTGTCCGGCTCGCCCTCGCTTTTAAAAGCAGGGCTTGAATGGTCGCCCCCTGTCCCGCTTGCGGCAACGGGACCCCGTCGCCTTTAGGCGCACTGGGAACAGGGAGCCTTGGCGTCGGAGCGAGTGGGGGCAATGAATCCCCCGGTTTCAGCAGGGATGGCTGAGGTGCAAACGGTCGCGCCTCTTCCATTTTTCCGCAACCTCCAGCCAGCAGGACAGCGGCAACAATCAGCGGTATGCAATTTTTCATTTCACTCCTATTGTCGTTTGTGTCGTCCGGGAGTTCTGTTCGGTATCCAACATACGTCTGACGAGTTTGCTCCGGGAGGACGCAACAGAATGATTGCTCAACGTGCGTTGCCGCACAGAGGAAAACACAATATGCGCTCAATATAAGCAACGATCCGGCAGACTCGACGAAGCGATCCGGTTGCGAGAGAAGTGCATTAATCGTGGTGTACGGCCGCTCGCCGTCAGGTCGTCATGTCGGTACAACTGTTTTGGATGGCTTTTCAGGAGAAAAATCATGTTCGTGAAAAAAGTCTTGGTTTCCGCGTTGCTTGCTGCCGGAATCATCGGCGCCGTGGGAACACCGCTCGCGAGTGTGGCCGCTGTCGAGATCTACGTGAATGTCGCTCCGCCGGCGGATCGCTACGAGGTCGTTCCAGCGCCGCGCCGCGGCTATGTCTGGGCGCCCGGACATTGGCAATGGAACGCCAACCGCAACCGCCACTATTGGACAGCCGGTAACTGGGAGCGCGCGCGCCCCGGCTATGCCTTCCAAAGGCCCCAGTGGGTCGAGCGCGACGGACGCTGGCGTTACCAGGCCCGCCGTTGGGACAGCGACGGCGACGGTATCCCCAACAACCGCGATCGCACCCCGTATGGCGCGAACCGCCCCGCGGACAGCGACCGCGACGGTATTCCCAATAACCGCGATCGCACCCCGTACGGCGCGAACCGCCCCAGGGACAGCGACCGCGACGGCATCCCCGACAGTCGCGATCGCACCCCGTACGGCGGAGTCCGGCCTGGTGACAGGGACGGTGACGGCGTTTCCGACCGACGCGACGCGGCCCCCGGCAATCCCAACCGGTCCTGACCGGCTCTTGCGCTGATTCGCGCGCTCCCGCCTTGCGGGAGCGCTTGGGCTTTCAAGTTCCGGGCGCTGGTCTCGTGATCGCCCGGGTCTCGGCCTGCTGTCGCAAATGCTCCTTGCGCTTCATGTCGAGGTATTCGCTCTGTTCCAATTCATGCAGCTGCCGTGGGTAGCGTTCGATCGCTGCAAACCAGTCATGCAGACGCATTTCGAGCCGCGCCTGCGGCGGCGCCGACAGGGCGCCAAGATAGGCTTCGATCGCGAGGTAGTAGCGCATGGTGTTGCGTTCCACCACGCCGCGCAGTCCACCAATGTGGAGGAACCGGCCGTCGGGGTGTGTGCCGACCACGGTGAATCCCACCTTGTCTCTCCCGATTGTTGCGAGGTAGGCCTGCATCGCAAGCTGTCCCGCAAGGCCATAGGCATACGAATACGAGAGGTGGATGAACGTCAGTCCATTTTCCAACGGGACGGCCGCGAGCACGATGCGGTAGTCGCTCGTGCTGAACGGTCCCTGGTCGGCGTTCAGCCGGACCCGCAGGTAGCTCGGGCTTTGGGCGGCGACACGATACGCAAAAACTACCCGGTGGGCCTTATCCAGCGGCTGACCGTGTTTCGTGCCGATGCTGACGTCGAGAACGCTTCCCTCGCCGGCAGTCGATGCGCGGCAGTACTTGGTATTGAGGTGCAGATTCAGAATGTCGCACCAATTGCCCGGGCTGTTCAACGCTGCTCCCACCGTTGCAAACGGGTGATTTACCAACGCGTAGATGTCGCCCGCCACGCCGCCCCGGGTCTCGCTCGAGTCCAGATAGAGAGGCCTGTGGAACTGGTTAACGCTGAGTCGATCCTGCAAGGCGCCGTACTTGGCGCGCAGTTCGCCGGGTGAATTCGCGTCTGCCTTGTTGACAGGGGCGATGACTGCGCCTGTGCACAGCAGGCCGACCGCAAGAAATCGAGCCGACGTCCGCAATGCCTTCATTCTCAATTACAGCGCGCGCTGCCACAGCCGCGCCGCCAATTCTTTCAGGCGCAGGCTGATCGAACGCTGCTCCCATTGTTCGAGCACGATGGGGTTGGACGAGGCGAGGTCCGTCTCGAACATGGCCTGCATCTGCGCGCCGAAGTCCTGTCCCAGGATGACGGCATTGACCTCGTCGTTGTGCAGAAAGCTGCGCCAGTCGAGGTTGGTCGAGCCGATGGTCGACCACACGCCGTCGATGAGCGCGGTCTTGGCGTGCAGCAGCGCACCGCGCCGTTCGTAAATTTTCACTCCCGCGCCCAACAGCTCCTCGTAAAAGGAACGTCCTACGTGGAACACCATCCAGGAATCGGAGTAGCTCGGCAGGATGAGCTTCACGTCCACGCCGCGTTGCGCGGCGTCCTTGAGCGCGGCGAGCAACTGCGGGTCGGGGACGAAATAGGCATTCGTCAGGTTCACGCTGGTGACGGCGCTGCTGATTGCCGAAAGCAGCGTCGCATAGATCAGGCTGTAGGGCTCATCCGGCGAACTGCCGATGGCGCGCACGACCTCCTTGCCCTGGTTGCTGAGTTGCGGCAGATAATTGCGCGGCGCAAGCGGTTCGCCCTTCTGCTTCTCCCAGGTCGCGAGAAACAATTTCTGAAACTCGGCCACCACGGGTCCGTCCACCTGCATGTGGGTATCGCGCCAGGGAGCCGTCGCCTCGGGCCGCACGCTGGATCGCTGAGCGTAGGAGCCGCCGGAATACACGCTGCTGATGTTGATCCCGCCGAGGAACGCAGACTGGCCATCGACGATCAGCAGCTTGCGGTGATCGCGGTGATTCACGTTCCAGCCCTTCTTGGCAGTCAGCGGGTTGATCGGATTGAACTCCAGTACCCTGATGCCGCTGTCGGTGAGGCGCTTGAAGAATGCCTTGGGCGCATTGATCGCTCCCACGCTGTCATAGATCAAATTGACCTGCACACCCTGCGCCTGCTTCTCGATCAACGCATCCGCAAAGCGATTTCCCACCTCATCGTCTTCGATAGTGTAGGTTTCCATGTTGATATGGTCTTTCGCATCGCGAATGGCGGTTAGCATGGCCTGAAAGGTCGCGGGGCCGTCCTGCAGCAGCACCACCTTGTTGCCGACCACCAGCGGGATACCGGGGATGCCCTGTTGCAGCGCGAGATGCCGGTCGAAGATGCTGGTCTCCTCGCCGCCGCTCTTGAGCCGGTCGAGGATCGCTTTGCTTTGCCGGGAAGTCAGGGGACCGAACGCCCCCTCGAGTTGCACCGGCCGGTGCGGGCGCAACTCCATGTCGGGGACGATGGTCGGCAGCGTGCCGCATCCAGCGAGGGCCGCAAGTAACCCTGCCGCCAGGCATCCGGCGATCCTGCACCGAACAATGGACCGTATCAGTCTGCTAAACAATTCCGCCCTCCGGCTCGTGCCGTGGTTCATTCTGTGAAAGTGCATGCGCCATTTCCGGGGAACCATGTGCGGCAGGCAGCGTAACCGCGCAAGACCTGGATGATGCCAGATAACATGTGGCGTCAGAAGGGCCTGCCATGGGTTTCCGTGGCTGATTCCATGCGGGCAACCTATTCGTGCGCCGGGGCGCCGTCTGTGCGGTAGCGAACTGAGGATAGGCCCGGGCGAAATCGCCCCCGGCTGGAAGCCCGGGTCCGCGAGCGCTATGGGGTGGTCAACAGGGAGTCCGATCGCCTGCTTCCCGATAAAGCGGCAAGCTGATCAAATCCGCAAGAATTTTCCGCTGCGTCGGCGTAGGGGTTCGTTGCGCTGGCGCCGGCGTGGGCGTTGAGTCCGGATTGCCACCCGGTTCGGTAATGATCAGCAATGATCCTATGTGCAGGACCGCACAGAGACGGAGTTGTTTTCGGCGTAAATGTAATTTGATGGATACTCAGGCTCCTTTCTAATACTTGCGGTGCCCAGACCCACGCACCGGTGACCCCATGCCGGGCCTTTTCAATGTTTCAGGGGTATAGATATGACCGTTACGCCGCCGCTCGAGCGACACCACGCTCCCAGGGATTTAGCCGACCGGGTAGCCTATGCGTTCACCCGGTTTCTGCGGTTCTTCGCCGACACTTTTTTCGCTCGCCGGTATGGCCATCGCGCGGTGGTGCTGGAAACGATCGCCGCCGTTCCGGGCATGGTCGGCGGCGCCGTGCAACATCTGCATTCCCTGCGTCGCATGGAAGGCGATCGCGGCTGGATCCGAACGCTCCTGGAAGAAGCGGAGAACGAACGCATGCACCTGTTGACCTTTGTGCACATCGCCCGGCCCTCGGGATTCGAGCGCCTGCTGATCCTGCTGGCTCAAGGCATCTTCTACAATCTTTTCTTTCTTCTCTACCTCATTTCGGCAAGGACCGCGCATCGTGTCGTGGGTTACTTCGAGGAGGAAGCGATCTGCAGCTACACCGAGTATCTGGCCGGCGTGGACGACGGCACTCACGCCAACGTCCCGGCGCCCAGGATCGCCATCGATTACTGGAAGCTTGCGCCCGACGCGCGGTTGCGCGAGGTCATTGTCGCCGTGCGCGCAGATGAGGCCCATCACCGCGACGTCAATCATCGATTTGCCGACGAGCTTGCCTGACCGGCGCCGGGCGA